>CAZJSY010000231.1:0-5060 GCA_964548555.1 uncultured Burkholderiales bacterium
TCGGCGCATTGCCGGCCCGATAGTCGATCACGTCGATCATGGCCCGACGAGGCTATCGGCAGGTCCGCGATGTTGGGCCCCGTTTTCTGGCTGCGGCGCGGGATGTGGGGCTCCAGCGTGGGTAGTGCGCGGTGGTACCCGCACATCCGGAGGAGTGCGCTCATGAAGATCCGCCGCGTTCCGGTGCGCCTCGCGACCGGTGCCTACATCCTCAACTCCGGGCTGTCGAAGTGGAATGCCGACGAGGCGACCGCGGGTCACCTGCACGGCTTCGCCAGCACGGCGTACCCACAGCTCAAGCGACTGCGACCCGAGCAGTTCGTGCGCATCCTCGCGGCGTCGGAGATCGCGGTGGGCGCAGCGCTGTTGACGCCGTTCGTCCCGCCGGCACTGGCCGGCGCCGCGCTGACTGCGTTCTCCTCGGGGCTGGTGGGGCTGTACCTGCGGACCCCGGGGATGCGTCAGCAGGGAAGCCTGCGGCCGACCCAGGACGGGATCCCGATAGCGAAGGACATCTGGCTCGTCGGCATCGGCCTCTCGCTGATGCTGGACGGGATGTCCGACCGCGACGACGACTGACTCGGGGATTCAGTACCCCCGCCATCGGTAGAGATGGTGGCGGCACAGCCCGTGCGCCCGCCGCGGCGTGTCGCAATCGTCGACAACGCACGGCCGGACACGCTTGGTCCGGTGCTCCCAATAGTCGAGCAGCCCCGAGCGCCACGCCTCGTACTGCACCCGCTTGTACGACGGCGGCAAGTGCTCGTCCATGAATGGCACGATCACGTCGACGAGCGCTCGTGTGGACCGGACCCCGTACGTGACCTCATCGTCGTAGTGCTCCTTGCGCCGCGGCGAGCGCGTGATGGTGCCGACGCCGAAGAACTCGCGCAGCATCCCGCACATGCCCGAGTCGGTCGCACCAAGGCCGACCGCGAAGATGAAGCGACTTCCGTCCGCCGGACCGGTGAAGCAACCTTCCGCGACGACGAATCCCGCTACCCAAGCGCCGAGGTCAGTAGCCGGTTGCACGGTAGTAATGCGACCGGCACAGGCCGCGACCTCGCACCGGCCGTTCGCACCCCGCGACAGAGCACGAAGACGGCCCGACGCGCCACCGCGTCGGCCGCGCCGCTTCATACGCCTCGAACTGCGCGCGCCACCGCTCGAACTGCGCGCGCTTGGCTGATGAGAGGAGAAATTGGGTTGCGAACGGACTCGTGGCCGCTCGGTGCCCACGGCGAGACGAGATCGTGAGCTTGCTGATCGGCTCCCAGTGGGGGCGGCGCCGTGGTCGATCATCGATCGACCCATGTCCCAAGAAGCGCTGCAGCGCGACGAGCAGCGGGCGATCGCGGGTTGCCATCGCGACCTGGAACACAAAGCGTAAGCGTGTGGAGCCATCCCGGTACGGGGGCGGATTCGTCGTGACGACGAATGCGCCTTCGCCGGCCACGAGCCCTCCGAGCGTGAAACCGATCAGTCGCCACGACTGGAGCAGGGCTGGAAAAAGCGGGGTGGAGGCGAAGGGACTCGAACCCTCGAAACCTCTTGCATGCCATGCAAGCGCTCTACCAACTGAGCTACGCCCCCAGGGCTCTCCAACGCTACCAGCGGTGAGCCGCGCTTCGAATGCTTCACACGACGAACACATGTTCGGATTCTGACGGGAGGGTGTGACAGGTATCCGGGCGAGGCAATCCGCTGATCGCCAGTTACCCTGCGAGGTGTGACCGACACCCGCCGACCTGCCCAGACGGAAGACGCCGAGCGCCCGCGCTACCGCTACGACGCCACGCTCGCGAACGAGATCGAGGCGAAGTGGCACGATCGGTGGGACGCCGACCACACGTTCTGGGCCCCCAACCCGAGCGGGCCGCTGAGCGACGGTTTCGAGCAGGTCGCCGACCGGTCGAAGCTGTATGTCCTCGACATGTTCCCGTACCCGAGCGGCGCGGGACTCCATGTCGGCCATCCGCTGGGCTACATCGCGACCGACGTGTTCGCGCGTTTCCAACGCATGGCCGGCCACAACGTCCTGCACGCGATGGGCTATGACGCGTTCGGTCTCCCGGCCGAGCAGTACGCGGTGCAGACCGGTCAGCACCCGCGCGTCACGACCGAGAACAACATTGCCAACATGCGCCGCCAGCTGCGCGCGCTCGGCCTCGGGCACGACTCGCGTCGGTCCGTCGCGACGACCGATGCCGACTACTACCGGTGGACGCAGTGGATCTTCCTGCAGATCTTCGACTCCTGGTACGACCGCGCGGAAGACCGGGCCCGCCCGATCGACGAGCTCGTCTTGCAGTTCGAGAGCGGAGAGCGCGACGCGGCGCCTCACACCGGCGGGCGTGACTGGAGCGAGCTCGACGCGCTCGAGCGCCGCACGCTGATCGACTCGTATCGTCTCGCCTACATCGCCGAGGCTCCTGTCAACTGGTGCCCGGCCCTCGGCACGGTGCTGGCCAACGAAGAGGTCACCAGTGAAGGCCGAAGCGAGCGGGGGAACCATCCGGTCTACAAGCGCCCACTGAAGCAGTGGATGTTGCGCATCACCGCCTACGCGGAGCGGCTGCTGCGCGATCTCGACGTGCTCGACTGGACCGACTCGATCAAGCAGATGCAGCGCAACTGGATCGGTCGCAGCGAGGGAGCGCGCGCCCGTTTCCCGGTCGTGAACCACGAAGGACTCGACATCGAGGTCTTCACCACGCGTCCCGACACGTTGTTCGGCGCGACATACATGGTGCTCGCTCCGGAGCACCCACTCCTCGACACGATCGTGCCCACCGACTGGCCGGGCGGTGAGCAGCTCGACGAGTGGCAGGAGACGCCGGCGGCATGGCGCGGCATCTTCGGTGCCGACGTGAGCCCGCCTGACGCCGTCGCTCGATACAGGCAGTTCGCCACTGCGAAGAGCGACGTCGAACGTCAGGTCGAGACCAAGGAGAAGACGGGCGTCTTCACCGGCGCGTTCGCGTTCAACCCCACGAACGACCAGGCGATCCCGATCTTCGTCGCCGACTACGTGCTCATGGGCTACGGCACCGGCGCCATCATGGCGGTGCCCGCGCACGACCAGCGCGACTTCGAGTTCGCCAAAGAATTCGAGCTGCCGATCACCGGCGTGGTGCGTCCGCCCGACCTGTGGCTGGCAGAACGCGCGCTCACGCCGGACACGCCGGCCGGAGAGTGGCCGGAGGCCTACGTAGGTGATGGTACCGGCATGAACTCGTCGAACGACGAGGTGTCGCTCGACGGCCTCCCGACGCCTGAGGCGAAGCGCGTGATCTCCGATTGGTTGCGCACGAGCGGTTTCGGTGAGCCGACGGTCAACTACAAGCTTCGGGATTGGCTATTCAGCCGCCAGCGGTACTGGGGCGAGCCGTTCCCGATCGTCTACGACGAGACCGGACTGCCGGTCGCGGTTCCCGAGTCGATGTTGCCGGTCGAGCTCCCCGAGATCACCGACTTCGAGCCCCGCATCGTCGACGACGAGGAAGACACGCTGCCGGAGCCGCCGCTCGCGCGCGCGGAGTCGTGGGCGAAGGTCGAGCTCGACCTCGGCGAAGGACCGAAGACGTACACGCGCGAGCTCAACACGATGCCGCAGTGGGCCGGATCGTGTTGGTACTACCTGCGGTATCTCGATCCAACGAACGACACCGCGATTGTCGATCCCGAGATCGAGCGCTACTGGATGCACGGCACGCGAGGCGACGGCACTCCGGCTGCGGGCGGGGTCGACCTCTACGTCGGCGGTGTCGAGCACGCCGTCTTGCACCTGCTCTACGCGCGCTTCTGGCACAAGATCCTCTACGACCTGGGTCATGTGACGACGCCCGAGCCGTTCCAGCGCCTCTTCAACCAGGGCTACATCCAGGCCTACGCGTTCACCGACGAGCGCGGCTTCTACGTCGAGGCGTCGGAAGTGGAAGCGCGCGACGGCGGTTACTACTACGGCGGAGAGGCCGTCACACGGCAATACGGCAAGATGGGTAAGAGCCTGCGCAACGTCGTCACGCCCGATGACATCTATCGCGACTACGGCGCCGACACGTTGCGCTTGTACGAGATGTTCATGGGCCCGCTCGACCAGAGCCGCGCGTGGAACACGGCCGACATCATCGGCGTGCACCGGTTCCTGCAGCGTCTCTGGCGCAACATCGTCGACGAGGACACCGGCGCAGTGCACGTGTCGCCCGAGCCTGCCGACGACGAGACACGACGGCTGTTGCATCGCACCATCGCCGCGGTCGCCGACGACATGGCGACCATGTCGTTCAACACCGCCATCGCCTCACTCTTCTCGCTCAACAACCACCTCAGTCGCGTGGTGACCGAACGCGGTACCGCCCCGCTCGAGGTCGTTGTCCCGCTGGTGCTGATGGTCGCTCCGCTCGCACCCCATGTCGCGGAGGAGCTCTGGGAGCGACTCGGGCACCCGGAGTCGCTCGTCCACGAGCCGTTCCCCGCGGCTGATCCGGCCTTCCTCGTCGACGAGCTCGTCGAGATACCGGTGCAGCTCAACGGCAAGGTGCGTGGCCACGTGATGGTCGCGCCCGATGCTGACGAGGCCACAACCGAGGCAGCCGCGCGCTCCGACGAACGCGTCGGTGCGCTCCTCGACGGCAAGACGGTGCGCAAGGTCGTCGTCGTGCCCGGACGGCTCGTCAACTTCGTCGTGCAGTAGCGCCCGTATGGTGGTCGCGCGGCTCTCACCGACGGAGCTCACACGCTTCGACGCGGTTCCAGCACGGGATCGGGCCCGCGTTCGCGTCGTGCTCGTGTCCCGTCTGACTCCCGGCGTCGCGGCGATGACGCTCGGCCGCTACGTCTTCGTGAGGCGTGGTCACGAACGTGATCGCACGCTGCTCGCGCACGAACTCGTGCACGTACGTCAGTGGCGGGAGCTCGGCGTGGTCCGTTTCCTGTTCGGCTATCTCGGCGCCTATGTCCGCAATCGCAGCGTCGGTCTCGACCATTGGGACGCCTACGAGGCGATCCCGCTCGAGATCGAGGCGCGCGCCCTGGCAGACGCCTGAGCCCTCCTGCTA
>CAZJSY010000232.1:0-4980 GCA_964548555.1 uncultured Burkholderiales bacterium
GGAAACGGCGGCGGTGACATGGAGTGGGTGGAGACCACAGGCCGGACCATCGAAGCGGCGCTCGAAGAGGCGCTCGACCGGCTCGGTGTGCACGAGGAAGAGGTTGAGTACTCCGTCATCGCGGAGCCTCGGAGCGGCCTCTTCGGTCGGTTCGGCGGGAGCG
Organism: uncultured Burkholderiales bacterium; assembly: GCA_964548555.1. Lineage (GTDB taxonomy): Bacteria > Actinomycetota > Acidimicrobiia > IMCC26256 > JAMXLJ01 > JAMXLJ01. Next base: position 164 of record CAZJSY010000232.1, read on the forward strand.
AAGCGCGCATTCGTGCGCGGGTGAAACCAATCTCGCGTGAGAAGCCGAATCCGCAGCGACGTCGCCGTTCGGGCCGCAGCGACCGTGGTGAGCGACCGGAGCGCGGCGCCGGCCGAGGGTCCGGTGGCGGGCGGCAGAACGAGCCGTCGGTGGCAACCGGAGGCGCGGAGGGAGCTGACGCTGAAGAGGGGACACCGGTTGGTGTTGCCACCGTCACCGACGGGCCCAATGGTCACGACGGCGACAGCGAGCGCACGGCGGGCAACCGGCGCCGCCGCCGTCGCCGGAAGCCGGCACGGGTCGAGGCAGCACCTGACGAGGGAGACACGATGGACCGCGAGGCCGAAGTACCGATCGAGGAACAGGCCGAGGCGGCCGAGGTGTTCACCCGGGGTGTCGTCGAGGCCTTCGGCGCACCCGCGCATGTCGAGGCAAAGGTCGCGCCCGAGGAGGCCAACGTGGTCGTCGAGATCACGGGCGACAACCTCGGCCTGCTGGTAGGCCCGAAGGGTGCGACGTTGCACGCGCTGGAGGAGTTGGTGCGCACGGTCGTCCAGCGCCAGACCGGGGGACACGGGGTCCGGATCAACGTCGACGTCGCGGGGTACCGGGCGAAGCGTCGCGCTGCGCTCGAGCTGTTCACTCGCGACCTGGCGCAGCGCGTTGTCGACACCGGCCGTGAGCACGCGCTCGAGCCGATGTCCTCCCCGGACCGCAAGGTCGTCCATGACGTGGCGGCCGAGATCGACGGCATCGAGACGATCTCGGAGGGTGAAGAGCCGAGACGCCGCGTCGTCATTCGCCCAACGAACTGAAGGGCGACAACGACGCCCGCGACGGATCACCCCGGGCGGTCGTCGCGGCCATGACCGGTGGACGCTTCGAGTCACGTCGGGTCGTGAGCCCGGGTCTCGTCGAGGCGCTGGAGGTGTCCCGCGAGCTCGGATTCCTTGGACCCGGAGCGGTCGCGGACCATGTGGGTCACGCCCTCGCGATGGCGGAGTTCATCGGATCTGTTGAAGGTCCCGTCCTCGATCTCGGGGCGGGTGGCGGAGTGCCGGGACTTGTCCTCGCCGAGTCCTGGCCGGACGAGAGCCTGGTCTTGCTCGACGCGATGCGGCGCCGGGTCGAGTTTCTCGCGCGAGCCGTAGGCGATCTTGGTCTTACCGGCCGTGTCGCGGTCCTCGAGGGTCGGGCGGAGGTGCTGGCGCACGATCCCGCGGAGCGGGAAAGGTTCGGCGTCGTGGTCGCACGGGGTTTCGGGCCACCTGCCGTCACAGCTGAATGCGCCGTCGGTTTCCTTCGCGCCCAGGGACGCCTCGTCGTGAGCGAACCACCGGACGCGGAGGCCTCACGGTGGCCGGAGTCGGGGCTTCGGCGTCTCGGCTTGAGCGTGGCTCGAGCATCCCGAGTTCAGGGGGCAGGCTTTGTCGAGCTCGATCGCGACGGGACGCTTCACCCACGTTGGCCCCGGAGGACAGGAGTCCCCCGAAAGCGACCGCTCTGGTAGATGTTCCACGTGAAACATTCGGTCGCATGGGCGCGTTCGCGGCGCTCGAGGGTCCGATGTGGAACGTCACCGTGGACGCGTGGGGGTGAACACCTCGGGTCTCGACCCCACTGTCGGAGCGGATGGCCGCGGGATGTTTCACGTGGAACGTCCCGTGCGGTCGCCTTCCGAGGGAACGGGTAACGGCCGTTCCTTTGCGCCTGGGCTCTGACCCGCTCAGCCCCCGAGGCCCTCGTGTCGCCAAGAGATGTTCGATCGATGTTCCACGTGAAACGTGGGGTGTCCATGATCGGGGCGGTGCGCACCGGCCGTACCGCGATTTCGTTCGACGGACCCCGAACCCGACAGGTCGACGGACGAGGTGCTCCGACCGGTCGCGTCGGCGAAGAGGTACCGACCGTTCCGGCAACACACCCGTGGCCATCATGAAGTCGTGGCTGTTTGTGTCTCGCGTTGTTGAGCGTCGAGGCCTTTCCCTCGGATTGACCTGATTCTCGGCGGACCACCGCTCACAGGGTCGCGGTGTTGAGCGGCGAGAACGGCCGCGGGTTGACGATTCCTCCGACGATCGAAGACGCAACCCGGCCGAGCAGAACGACGGGGTACCGCCGGACGCTTGTCTGGGCCGTGTCAATCCGTGACCGAGGCAGAGCATCGACCGACCGACATGCGCACTCGCACATTTGGGCGACGTAGGCGTTCGTCCGAGCACCGGCGCGCCAACGGGTCGACCGTTCCCGACGAAGCCTCGGGCGGCGCTGCGATCAGCGAGCCGACGTTCGTTACGACGATCGAAGGAGGGGCTGGACAGAGGTATCGGTCGTGGTGTCGGCGAGACCGGGCCTCGAGCCGCGCGTCGCAGCACGTCTCGCGAAAGCGTCGCACGGGAATCTTCGGTCGAGGTGCCTCCACAACCGCGCTGACCGGGATGGATGGGGCAAGGGCGGTCGGCGGAATGCGCGGGCACGAACTCGGCTGTGTTGTGGACGTGAGCTCGCGACTGGACGAGTGCCCTCGGCGCCATGACGCGAAGGACGAGAGTTGACATCCGATCGCACGTCGCGGCGAGATCCTACGGAAGAGACCGGGATCCGTCACACAGCACCGTGCGCGGATCCGTCACGAATATCGGGCACTGGACGTGGCGATCTCCAATGTTTCACGTGGAACGTCGCTCGGGAGACCGCCGGGGTGGCGGAGGCGGGGTTAGCATGCCGGGCGCGACGATGCTGCGGGACTCGTTGCAAGCCTCCTGCATTGCTTGACGCTTCTGGCGGCCGGGCGGAGGATGGGCCGGCCGGGCCGAGGAGAGGAGCCCGGGATGACTACCGAAGGGCCGGAACCCCGGCGGCGGCGGTTGTTCGGCGGCTGGCGGAGAGCCGAGTCCGAGCCGTCCGCGGTCGCTCCCGACGTGCACGATCCCGCACGCTCGCCCGTGGGGCCAGAAGCGCGCGGTGAACCTGCGCGTACCGCAGACGAAGAGGACACGAGGAGTATCCCTGCAGTGGAGTCCGTGGAGCAGCCCGGCAGCACGGCGGCGCCCGGCGACGTGGCCAGCCGGCTCGATCCGGAAACCGGCGCGCTGCGGCCCCATCGTGAGGCGCCGGCGGGCGAGGTGGGGACCTCGGATCGAGGCGGCCGCGTGACCACCGGACAGCAGGCCGAGCGGGTGCCGGCGCCGACCGGGCACGTGCGACTGGTCCCGAACGAAGTCCCGACGCGCGCCCCGGTCGAGGCCGCGGCCGAGCCGGTCGCTTCGCTCGAGCCGGTGGGTTCCGCCGAGCCGGAGGGTTCGTCCGAGCCCGCCGTCGAAGCCGTGCCGGTCACCGTGGAGAGCGAACCGGCGGAGACCGATGTGTCCCCGGCGCCAGCGGTCGACCAATCGGCAGCCGACACGTCGGCCGTCGAGGAACCGGCCCCATCGATTGCGGAAACAGCGGAACCCGAGGAGGAGGCCGAGGCCCTCGAGCTTCCGACCATCCTCGCCATCGCCAATCAGAAGGGCGGGGTCGGGAAGACCACGACGGCGGTGAACCTCGGCGCGTCACTCGCCGAGTTGGGCTACCGCGTCCTCGTCATCGATCTCGACCCGCAGGGCAACGCGACGACCGGCCTAGGGATCAATCCTCGGAATCTCCAGGGCTCGATCTACGACGTCGTGATGAACGACATGCGTATCGAAGACTGTGTGGAGCCGACGAGTCTCAAGAACCTCTTCGTCGTTCCGGCAACCATCGATCTGGCCGGCGCCGAGATCGAACTGGTTCCCGCCTTCAGCCGGGAGCTCAAGCTGCGCCGGGCTCTCGAGGAGGTACGCGACGACTACGACTTCACGCTGATCGACTGTCCCCCGTCGCTCGGACTCTTGACGGTCAACGGCCTCGCAGCCGCCGACGCGGTCGTGGTGCCGATCCAGTGCGAGTACTACGCCCTCGAAGGGCTCGGGCAGTTGCTGCGAAACGTCGCCCTGGTGCGTACCAACCTCAACCCGACGCTCGACGTCAAGGGCATCGTGCTCACCATGTACGACGCTCGAACCAAGCTCGCCGATCAGGTCGAGCAGGAAGTACGCAACCACTTTGGGGCCAAGGTCTACCGGGCGGTCGTGCCTCGGACCGTACGACTCTCGGAGGCGCCGTCGTTCGGCCAGCCCATCATCGTGTTCGATCCGACGTCTCGCGGCGCGATCGCCTACCGCGAGCTTGCGAAGGAGGTCAGCCGTGGCGCGGCAAGGCGGGTTGGGTAAGGGGCTCGGGGCGCTCATCCCGACGAGTGCCATCGGTGAGACCCCGAGCGGTCTTGAAGAGATCCCCGTCGCCGCGGTACGTCCCAACCGGTTCCAGCCTCGGGCCCGCTTCGACGAGGAGGAGCTCACCTCCCTCGCCGAATCGATCCGTGAGGTCGGTGTGCTCCAGCCCGTCCTCGTGCGTCCGGTCGGCGACGAGTATGAGCTCATCGCGGGCGAACGTCGCTGGCGGGCGGCGCGTCGGGTCGGCCTGCAGACCATCCCTGCGCTGGTGCGGAACACCGACGACACCGCTTCGTTGGAGCACGCCCTGGTGGAAAACATCCACCGGGCCAACCTCAACCCCATCGAGGAAGCCGCCGCGTATCAACAACTGATCGAGGAGTTCCAGCTCACCCACGAGCAGGTCGCCGGCCGGGTGGGCCAGAGCCGGACCGCGATCACGAACAAGCTGCGGTTGTTGCAGCTGCCGCCGGCCGTCCAGCGACTCGTGCAGGAGAGCCAGCTCGACATGGGCCACGCCCGTGCACTTCTCGGGACGCCCGACCGTGCGTACCAGGA
>CAZJSY010000233.1:0-4979 GCA_964548555.1 uncultured Burkholderiales bacterium
CGACGGCTACGAATCGTCGCATCTGATCGGTCCTCCTCGAACCCGGTCGTCGGTCGTGCTCCGCAGGGCGCCCCACCGCCCCCCGTCTTCCGGTTTGCTCGGCCCGCCCGCACTCCGGTCCGGTGTCGAGCCAGGGGAGGTTTCGGCCTGGTGCGAGGGCCCCTTGAGCGCGAGGCCACGCAGCGGGTCCTCCGGCGGCGAAAAAAGGCAGAACGGCCCCCGTGCGCGTCCGCCCAGGGTCTCCAGCTCCGTCCGCGGGAGGAAGGATGTGGGAGCACGCGCGCGGCCGAGGGCCGCCGGTGCGTCAGACGAGGTGGGTGGCGAGTTGCTCGACGAGGTCGAGGAGCTCGCGGGCACACGCGTGGAACACCGGGGCGTCGCCGCCGGCCGGGTCCTCGACGTCCTCCCACGGCTCGAGCTCGACCGTGTCGAGATGCAGTGCCGCGACGCGTTCGGCGAGCGTGCCTTCGGTGCCGGGAAGGTCGCGGGTGAGGCGTTTCAACGTGGCCGTGTGCGAGGCCGCGCGCTGATGCACCCGCCGGACGTACTGCACGTGTTCACGGGCCATCGCGACGACGAGATCGACCTCGTCGAGGTCCGACTCACGCAGTTGCCGGCTCCGGTGTCCGTCGAGCACGACGTCGAGGGCGAGGAGCGCGTCGCGTGTGCGGAGGCTGACCGGCATGCCCTCGATGACGTGCGTCCCCGCCGTGGTCACGTGCACGTGCGGGGCCTTCGTGACGAGCATCGCTCCGGCCATCACCGAGCGCGCCGCGTTCCCCGTGCAGAGGAAGAGCACCCGAGCGGTACTGCTGCTGTTCTCGTCGGTCACGCCGGGCGGGGCGAGCTCGCCGCCGTGCGGCGGCGAGCTCTCTCGGGGACGCCGTGGCGGCGGATGCGTTCGTACACGAGCAGCGATCCGAGCGGCCCGGTCAGGAGGCCCACGCCCGCGAACAGCCAGCCCCATTGCATCTGGCGGGTGATCATCACCACCATCGCGGCGAAGCCGAGGAACACCATGCCGTGGAGCGAGCCGAAGATCGCGGTACCGGCCTTGTTGCCCGTCAGCCAGAACGCGGCGAGACCGACGTAGCTCAGTGTCTCGATCAGGCTGACCCACTTCAGGGCCTCGGCCTTGCGCTCGAGCTCGGTGCTGGTGTCGTCGGCGAAGTCGACCACGGGCGTGAGCTTAGGTGACACCCTCGCCGACACAGGAAGGGTGCGTCCTGTCTTCGGTCCCAGCTTCCTCCGGGCCGCCCGAGACGACATAGTGGACGTCGGTGTCGGTGCGGCAGTGGCGTCTCAACGACTACTACGCGGTGCTCGGGGTGTCGCCACGCGCCACCGACGAGGAGATCGACAGCGCGTTCCGGGAGCTCGCGAAGCGGTGGCATCCCGACCGCTGCCGCGGCGACGACGCCGCGGCGGAGCGCTTCAAGCACATCACCGCCGCGCACGACGTCATCGGCAACCCGCAGACCCGCGCCGCCTACGACCGCGCACGCGCCGCCGGTGCCCCGGTATCGACGCCGCGTCCGGCACCCGCAAGCTCGAAGGCCGCGAGGTCCCACCCTGCCGAGGCACCGCGCCCGTCGGATGGACCGTCGTCGTGGTCCGAGGTGCCGACGTGGGCGTCCCCACGACGCCCGCGCCGCGCACGACGGTTCCACCCGGTCCTCGTCTTGACCATCGGCATCGTTCTGCTGGCCGGTGGGCTGCTGCTGGCCATGTGGCGGCTGACGGTGGGGCGGGCCGGTTCGAGCTTCGGCGCGGAAGCCACGCATGCGCCGGGCGTGATCGTCGACCTGCGCGGGCATCGGGCGGTCGAGTTCCGCACCGCCAACGGGGCGGTCGTCGTCGCGAGGCCGGCCGGATCCGCCACCGACGCCGTGGGGACCGACGTGCACGTGGTCTATGACCGGGAGTACCCGTCGCGCGTGGTCCTGGACCACGACTCGTTCGCCAAGGAGTTCACGATCTGGTTCGCGGCGGTGAAGCTCATCGTGGGCGGGATCGCGCTGATGATCGTGTCGCGTTCCCAGCGGTTGCGGCACTGGCTCGTCGAGCACGCCCGGGCTCAGCGGCGACCGGCAACGGCCTGATCAGGCGACCCGGTCCGCCACAGGTTGCCTCGGGTCGCCGCATAGGTGACGATGTGTCAGATTCGTGTGGGCCGCTGGTCCGCTGCCGAGGAGGGTTGTGCATGGCCGACTACGTGATCCGTGGCGCAACGGTCGTCGACGGCACGGGTGCACCCGGCCGCCGCGCCGACGTGGCGGTCGACGGCGGGATGATCGTCGCCGTGGGCGAGGTCGACCAGCGCGGTGCCACCGAGATGGACGCAGACGGGCTCGTGGTCGCGCCGGGCTTCGTCGACCCGCACACCCATTACGACGCGCAACTCTTCTGGGATCCCACCGCGTCGCCGTCGAACGTCCATGGTGTGACCACGGTCGTCGCCGGCAACTGTGGCTTCACGCTCGCGCCGATCAAGAGCGAGGACGCCGACTACATCCGCCGCATGATGGCGAAGGTCGAGGGCATGCCGCTCGCCGCGCTCGAGAACGGCGTGCAATGGGACTGGAGCACCTTCGCCGAGTACCTCGACCGCCTCGACGGCCGCCTCGGCGTCAACGCGACGTTCCTCGTCGGGCACTGCGCGCTCCGGCGCTACGTGATGGGCGCCGACTCCATCGGCAACGAGGCCACCCCCGATCAGGTCGACGAGATGGTGCGCCTGTTGCACGAGTCGATCGACGCGGGGGCGCTCGGGTTCTCGTCGTCGCAGTCGTACACGCACTCCGACGGCGATGGGAATCCGATCGCCTCGCGGTTCGCGTCCACCGAAGAGGTGCTCGCATTGTGCGAGGCGACGGGCCAGCACCCCGGCACGACGCTCGAGTACATCACCGACGGCTGCCTCGACCAGTTCTCCGACGAGGAGATCGCGCGCATGGCGCAGATGAGCGCGCGAGCGAGGCGACCACTGAACTGGAACGTGCTCACCGTCGACTCGAAGGTTCCCGAGCGCGTGACCCGTCAGCTCTCCGCGTCCGACGCGGCCGCCGCTGCAGGCGGGCGCATCGTGGCGTTGAGCATGCCGACGCTCGTGCCGATGAACATGAGCTTCCGCAACTACTGCGCGCTCTTCATGCTCCCGGAGTGGGGTCCGATCATGTCGCTGCCGGTAGCGGAGCGGATCGCAAAGCTCCGTGACCCCGAGGTGCGTCGCTTTATGGACGAGCACGCGCGCTCGCCCGAAGCCGGTGTGTTCCGCCGCCTGGCGAGTTGGGCCAACTACGAGATCGGCGACACGTTCTCGGCCGCGAACGAGGGTCTGAAGGGTCGCGCCGTGCGCGACATCGCCCGCGAGCGTGGGCAGGAGGCCTTCGACACGCTCCTCGACGTCGTCATCGCCGACGATCTGCGCACCATCCTCTGGCCGATCCCGTCCGACGGCGACGACGAGAGCTGGAAGCTGCGGGCCGAGGTCTGGAACGACGACCGTGTGTTGATCGGCGGGTCAGACGCCGGCGCACACCTCGACCGGATGCTGGGCTCGCAATACACGACGTCGTTCCTCGCCGACTCGATCCGCGGTCGCAAGCTCGTGTCTCTCGAGCGGGCGGTCCAGCTGATGACCGATGCGCCGGCACGGCTGTTCGGTCTGCGCGGGCGTGGTCGGGTCGAGGTGGGTGGCATCGCGGACCTCGTCGTGTTCGACCCGGAGACCGTCGGGGCGACGCCCGCGCGCCTCGTCGAGGATCTGCCCGGGCAGACGGGCCGTCTCTACTCGGACTCCGTCGGTGTCGTGCGGGTGCTCGTGCAGGGTGTCGAGACGGTCGTCGACGGCAAGCCGACCGGGGCGCTGCCCGGCACGGTGCTGCGTTCGGGTCGCGACACGGACACGGTCGCGACGAGCTGACCTCGACGCCCAGGTCGCGCTGGCCCGACACCGCCGCGGCGCTCGATGCGGAGCAGGAGCAGCTCGCTGCCCTCACTCCGGAGGAGTGGACGCCCGGCGAATCCTTCGTTGCCGGGGGCGTGTTTCTCGCGTTCGCTCGTGGTGGGCAGGGCCCCGGCGCGGCGGGGGATCGTGGATGGGTCGGCGCCGCGCGGGTGGAGGAGCCGGGACACCACCGTGTCGAGTGCGTCACGCGCCGGTGCGTCGCCGGGGCCCGTTACGACCCTGGCCGCCTCGCCTTACGCGAGGGGCCCTCGCTCGAAGCCGCCGTGCGCGCCTTCGGGGCGATGCCGGACGTGCTGCTCATCGACGCGACCGGTCGCGACCATCCCCGTCGCGCCGGGCTCGCGTTCCACCTCGGGGCCGTCCTGGACGTACCGACGGTCGGCGTGACGCATCGGCCGCTGCGGGCGTCGGGCGACCTGGAGCTCACGATCGCGGGCGAGGTCGTCGCCGCCTGGGTGCAGACCCGGCCCGGGGTGCGGCCCGTCGTCGCGCACGCCGGCTGGCGCACGAGCGTCGAGGTCGCGGTCGAGGTGGTGCGGCGCTGCGTCGCGACGGCCCGCACGCCCGAGCCGCTCCGGCTCGCTCGCGCGGCGGCGCGCACGACTCGTGCGGGCGACGCTCAGGACTGACCGAGCGGCGGAGCGGGCGAGAAGCGCACCGGCATCGACTCCAACCCGCTGATGAAGTTGGCCTCGCGCCGGGGGAGCGGTTCCTCGCTCGCTCGTTCGATGTCGGGCAGGCGGGCGAGCAGACGGTCGAACATCACCCGCATCTCGAGGCGCGCGAGGTTCGACCCCAGGCAGTAGTGCGTACCGAACCCGAATGCGAGATGGTCGTTCGGACGGCGGGCCGAGTCGAAGGTCTCCGGGTCGGTGAAACGGGACTCGTCGAAGTTGGCGGACTCGTACAGCAGCATGACCTTCTGGCCGGCGCGCAGCTCGGCGTCGAGGAACTTCGTGTCGTGCGTGACCGTTCGGCACATGTTCTTGATCGGTGAGACCCACCGCAG
>CAZJSY010000234.1:0-3071 GCA_964548555.1 uncultured Burkholderiales bacterium
CACCTGGCGGCCTACGAACGGGCCGCGGCCGTGGGGGGTCCGCGCTAGGCCCGGGCTCCCGCCCTCTTCCGACCTCTTCCTACACTTTCACGCGTGCGGCTGTTGCTCGACGTCTCCGCGGTGCCTTCCCGGCCGGTCGGGGCCGGGGTGTACGCCGTGAACCTCGCTCGCGAGCTCACGGCCGCGGGTCTCGACGTGCACCTGGCCGCGCGACGTAGCGACGGAGGGCGATGGACGCAACTGGCGCCCGCAGCCACCGTGCACGCGGTCGCACCCGATCGCCGCCCGGCGCGGCTGGCGTGGGAACAGCTCGGCGGTCCGGCTCTCGCGCGGCATGTGCGCCCCGACGTGTGGCACGGGATCCACTACACGATGCCCCTGCGCGCCGACGTGCCCTGCGTCGTCACGGTCCACGACCTCACGTTCTTCGACCATCCGGAATGGCACGAGCGCTCGAAGGTCGCCTTCTTCCGTCCCATGTTGCGCGCCTCGGCCGCCCGGGCCGGGGCGCTCGTCGCCGTGAGTCGCCACACCGCCGCCCGGCTCGAGGCCGTACTGACCCCGGATGCTCCGGTCGTGGTTGCCGCGCACGGAGTCGACCACGACCGTTTCCGACCCGGGAGGCTCGACGATCGCGACGACCTGACGTTGTTGCGTGATCTCGGAGTCCGACGGCCGTACGTGGCGTTCCAGGGCACGATCGAGCCCCGCAAGGACGTGCCCACCCTCGTCGCCGCGTTCGCCGAGGCGGCCCGTGACCGCCCGGAGCTGCGCCTCGTGCTCGCAGGACGGGACGGTTGGGGAACCACCGCCGTGCGTCATGCGATCGAGCGCAGCGGTGTCGCCACCCGCGTGCTGCGGCCGGGATATACACCAGACGCGGCGGTGCCCGCTCTCTACCGCCAGGCCGAGGTCGTCGCGTATCCCTCGCTTGAGGAGGGATTCGGGCTTCCCGCGCTCGAGGCCCTCGCATGTGGCGCGCCCCTGGTGTCGACCCTCGGGTCGGCCATCGAGGAGGTCGTCGGCGACGCGTCACTGCTCGTGCCGCCCGGTGACGTCAAGCGTCTGACCGGCGCGCTCGACGCGCTGCTGCGCGACACGGCGCTGGCCGACACGTTCCGGGCCGCAGGCCCGCGGCGCGCGGCGGAGGCGACCTGGTATCGCTCCGCGCAGCAACACATCGAGGCGTATCGCATCGCGGTCACCGGCGACCGCGACGGCGACGAACGCGACGCGAGCGCAACACGGGCATCGGGATGAGGGCACTCGTCACCGGGGCATCGGGGTTCGTCGGCCCGTACCTCGTCGCGCACCTGCGCGAAGAAGGCGACGATGTCACCGCGGTCGACCGTCACGGCGAGCACCCCGTCGACGTCACGGATCCCGACGCGCTCGACCGCGCGATCCGGATGTCGAAGCCCGACGCGGTCTACCACCTCGCCGCGCTGAGCCACGTGGGCGAGTCGTGGAGCTCCGGCGTGGAAGCGTTCCGTGTCAACGCGGAAGGCACGCTGCACGTGCTCGACGCGGCCCGCCGGGCCGGAGTGCAGCGCGTGCTCGTGGTCGGCAGCGCGGAGGAGTACGGCATCGCACGCGAGGTCGACCTGCCGCTCGCGGAAGACACTGCGTTGCGACCCGTCACGCCCTACGGCGCGGCAAAGGTCGCGGCCGACTATCTCGCGCTTCAAGCTTTCCTCGCCGACGGCTTCGGCGCGCTCAGGGTACGGCCGTTCAATCACACGGGGGCCGGCCAGTCGGATCGTTTTCTGATCCCTGCGCTCGCGCGACGTGTCGCAGAGGCCGAGCGCAGGGGCGCGTCGGAGGTGCGCGTCGGTTCGCTCGAGCCCGTACGAGACGTCACCGACGTGCGCGACGTCGTACGCGCGTACCGGATGCTGGTCGTCGACGGCGAGCCTGGTGAGGTCTACAACGTGTGCTCGGGCCGTGGCGTCGCGGTCGGCGAGATCGCCGGGAAGCTGCTCGAGCTCGCGGACCGGCCGCTCCGACTCACCGTCGACCCCGACCTCGTGCGCTCGATCGACGTACCGCGGCTCGTGGGTGACGCGTCGAAGATCCACGCGGCGACGGGCTGGAACCCGCAGATCAGCCTCGACGAGACGCTGCGAGACGTCCTCGACGCGGCGCGAGCCGGCGCGTCGAACGACGGCTGAACGCCTTACTTGTTCGCGCCGAACTGCCGGACGAAGTCGTTCACCATGTAGTAGGCGTCGATCGACTCACCGGCATCACCCCAGAAGCCGTCGATCATGTCGTACTCCATCACCCCGCCCGCCACGTAATGATTGTTGACATCGGTGATCTCGAGCTCGCCGCGACCGGACGGCGTGAGCGTCGGCAGGACGTCGAACACGCTCGCGTCGTAAAAGTAGACCCCCGTGACGGCGTAGGCACTCGGAGGATCATCCGGTTTCTCGAGGATCTCGGCCACCCTTCCGTCGACGAGTCGCGGCACACCGAGGTGGCGCAAGTGCAGCGGATCGTCGACCGCCGCGAGCAGGATCCGTGCCCCTTCGCCCTGTTCACGGAAACGCTCCACCGAAGGCCGGATTGAGCGCTCGAACACGTTGTCGGCGAGGAGCACGACCACGCGGTCGCCGTTCACGAAGCGCTCCGCGAGCGACAGTGCGTCCGCGATCCCGCCCGGCCGGGCCTGGTACGCGTAGAGCAGCCGGTCGAGGCCCCAGTCGTGTCCGTTGCCGAGCAGCCGGAGGAACTCGCCTGCGTGCGTGCCTCCGGTCACGAGCATCACCTCGGTGATCCCGGCCCGCACCAGGGAGTCGATGGCGTACGCCACCATCGGACGGTCGTAGACCGGCAGGAGGTGCTTGTTGGTGATCCGCGTGAGCGGGTCCAGCCGGCTGCCCTGACCGCCGGCCAGGATGACGCCCTTCACGCCCGGGAAGCGTAGCGGCGCCCCCGAGCCTCCTCGGTGGTCACACGGCTCCCTCCCTGCGCCCTCCCGGGCATCCGCCCACGGCGCAGCTCGTCCGCACTCTCACACGGCTCCCTCCCTGCGCCCTCCCGGGCATCCGCCCACGGCGCAGCTCGTC
>CAZJSY010000234.1:3171-4975 GCA_964548555.1 uncultured Burkholderiales bacterium
CGCACTATGGGATCTGACGGTCGAGCCAGCCGAGCAACGCGGCGACCGCCCGAGGATCGTGACGCAGCCGGTGCCCGGCCGCGTGCACGACGCGAAGCTCCGCGGTCGGGCTTGCCGCCTGGGCGAGCGACCGCGCGTCGTCCAGCGGCGCGACATCATCGTCACTGCCGTGGAGGATCAACAGCGGACGGGGTGGGAGCTTCCTGGCGGCGCTCAACGGGTCGAGGTCGGTGAACCCACGCGCCCACGCGTTGACGTCGACGGGAAACGCGGGATTTCGGATCACGCCCGTCGAGCGGGCGTGCTCGAGGAATCGCATCGGATCGCGCGACCACTCCCGCAGGTGAACGGGCGCCGCGAACACGGCCACACCCCGAATACGGTCGTCGTCGGCCGCGCTGCACAGCGCGAGCGAGCCGCCGAGGTTCGTGCCCGCGATCCACACACCGGTGATGTCCTCCCGTTGCCACAGGGTGTCGACCGCGGCGCGCTGGTCGGCACGCCAGCCGGCAACGGAGAAGTCGCCCTCGGACACGCCCGTTCCGCGGAAGTTGAACGTGAGCACCGCCCACCCGGCCTCACGGGCGATGCGGTCGGCGAGCTCGGGAAACGTGGCGCCCGACGTCGCACCGCCCCGCGGCCCGCTCGGGAAGCCGTGGCACAGCACCAGACCCGGAACACGCGCGCTGCCGGCCGGGCGCGCGAAGTGCGCCCCGAGTCGAAGCCCTGCCGAGGTGATCGTGTCGTCCACCGGGTGCCTCAGCCTCCCCCGGCCACTCGTGGGCGTCGGTCGGTATCCTGGCCTGCGTGCCCACCACGACCACGATCCCCGCGTTCAAGGAGTGGGCCGTCATCGTCGACGCACTCCTCGAGGGCGAGCAGATCGTCGACATCCGCAAGGGCGGCATCCGCGAAGAAGGCCGGCACTTCGCGCTGCGCTCGACGCGCTGCTGGCTGTACCCGACCGTCGAGCACCAGAAGGCCGAGCTCCTGAAACCCGCGTACCGTCACCGCGTCGCGGACGGTGTCGACCCGCGCGACGGCGAGATCCGCATCGACGGCTGGGTGGACGTGGTCGGCGTCGCGAAGATCACGGAGCCCGACCATCTCGAGGCGCTCGAGTCGAAGCTGATCTGGTCCGGCGACTACGCGTCGTCGCGGCTGCACTGGAAACGACGCGACCCGCTCTGGGTGCTCGTTATGCGGGCCCATCGACTCGTCGCGCCGATCACCACGCCGTTTCGCGACGAGTACGCCGGCTGCAGCTCGTGGGTCGACGTCTCCGGCCTTCCCGACGATCCCCGATCGCTCGACAGTGAGCCCGCGCTGTCCGACACCGCGTTCCAGGCTCGATTGAAGGGCGTGGTGGACGCGCTGCCTCACGGGATCTCGGAACCCGTCACGCAATAGCCGCGGCGGCCTCGGCCTCCTGCTTCGCCGCCCGGGCCGCGGCACGGTCGGGGTGGTATCCGCGGTTGCGCGCCTCGAAGAGCATGTCGGGCCCGAAGCAGATGAATTCCTCCGACGCCATCAGCTCCTCGAGCACTTCGGGCGCCGGCGGATGCTCGAGGTCGTACACGACCTGCTTGCGCTTGTCGCCGACGTAGCGGTATCCCTCGAAGCGGTCGAGCTCTGCCATCACTTGGCTCCCTGCGCTGCGTCCTGGGCGGATGCCGGGGAGGGCGCAGCTCCGTCCGCACTGCCGGGCGGCAGGTTACCGAACGCACTCACGACTGCTTCGTAACGCGGGTGGAGGGGGTGCTCGCGCACCCCCTCCACCGAGAATGGGCTGAAAGGAATCGCC
>CAZJSY010000235.1:0-4964 GCA_964548555.1 uncultured Burkholderiales bacterium
TCCTCCGCGATGCGCGCCAGCTCGATCGCGCCATCCGGTCTGGCGAACGGTCCGACGTTGGCGAACATGATTCCGAACTTCACGGAGGGCAGCCTACGAACTGACGGCGCGGCGCGCCGGACCGCTCCTCGCAGCGCCGGCTGTTTAAGCTGCGCCGGTGAAGATCGGAGTGCTCGGAGCAACCGGACCCGCGGGCCGCGGCCTCGCCGCCCGCCTCGCCGACTGCGGTTACGACGTCCTCGCCGGATCCCGGGAGCGGGCCAAGGCCGAAGTCGTGGTGCATGAGCTGCGTGAACGCTGGGGCGACCGCGTGGCACGCGTCGTCCCGGCCAACAACCAGGCTGCCTGCGATGCCGACGTCGTCGTCCTCGCCGTCAACGCAGACGCTGCCCTCGCAACGGCCCAGTACTTCTCGGACCAACTCGTCGGGAAGGTGGTCGTCTCGATGGCGAACCACCTCGTGCGCAACGGCACGGAGTTCAACGCGGTGTTGCCACCCCACGGGTCGATCGCCAAGGAGATGCAGGCGATGCTGTGGCGCTCGCACGTGGTGACGGCGTTCCACCTCGTCCCGGCGGCCGAGTTCGTGCACCTCGAGCACCCCATGGTCAGCGACGTCGTGGCCTGCGGCGACGACGACGGCGCCCGCGCGACACTGATGGAGATCATCAGCAGCATCCCTGATCTTCGGGCGTTCGACGGCGGTTCACTCGAGAACGCAGTGGGGATGGAGACCTTCGCGGCGATCATGCTGACGATCAACATCCGTCACAAGGTGCGAGCCGGCCTCCGGCTCAGCGGAGTCTGACGTGCCGATCCGTCTCTACGAGACCGCGTCCCGGAAGATCGTTCCATTCGAGCCTGGTTCCGTCGTACGCACGTACGTGTGTGGGATCACGCCCTACGACTCCACCCATCTCGGGCACGCAGCCACCTATCTGGCCTACGACCTGCTGACCCGACGGCTGATCGAGCTCGGTCACGACGTGCGCATGGTGCGCAATGTGACCGATGTCGACGACTCGATCCTGCCCCGGGCCCGAGAGCTCGGCGTCCCGTATCTCGAGCTGGCGGAGTCCGAGATCGCGCGCTTCCACTCCGACATGGAGGCGCTCAACATCCTCCCGCCGGTCGCGGAGCCCCGTGCCACCGAGACGATCGACGAGATCATCGCGATCGTCAACGGCCTGCTCGACAAGGGCCACGCGTACCTGACACACGGCACGGTCTACTTCGACGTGTCGACGTTCCCGCGCTACGGCGAGCTGTCGCACTATCCGATCGACCGCATGGTGAAGCTGGCGCGTGCGCGGGGCGGCAACCCCGACGATCCGCACCGCCGGGCGCCGCTCGACTTCGTGCTGTGGCAACCGTCCGGGCCCGGCGAGCCTGCGTGGCGGGCGCCCTTCGGCGTGGGGCGGCCGGGATGGCACGCCGAGTGCTCGGCCATGGCGATGCAGGAGCACGGGCCCACGCTGGATCTCCACGGCGGGGGCACCGATCTGATCTTTCCCCACCACGAGAGCGAGATCGCACAGAGCGAGGCCCTCACCGGCAAGCCGTACGTGCGCCACTGGATGCACTCGGCGATGGTGTCCTACGAGGGCGAGAAGATGAGCAAGTCCCTCGGGAACCTCGTGTTCGTGAGCGACCTGCTCAAGGTGGCCGACCCTCGTGCGATCCGGCTCACGCTCATGCGCCATCACTACCGGGCCGGCTTCGAATACCACGACACCGACCTCGATGAGGGCACGGCGCTGTTGCACCGCCTGCTGGCGGCGGCACAGCGCGAGAGCGGCGCCGACCCGAGGCCCTTCGCTGAACGGGTCCGCGCCGCACTCGACGACGATCTCGACGCCCCGCGGGCCGTCGAGGCGCTCGACGATCTCGCGAGCGCGATCCTGTCGCGGGGCGACGACACCACCGCGCCCGAGGTGCTGCGCGAGCTCGGAAACCTGCTCGGTGTCGATCTGACGCGCTGGTAACGTCGCTCGGCGATGAGTGACCGCATCACCGTCACCCTGCCCGACGGTTCCCAGCACGAATTCCCGGCCGGTTCCACCGCGGCCGACGTCGCGGGCTCGATCGGCAAGCGCCTCGCCAAGGACGCCCTCGCCGCCAAGGCCGACGGCGCCTGGATCGACGTATCGGCGCCGCTCACCCACGACACGAAGCTCGAGATCGTCACGCCTGCCACCGACGACGGCCGCGAGGTGCTGCGGCACTCCACCGCGCACGTGATGGCGCAGGCCGTCACCGACCTCTTCCCGGGCGCGAAGTACGCGATCGGTCCCGCGATCGCCGACGGCTTCTACTACGACTTCGAGCTCCCCGGCGGCGCGCACTTCACCGACGACGACCTCACGCGCGTCGAGTCACGCATGCGCGAGATCGTCGCCGAGAACCAGCCCTTCGTGCGCGAGGAGCTTCCGTTCCACGAGGCGCTCCAGGTCTTCGCCGAGCAGCCCTACAAGCGCGAGATCATCGAGCGCGTACGCGAGGGAGGTAGCACCGCCGTCGAGTCGTCGGAGGTCGAGGTGGGCGACACCGTCTCGGTCTACGAGAACCCGCGCGACGGTGAGGCGCCGTTCGTCGACCTGTGCCGCGGTCCGCACGTCCCGTCGACGGGTCGCCTCCGCGCGTTCAAACTCACCAAGGTCGCGGGTGCGTACTGGCGGGGCGACGAGCACCGTCCGATGCTGCAGCGCATCTACGGCACCGCGTGGGAGTCGAAGGAGGCGCTCGACGAGCACCTCCACCGGATCGCAGAAGCGGCCCGTCGCGACCACCGTCGCCTGGGCGCGGAGCTCGATCTCTTCTCGTTCCCCGACGAGATCGGTTCGGGCCTCGCGGTGTTCCACCCGAAGGGCGGCATCGTGCGCCGCCTCATGGAGGACTACTCGCGCCAGCGTCACGAGCAGGCCGGCTACGAGTTCGTGTACTCGCCGCACATCACGAAGTCCGATCTCTTCGAGACGTCGGGCCACCTCGACTGGTTCGCCGACAGCATGTTCCCGCCGATGGAGCTCGACGGCGGCACCGATTACTACCTCAAGCCGATGAACTGCCCGTTCCACATCCTGATCTACAAGAGCAGCACGAGGTCGTACCGTGACCTTCCGCTGCGGCTCTTCGAGTTCGGGACGGTGTACCGCTACGAGAAGTCGGGCGTGGTGCACGGGCTCACGCGTGTGCGCGGCATGACCCAGGACGACGCGCATCTCTTCGTGACGCGCGAGCAGATGGCCGACGAGCTGCGATCCACGTTGATGTTCGTGCTCGATCTGCTGCGCGACTACGGCCTGGACGACTTCTACCTCGAGCTGTCCACGAAGCCCGAGGGCAAGGCCGTCGGCACCGACCAGGAGTGGCAGGAAGCCACCGAGGCGCTGCGCGGGGTCGCGGAGTCGCTGGAGCTCGAGCTCGTCCTCGACGAGGGAGGCGGCGCGTTCTACGGCCCGAAGATCTCGGTGCAGGCACGCGACGCGATCGGACGCACATGGCAGATGTCGACGATCCAGCTCGACTTCCAGATGCCGCAGCGCTTCGACATGCACTACATCGGGACCGACAACGAGCGCCACCGCCCGGTCATGATCCACCGCGCACTCTTCGGCACGGTGGAGCGCTTCTTCGCCATCCTGCTCGAGCACTACGCAGGCGAGTTTCCCGCCTGGCTGGCGCCTGTGCAGGCCGTCGTGCTGCCCGTTGCCGACCGTCACGACGCCTATGCGTTCCGGATCGTCGACCGCCTGCGCGCCGAGGGATACCGGGCCGACATGGTCGACGCGAGTGCCGACACGCTCGGGAAGCGGGTTCGTGGAGCGAAGGTGCAGAAGGTGCCGTACATCCTCGTTGTCGGCGACGACGATGCCGAGCACGGCACGGTTGGCGTCAACAAGCGCGGAAGTGACACGCCGGACCGTGACGTGCCGCTCGACATGTTCATCGAGCGTCTCGCGGCCGACGTCGCCGAACGCCGGTGACATCGGCGTGCTCGCGGGCATGACCGCCCTCGACCGGTTGTGGGCGGGATGGCGTTCCGCCTACATCGAAGGTGTGGTCGCCACACCGACGGAACACGCCGACGACTGTCTGTTCTGCCGTCTGGCCGCGCTGCCCGACGACGAGGCGCTCATCCTCGAACGCACCGACCGTACGTTCACGGTGATGAACGCCTACCCGTACACGTCCGGTCACGTGATGGTGGCGCCGCTGCGCCATGTCGGTGATCTGCAGTCGCTCGACCCTGACGATGCGGCCGAGTTGATGCACGCGACGCAACGTGCGTGTGCTGCGGTCCAGCGCGCGTACAGTCCGGACGGCCTCAACGTCGGCGTGAACATCGGCCGGGTGGCCGGCGCGGGCGTGCCGGGCCACGTGCACATGCACGCCCTGCCCCGCTGGTCGGGCGACACGAACTTCATGACCACGGTGGCCGAGGCCCGGGTGCTGCCCGAGGCGCTGCGCGCGAGCTGGGAGAAGCTTCGTGCAGTCTGGCCGCAGGGGTGACCGGGTAGCGTCGAGCACGTGACCGACGCTTCGCACGACGAGGGCGCCCGCGACGGCGACGCGCTCCCCGAGGACCTCGACGTCACGGCGTACGTCGGGCCCTACATCTTCCCGAACATCACGCGCCGCCGTATCGCCGGCGCGCTGTACATCGCGGTCGCGATCGCCTGTGTGATCGGGTTTCTCGCGACATCCAACTCGGGCGCGCTCGCGGCGGCGCTCGTGCTCGGTGCGATCGCGGGCTATCACTTTCTCGCGGGTTGGAACCTCGACGTCGACCAGACCGAGGCGCTCGTCGTTGCGACCCGCACGGTGGGGTTCCCCGTGGGTCATGCGTCGGCACAGTTGGCATGGCGAGGGCTGCGCAGCCGTCCCGTGTGGCGCATCCTCTTGTACAGCGCCGACGAACCGCCGAGCATGCGCGGCCTCGTCGAGCTCGACGCCGTCGACGG
>CAZJSY010000236.1:0-4894 GCA_964548555.1 uncultured Burkholderiales bacterium
CACGATCGAGCGGTTCGGCCGTCTCGACATCGTCGTCAACAACGCGGCGACGGCGCTGCGCGAAGACCTGGGCCGGTTCACGCCGGAGGCGTTCGCGAAGTCTCTGGACGTCAACCTGCGCGGGCCGGTGTTCCTCGTCCAGGAGGCGCTGCCCTATCTGAAGGAGAGTCCCGGCGCAGCCGTCGTCAACGTCATCTCCGCCGGTGCGTTCCTCTTCTCGTCGTACACCGCGACGTACGCGGCCGCGAAGGCTGCGCTGTACTCCTTCACCCGTTCGATGGCGGCCGAGTTCGCGCCGCTCGGCATCCGGGTGAACGCACTTGCTCCCGGGACGGTCGACACCGACATGGTGCGCAACAACACACCGGAGGCCCAGGAGCGCATGGCGAACGCCGCGTACCTCCGACGGGCGGCGCATCCGGACGAGATGGTCGGGCCGGCGTTGTTCCTCGCGTCCGATGCGTCGAGCTTCGTGACCGGACAGGTGGTTCTCGCGGACGGCGGCCTCGTCCCGCACTGAGCCCGTCGCGCCAGTCGAGACCAACGTGGCGGGCATCGACCGCGACGCCGATCGGGGCACGTCCCCGCCAGTTCCCGAGAACGAATCCTCCGGGCGGGGCATACTTCCCCTCGTGGGGGGAGCCGGCGGACGCGACCCGATGCTCGCGGTCAACAACTTGGAAGTCGCGTACGGCGCGGGCATCGTCGTGCTGCGTGGCGCGAGCCTTCGTGTCGAGACCGGCACGATCGTGGCGCTCCTCGGCGCCAACGGCGCAGGGAAGACGACCTTGCTGCGGGCGATCTCGGGGCTGCTGCCCGTGCACCGCGGCGAGGTGGTCGGCGGCACGGTGATGCTGTCGGGCGAGCGGATCGACCGCATGGCGGCGCCGAACATCGTGAAGCGCGGCATGGCGCAGGTGATGGAGGGGCGACGGATCTTCGCCGAGCTCACCGTCGACGAGAACCTGCGCGCCGGTGCGTACACACGGCATGACCGTTCCGAGGTCCAGCGCACCTACGAGCTCGTGATGTCACTGTTCCCGGTTCTCGAGCGGCGCCGGCAGTCGCCCGCGGGCTACCTGTCGGGCGGCGAGCAGCAGATGGTCGCAATCGGGCGTGCGCTCATGGCGTCACCGCGGCTGCTCTTGCTCGACGAGCCCTCGTTGGGTCTCGCACCGCTCGTGGTACAGCAGATCCGCGACATCATCGTTCGGATCAACGAGACCGGGACGAGCGTGCTACTCGTGGAGCAGAACGCCACCATGGCGCTCTCGATCGCGCACCACGGTTACGTGATGCAGAACGGCCGCATCATGAAGGACGGCCCCGCCGACGAGCTGCTCGCCGACGAGGAGATCCGTGAGTTCTACCTCGGTGTGGGGGAAGCAGGGCGTCGGTCGTTCCGCGATCTCAAGATCCGCCGCCGGCACCGGTGGAGCGCGTGAACGGCGGCCCGCTGCTCGACGTGCGGGAGGTGACGCTTCGCTTCGGCGGAGTCACCGCGCTCTCCGACGTCAGCTTCACGGTGGAACGCGCGGAGCTGTTCGCCATCATCGGCCCGAACGGCGCGGGCAAGACGTCGATCTTCAACTGTCTCAACGGGGTCTACCGGCCGCAGATCGGCAGCATCCGCCTCGAGGATCAAGAGCTGGTGGGCAGGCGGCCGGCGGCGATCGCGCGTCTCGGTATCGCGCGGACGTTCCAGAACATCGGTCTGTTCACCAATCTCGATGTGATCGAGAACCTCATGCTCGGTCGCCACCACCTGATGCGCACCGGGTTCTTCACCGGTGCCGTGTGGGTCGGACCGGCACGGCGCGAGGAGCTCGTACACCGGCGGCGGTGCGAGGAGATCGCCGACCTCCTCGACCTGGGCATGTACCGGAACCGCCCGGTCGGGCTGCTTCCTTACGGCGTGCAGAAGCGAATCGAGCTCGGGCGCGCGCTGGCGATGGAGCCGAAGTTGCTGTTGCTCGACGAACCTGTCGCAGGCATGAACCTCGAGGAGACCGAGGACATGGCGCGACACGTCGTCGCGGTGCCCGACGAGCTCGGCGTGGCGACGGTCCTCGTGGAGCACGACATGCACCTGGTGATGGACATCGCACACCGGGTCCTCGTGCTCGACTTCGGTCAGGTGATCGCGCTCGGTGCGCCGGAGAAGGTCCAGGCCGATCCCCGCGTCATCGAGGCGTACCTCGGGCAGCCGGGATGACCGGCACGGCACCCCCGGCCACGATGGCTCGCCCCGGTACCGACGCGCCGAGCCTTCCCCACCTCCTGCTCGCGCGGGCCGACGCGATGCGAGGCCGTGTCGCGTTGCGATACAAGCGACTCGGGTACTGGCACGAGATCACGTGGGACGAGTACGCCCATCGCGCCGCGACCGCCGGGCTCGGCTGGCGCGCGCTCGGCGTGAACCCGGGCGACGTGGTGGGCATCCTGAGCGGCAACCGGCCCGAATGGCTCGAGGCCGACCTCGGATTGCAGGGCATCGGTGCGGTCACCGCCGCGCTGCACCCTGCGAGCGCGCCCGCCGAGGTCTCCCGGATGCTCCACTACGTCGAGGCCACTGCGTTGCTCGTCGAAGACGAGGAGCAGCTCGAGGTCGCCCGCGCGATACGCGGGCTGGTGCCCTCGCTGCGCCACGTCGTCGTGATCGACACCCACGGCCTCCCCGTGCTCGAAGAGGGTGAGATCAGCTTCGACGAGCTGTGCACGAACGGCGCGGCCCTCGCGTCCGACCCGTTGACGACATGGCGGGACGCCCTGGGCACCATCACCGACGACGGGCCGGCCACGATCGTGTTGAGCGCGGGCAGCGACCCGCCACGGGCGGTCGTGTTGTCACACGGAAACCTCGTGAGCACGGCGGCGATGCTCGCGAGCGTGCTGGAGCTGAGCGCCGACGACGAAGCGCTGTCGGCCGTGTTGCCGCTTTCCTACGTGGTGGAGCGTGTCGTGTCCTCGGCGGCGGCTCTGCGTGTGGGCTACGTCGTGAACTTCGGCGCCGGGCCGTACGCGGTCACCGAGGACGCGCGCGAGGCGCAACCGACGATCATCGTGGCGGTTCCACGGTGGTGGGAGCACACGCGCGACGTCATCGAGCTGCGGATCGCGCAGGCCGATCCCTTGAAGCGCGCGGTCTACCGGTACTGGCGACGTCGCGGTGCCGCGCGCATCGGCCGTCGTCCCGCGCTGCTCGGCCGGCTGATGCTGTACGGCCCGCTGTGGCGGAAATTCGGGCTCGCGCGCATCCGCGTCGCACTGTCGGTGGGAGCGCCGATCGCCGATCAGGTGGTCGAGTTCTTTGCATCGCTCGCGTTGCCGCTTCACGAGAGCTACGGGACCGTCGAGACGACGGGCTTCGCGACCTGCACACCCACGCAGGAGCTGCGGATCGGTACGGCCGGGAAGGCGTTGCCGGGCACGGAGATCCGCATCGCCGCCGACGACGAGATCCTCGTGCGTGGCCCCAACGTCTTCCCCGGGTACGCGCGCGATCCCGATCACACCAGGCAGGTGCTCGATCCCGACGGCTGGTTCCATACGGGCGACACCGGCCGCCTCGACGACGCCGGGTACCTGACGGTCACCGGACGGAAGAAGGATCTCGTCGTCACCGCGGGAGGTACGACCGTCGAGCCGCAGTTCCTCGAAGACCGTCTCAAGCGCTCCCCCTACGTGGGTGAGGCCGTGCTCGTCGGGAACGGGCGTCCGTATCTCGTCGCGTTGATCGGTCTCGCCGAGGACAACCTCGGCGCGTGGGCGTCGGAGCATTCCGTGCCGTACACCACGTTCCGCGACCTGGCGCAGAAGGCCCAGGTGACCGAGCTCATCGGCGACTGGATCGACAAGGTCAACGCAGACCTGGGGCCCGAGGTGCAGATCCGGGCCTTCCGAGTGCTACCCGCGCAGCTCGACCAGGCATCGGGCGCGCTCACGACGACCCGTCGGGTCCGGCGCGAGGTCGTGGTCGAGCGCTACAGCACACTCGTGGAGGACATGTACCGATGACCAAGTTCCTCGAGCTGTGCGTGCAGGGCATCGCGGTCGGCGCCCAGTACGCGCTGGTCGCGCTCGGGTTCGTGATCATCTACCGGGCGACGGGCGTCATCAACTTCGCCCAAGCCGGCTTCGTCGTGCTCGGCGCGTACCTCGCGTACGACTTCCACATCACGCTCGGCGTGCCGTTCTATCCGGCGCTCGCGCTCGCGATGATCACGGGTGCGATCGTCGGCATCATCGTGGAGGCGACCGTGCTGCGGCGCCTCGTCGGACAACCGCCGTTCGTCGTCATCATGATCACGATCGGGGTATTGACGATCATCGAGCAGATCGTGCCGACGATCTGGGGCGCGAACCCACTGCCCTTGGGCGATCCCTGGGGAGTCCATTCGCTGAAGGTGGGTCAGATCGTGCTTCGGGTCAGCGATCTCTGGACGATCGGCATCGTCGCGGGCGTGGTCCTGCTGTTCTTCGCGTTCTTCCGGTACTCCAAGATGGGCGTGGCGATGCGTGCCACCGCCGTCGACCTCGAGGCCGCGCTCGCTCAGGGCATCAACGTGCGCAGCGTCGTCGCCGTGTCGTGGGCGATCGCCGGGCTGGTCGCCGCGCTCGCCGGCGTGACGCTCGCCGGCGGCGGCGCCGGTGTGCGGCCCGACATCGAGCTCGTGGCGTTCGCGGCGTTCCCGGCGATCATCCTCGGCGGCCTCGACTCGCCGGGCGGCGCGGTCGTCGGCGGCATCATCATCGGCCTCGCGCAGTCGCTCACCGCGGGGTACCAACCGGAATACGCGTCCTGGCTCGGACAAGGCTTCAACCTCGTGATGCCGTACTTCGTCATGATCATCATCCTGATGGTGCGTCCGTACGGTCTGTTCGGGACGCGCCG
>CAZJSY010000237.1:0-4866 GCA_964548555.1 uncultured Burkholderiales bacterium
ATGTGCGATCGGATGGCCTCGGCGGGAAGACCGACGCCCGCGAACAGCACCAGCGTCTCGAGCCGGCTGAGCGCATCGACCGCTGAGTTGGCGTGCAAGGTGGAGAGCGAACCGTCGTGGCCGGTGTTCATCGCCTGCAACATGTCGAGCGCCTCGCCGCCGCGGACCTCGCCGACGACGATCCGGTCGGGCCGCATGCGCAGCGCCGCCCGCACCAGCTCGCGCACCGTCACCTCCCCCGCGCCTTCGGCATTGGCGCGGCGTGCCTCGAGCCGGACGACGTGCGGTTGAACGAACCGGAGCTCGGCCGTCTCCTCGATGGTGACGACACGCTCCTTGGCGGGAATGGCGGACGAGAGCGCGTTGAGCAGGGTCGTCTTGCCACTGCTCGTACCGCCGGCGACGATCACGTTCCAACCGGCGCGCACCATCCAGTGCACGAGCTCGATCCCACGGCCGTCGAGGCCGAACGCTTCGAGCGGAACCGCCTTGGTTCGGAACCGACGGATCGTGACACACGGCCCGTCGATCGCCAGCGGCGGGACGACGGCATGGAGTCGGGACCCGTCGGCGAGACGGGCGTCGACCATGGGCGACGCGCGATCGAGGCGCAGCCCCAGCGGCGCGATGACGCGCCCGACCAGACGCACGATTTCGTCGGCATCGAGGGCGAGCGGAACGCGTTCGAGCATGCCGCGCCGTTCGACGTACGCGATACCTGGACCGTTCACCATGATCTCGTCGACGTCGCGATCGGCGAGCAACGGTTCGAGGGGACCAAGCCCGGTGACGTCGCGGAGCAACTCCTCCAACAGTTGCTCGTGCCGCCGGACCGCGAGCAACGGCGCCTCGGCCCGGAGCAGCTCACGAAGACGGACGCGCAACTCCGCGGGCGTGGGATCGTGCTCCAGGTCGACCCCACTCCCGACGAGCCGTTCGTGGACACGACGCTTCAGCGCGACGTCGTCGTCGGTGGTGAACCGTCCGAGCGTCGACGACGCCGAACGCGCGATCCCGTTCATGCGGCCTGTCCCCGGCGCGACGAACCGATCCCCGCGGCGCGCAACGTGCTCGTCGACGCACGCGCAAGTGCGTCGGGCAAACGCCGCGTCAACGCACCGGCGTCGACGAGACGGGCCACCGTCGCTCGCCACGGGATCCGCGCGACCACCGGGAGTTCGAGAACGTCGGACACGTCGTCGGAGGTCAGCGCTCGCTGCGGCTCGTCGACGAGCACGACGCCGGACGTACGGCCGAGGGCCGCAGAGCGGACGGCGCGCCGCAGTGCGAGATAACACGGCCTCACGACCACGAACGCGACGTCGGAGACCTCGAGCACCGCGCGTGCGGCCGGACTTTCGGCCCGACCTGCGTCGACGATCGTGGGCACGGGGCCGTCGCGCAGCGCGACCGCCAGCGCGGCCCCGCACTCCGCAGCGACCGGCGGCGCGAGCACCGCGGGCGCCGTTCCCCTCGGCAGCAGGGTCACGCCCGTTGCGACGTCGATCGCGAGCTGGTCGAGCGCATCGGTGGGAGCTTCGAGACCGGCAGCGAGCCAGTCGGCGAGCCCGGTAGAGGGATCGGAGGGAAGTCCGAGGACAGCCGGCAGATCGCCGTCGAGATCGGCGAGTCGCACGACGAGCTGGCCGGACAAGGCATGGCCATCGGGACGAGACGGGCGAGCAAGGCTCAGTGCACACGCGGCCGCGAGCACCGACGTGCCGGAGCCGCCCTTGGGCGACCACAAGGTGAACAGCACGGATTCCTCCACACTGACGCGCGAACGCGCGATGAACAGCGAAGAGGAAGTGCCCGGGGGAAGGCCTCGGACATTAGGGAACCGTCACACCGGCGTCAAGACCCGCGTAACCTGTCGAGCGTGGAGGCCGCCTTCTTCGACCTCGACAAGACGGTCATCGCGAAGAGTTCGGTCCTCGCCTTCGGCAGACCGTTCTACCGCGAGGGTTTGCTTTCGCGGCGCGCCATCGTGAAGAGCGCGTACGCGCAGGTGGTGTTCATGCTCGTCGGCGCGGACGAGCAGAAGATGGAGAAGCTGCGGGAGGCCATGCTCGGGCTCACCCGCGGTTGGGATCAGGCGCACGTCGCACAGATCGTGCGCGAGACCCTCGACGAAGTGGTCTCGCCGATCATCTTCGCGGAAGCGCTCGAGCTGTTCGCCGAGCACCACGCCGCCGGCCGCGAGGTCGTCATCGTCTCGTCGGCACCGGCCGAGGTCGTCGAACCCCTCGCCGAGTATCTCGGTGCCGATCGTGCGATCGCCACGCGTGCCGACCTCGACGAAGAGGGCCGGTACACGGGCCAGCTCGCGTTCTACGCGTACGGCCCGTACAAGTCCGAAGCCGTGCGCGAGCTGGCAGCGCGTGACGACGTCGACTTGGCGAACTCGTACGCGTACAGCGATTCCGTCACCGATCTCCCGATGCTCGAGACCGTCGGCCACCCGGTCGCGGTGAACCCCGACCGCGAGCTCGCGCGCGTCGCGAGAGAGCGGGGCTGGGAGATCCGCGAGTTCCGACGGCCCGTACGACTGCGCGACCGCGTCCCCGTCCCGCCGCGCGGTCCCACGATCGCGGTCAGCAGCGCGCTCGCGGTCGCGGGCGCGGGTGCCGCGGCCTGGTGGTGGTGGCGCCGGCACGAACGCGCCGCGATGAACGGCTCGGCGGTCGACCGGGCGCGTGCCGCGTCGAGCGACGCGCTGATAGCGCTGCGACACACCGCGGGAGCGCTCGGAGCTGCAGGCCGCGTCGCCGCGGGTCTCGTGAGGACATGACCTCGACCTGAGGGCCGCGCGCAACGAGCCCGCAGCCGCGGGCCCGTGCGTGATTGCTTCAGTTGTCGAGCCGGCCTCAGGCCTCGCGAACCTTCTTCGCGACGACTGCGCCGACTGCGACCACGATGAGGAGCAGCAACAGCTTCTTCACGCGTCCCCCTGGGATCGGACCATCGCCCACCGGGCGCCGTCATCCTAACCGGGACGACGAGGGTGGTGTACCTCCGCTCGGCCGTGGGTCGGCGCCGGCCGCGACGCGTAGGTCGGACGGCTCAATTCGGCCCGTGAGCTGGGAATCCGCCGCACCGCGCCGATAGGGAGGCGTGCCCTCCCCCCGTCCGAGCTACCGGCGCCGGCGTCTCACCTCGATCGGATGACACAGGTGGAGCCGTCGACCGCCGAGACCGTCGTGCGGATTCCTCCGCGGCGCGGGACCGGCGACCCGTGCCATTGGATCGCCTCGCACCTCGACGGGCTCGTGCTCGCCGTGGTCGCACTGCTCGGTCTCCTCAAGGTCGCGTTCCCGTTCACCGGCGACCAGGCCATGTTCACGGTGGGAGCGCGGTCGATGCGTCATGGCGCCGTGCTCTACGGCGGCTTCTGGGACATCAAGCAACCCGCGATCTACGTCTTCTACCTCTTGGCCGGCATGGTGGGCGGCTACAACGAGGTCTCGGTCCACGCCCTCGAGCTCGTGACGCTGCTCGGCTTCTCCTCTGCGCTTCAGCGCGCCGGCCGGCGGCTGTTCGAGCCCCGATGGGTCGCCAGCCTGCTGCCGCTGTTCGTCGTCGGTCTCTATTACGCCAGCGCGCGGCCGTGGGAGTTGACGCAGCTGGAGGCGTTCGTCGGCATTCCGCTGTTCGCGTCGGTGTGGTGCGCGTTGCGATCCGTGGACGCGGGCCATCGAAAGCGGCAAGCGCTCCTCGCTGCGGCGGGGTTCGCCGCGGCCGTGGCCGCGTTGCTCAAGATCGTGTGCCTCCCCCTCGCGGTCCCCGCGTGGATCGTCGCCGTGGCACTGCACGGGCGAACCACGACTGCGCGCGGTTTGGTCGGCCGGGCGCGCGCGGCTCTGCACGACCTCGTATGGATCGGTCTCGGTGTCGCCGCCCCGCTGGCGGCCACCGCTACGTATTTCGCTGCTCACGGCCTGCTCCACGAAGTCACGTGGACCTACTTCACGTACACGCCGAAGACCACAGGCATCGCCGGACGTCCGCTGTCACGACTCACCGACGCGGTGGGTCGGTTCGGCGCGGTGTGGGCGCCCGTTCTGCTCCTCGGGGGACTCGGCGTCGCCCGGAACGTGCGCCGTGGATGGGACCGCTTCGCGGTCGCGTTCGCGGGATGGATCGCGGTCGGTGTCCCGGTGTGGCTGACACAGCACTGGTGGCCGTACCAGCTCCAGATGTTCCTCGTCCCGCTCGGATTCTTCGCCGCCCGCGGAGTGCAGGAGCTCGCACTACGGTGGAGAACGCTGCCTCGCGGACGCACGATTGCCACGTGGGCGGTCGTGGTGGTCGCGGCGGTCCCGCTCGCGGTTTCCGCCGGCGGATGGACCGCACGCGCCGCGAGTCATGGCTTCGGGCTCAGCGGGTCGGAGCGGATCGCGCTGCACGAGACGGGCGAGTCCCAGTACGCGACGGCGCGACAGTTCGCCCGCTTCGTCGCGAAGAACGATCCCGGAGCGGGAGCCGTCTACGTGCTCGGCAATCCGATCGACCTGTACGTCTCCGGTCGCGCGCAGGCGATCCCCGCGAACGGTTGGGAAGCGGAGCAGTACGACCAGACGCTGTGGCATCGCATTGCCGGCGGCCTTCGCCACGCTCGCCCCGGCGTGCTGGTGGTCGACGACTTCTCGGCCGCGAAGGTGCGGGAGCGCTCACCCGAGACACGGGCGGTCATCCGCGAGATGTACTGCCCGGCCCGCCGCGTCGGCAGCGAGGTGTGGTACCTGCTCCAAGGCGCGTGCCCAACGTCGACCGGGCCCAACGTCTGAACCGTGCGGACGGAGCCGGGCCCGGGGCGGACGCCCGGGAGGGCCCGGCGGAGGGAGCCATGAGCACCGTGCGGACGGA
>CAZJSY010000238.1:0-4844 GCA_964548555.1 uncultured Burkholderiales bacterium
CGGCCGAACAACGAGACGAGCTGGTCCATCAGGCCGCCGGGCACACCGGTCGCCAGAACCTCCGCTTCGAGTGCGGCGCGAGCGATGTCGCGCCGATCGAGATCGAGCTTTCCCGCGGACGCCGACACCATGGTGAGGGCGACGGCGAGCGCGGAGCTCGACGAGAGACCACCGCCGGGTGGCACGTTGGAGCTCAGCGCCGCCGTGAATCCGAACGGTGCGCGTCCCCGAGCCGCGAGCGCGCGCACGGCGCCGGCGACGAATCGGGCCCACGCGGGCCGCACCGTGGCGGGCTCGTCGGTGCCATCGGCCGCGACGTCGGCCTCGCCCTCGAACTCGAGTGAGCGCACGACCACGCGGCCGTCGTGGCGGGGCCGCCAGATCACGACACATTCCCGGCCGATCGCGATCGGGAGAACGAAGCCCTCGCAGTAATCGGTGTGGTCGCCGATCAGGTTGACACGCCCGGGTGCGTGGACCGCCTGAAGGGGCCCGCTCCCGGTCCCGAGCATACGCACCAGCCGTGACGTGCGATCGTCGGCCACATTGGGCACCGTACTCCCGCGCCGCGAGGGATCCGTTCCCCCTGACGCGCATCAACCCGGGCTCGCGATGGTCGATAATGGGTTCATGACTCGATGGCAGCGGTCGATCGACATCGCCAAGGCGTCGTGGGCGGTCCTGAAGTCCGACAAGCAGTTGGTGTGGCTCCCCGTGCTGTCGTTCCTCGCGACGATCACGGTCGCGGGGCTGATCGTGGGCTTGATGTTCCTGACGCGCACCCAGTCGGCATCCGGGCAACAGCAGATCGGTCCGGCCGGTTACGTGGTGGGTGTGGTCGGCTATTTCGTCATCGCCTTCGTTACCGTGTACTTCCTCGGCGCGCTGGTCGCCGGCGCCGACGAGGTGCTCCGGGGCGGACACCCCTCCGTCGGCAGCGCGTTGCAGGCCGCGAACCAGCGGATCCATCGCCTGTTGCCGTGGGCCATCGTCACCGCAACCGTGACGATCATCCTGAACGCGCTCGAGCGCAACGGCGGCTGGGTAGGCCGCATCGTCGCCAACCTTCTCGGGTTGGCATGGACGGTGCTGACGTTCCTCACCGTGCCGATCATCATGCTGGAGGACGTCGGCCCGGGGAACGCGTTGAAGCGGTCCAAGGAGCTCTTCACGAAGACGTGGGGTGAGAACCTCATGTTGAACTTCGGTCTCGGCGCGATCGGGTTCCTCGCGATGATCCCCGCGCTCGTCGTCGCGGGCATCGGCGCCGCGACCGGCGTCACCGCCATCATCGTGGTGACCGTTGCGATCGCCGTCGCCTGGTTCGCCGTCGCGCAGGCCGTCATCGCCGCGTTGAGCGGCATCTTCCGCACCGCGCTCTACCGGTACGCGGCTGACGGCGTCGTTCCGGTGCCTTTCCAGGGCACCCCGCTGCCGCAGGCGTTCGCCCCGCGCAAGGGCGACGGTGGCGGAGGTCGCCGCTTCGGCGGCTTCGGGGGCACTGGTGGGTTCGGCGGTCCCGGCGGTTTCAGCGGCGAGGGGATGCGCTGACCCTCCTCTGCCCAGTTGGGACACTTTCTCGGTCATAGCACGAGGAAACGTCCCAACTGATCCACTGATCCAGGCGCATCAGGCGAAGGCCGGGATCACCTCTTCGGTGAACTTCGTGAGGTCATCGGGGTGGAAGGGTGCGCGTACCGCGACGATGACCCATGTTGCGCCCGCGTCGTGGTACCGACCGACGCGGTCGACCATCTCCTGCGCGCTGCCCATGAGGACGCCGGGGCGAACCCAGTCGGACATCGTCGAGAACTGCTCCCGCAGGTCGTCTTCGGTGAAGGCGAGCCCGACATTGACGGACTTCGTCAACGACTGCGGATCGCGTCCTTCGCGCTCGCAGTGCGCGTGCAACACGTCGACCTTGTGCGCGTAGGTCTCGGGTGCAACGAACGGAATGTTCCACCCGTCGGCATGGCGCGCGACGAGACGCAACGTCACCTTCTCCCCGGCACCGCCGACCCAGATCGGTAGCCGCGCCTGGACCGGCTTCGGCTCGCAACGGGCGTCGCGCAAGGTGAAGAACTCGCCGTCGAAGTTGGTGACGTCCTGAGTGAGGAGGCCCCGCACGCACTGCACTCCCTCGTCGAGCTGCCGCAGGCGGACGGGCGCGGGTGGGAACGGGATGCCGTAGGCCTCGTACTCGGTCTGGTGCCAGCCCGCACCCATTCCCAAGGTGACCCGGCCGCCGGCGAGGTGGTCGAGCGTCGCCATGGTGTTTGCCAGCACCGCAGGATGCCGGTAGCCGACCGAGTAGACGAGGCTGCCGCAACGGACGCGTGACGTCGTCGCCGCGAGGGCGGCGTGCGTCGCGACCGCTTCCAGGCACACCGCGCTCCCGCTCGCGTCGGCGGCATAGAAGTGGTCCCACACGGAGATCCAGTCGAAGCCGAGATCTTCGACGTGACGCCACAGTGAGCGCAGCTCGTCGAGACTCGTGTTCTGCAGCCCCGCGTGCACACCGAACCGAACGATGCCGTCGGTTTCGTCAGCACCCCGGCCTGTCACAGCGTCTGGACCTTCGGCAGCACCTCGGCAGCGAGCAGCCGAATGTGGTCGAGATCGTTGATGTCGAGCATCTGCAGGTAGGCGATCTGTGCACCGGCCTCGTGGTACGCCGTCAACCGGTCGACGATCTCGTTCGGCAACCCCGCGAGAGCGTTGGCGCGCAGGTCGGCGACGGTCCGACCGATGTTCGCGGCGCGCAGCTCGAGCTCGGCCTCGTTCTGACCGCAGCAGACCGTCAGCGCGACAGTGGTGCGCAGCGTCGCCGAGTCGCGTCCTTGTCGCGCGCACGCCTCGCGCACGCGCTGCACCATCTCGCGGTAAAGATCGAGTGGGGGGAACGGGACGTTGAACTCGCTGGCGAACCGAGCCGCGAGCGCCGGCGTGCGCTTGCTGCCGAAGCCGCCGAGGATGATCGGTGGATGCGGTCGTTGCAACGGCTTGGGCAACGCGGGCGAGTTGCTCAACCGGTAGTGCCGGCCCTCGTAGTCGAACCGCTCGCCGACCGGCGTCTTCCAGAGACCCGTGATGATCTCGAGCTGCTCCTCCAACATCTCGAACCGTTGACGCATCGCGGGGTACGGAATGCCGTAGGCAAGGTGTTCGTCGTCGTACCAGCCGGCGCCGAGGCCGAGCTCGACGCGGCCTCCGCTCATGGCGTCCACCTCGGCGACGGAAATAGCCAGCGGTCCGGGAAACCTGAAAGTGACCGGCGTGACGAGCGTGCCCAACCGGATGGCGCGCGTCTCACGCGCGAGACCGCCGAGCGTGACCCACGCGTCCGTCGGGCCCGGCATCGGGTCGCCCTCTCCGATGCGCAAGTAGTGGTCGGATCGGAAGAATCCGTCGAACCCGAGCTCTTCCGTGAGACGTGCGACCACGAGCTGCTGGTCGTAGCTCGCGCCGTTCTGGGGCTCCGTGAAGATTCGAAGGCGCATGTCAGCACGCTACCCACCGCACCCACCGCGCCGCGACGTCGCCCTAGAGTGGGACGATGCTCGTCGTCGAGCGTCGCCCGGAGCTCCGTGATCCCGTGCTCGTCGTCGCGCTCTCGGGCTGGGTCGATGCCGGCCTCGCTGGTGCCGGATCCATCGCGTATTTGGTCGAGCAGCTGCAAACCGTCCGTCGGTTCGGCCACATCGACCTCTCCGACGTGATGGACCTGCAACAGGTGCGGCCGACCGTCCGTCTGATCGACGGTGTGTCGCGAACGGTGGAATGGCCGAGGATCGAGCTCCTCGCCGGCTCGGCGGGCCGCGACGTCGTCGTCGTGTACGGACCCGAGCCGAGCATCCGCTGGCGCACCGTCACAGAAGAGATCGTCGGGCTGACGCGGGAGTTGCGCGTCGGGCTCGCGGTCATGCTCGGGGGTATTCCCACCGCGATGTCGCATCGGCGCCCGACCCATGTGCTCGCAACCGCGACGCGTCATTCCCTGCTCCAAGAGATCGGGGGCCCGCGCCCCGACTACACGGGCCCGACCGGCTTGCAAACGGTGCTGCAGGTCGCGCTGGGCCAGGCGGAGATCCCGGCTGTGGGCTTGTGGGCTCAGGTGCCCCACTACGTCTCGACGACGCCGTCACCCGCGGCGACGCGCGCGCTGCTCGAGAAGCTGCGCGACGTCGCGGGGATCAGCGTGGATCTCGCGCCGCTGGACGCGCAGGTCGACGCCTACCGCGAGCGGCTCGAGGAGAGCATCTCCGAGCGGCCCGACGTCGCCGAGATCGTCCGGCAGCTCGAAGCCGACGAGGACCAGGTCCCCGACGGTGACGATCTGGTGAGCGAGATCGAGCGTTTCCTGCGCCGAGGCCCCGACCAGGCCTGACGGCGCCTGCGTGGGGTTACGTTCGCGTATGAAGATCCGCTCGATGCACGACGTCGTGTTCGCTGTCGCTGTTCTGGGACCGCGACGCTTCGAGCGCGGTTCCCCTCGATGAGACCTGACGACGGAGAAACCAACGATGAGTGTCGTGAAGATCAACGCAATCACCGTTCCGAAGGAACGGGCCGAGGAGCTCGTGAAGCGGTTCGCCGCCCGGGCCGGCGAAGTCTCGAAGATGCCGGGGTTCGAGGCCTTCGAGCTCCTGCGCCCCTCCGACGACCGTGACGTGTTCCTGGTGTACACACGGTGGCGGTCGGAGGACGATTTCCAGGCCTGGCTCACGGGCCCGGCGTTCCAGCACGGGCACAAGGCCCACAACACCGAGGGCCCGGTCGGTACCGGCAGCGAGCTGTGGCAGTTCGACGTCGTCCAGCACGAGGAAGCCCCGCAGCCCTGAACG
>CAZJSY010000239.1:0-2498 GCA_964548555.1 uncultured Burkholderiales bacterium
GTCTCGTCCGCGGTCCCGAAGCCAGCGAACTGCCGCATGGTCCAAAGACGCCCGCGGTACATCGACGCATACACGCCGCGCGTGAATGGGTATGCGCCGGGATAGCCGACATCCCCGCAACCCGGAAGGTCGTCGGGCGTGTAAAGCGCCTTGATCGGCAGGCCGCTGAGCGTGGTGAACGGCACATCGCGCTCGCGGGACGCCGCGTCGGCGTCCTCCCTTAGGCGAGGGTGCGTGTGCAGTGGAAGCGTCGACATCGTTACCGCTCTAGCAGGCGGCTGAGCCTCGCTCGGCTCAGCTTGCGGTAGTACAGCCCGGTCATGTCGCCGTGACTCGAGAGCTGGACCAGCACGTCGTCCTGAAGGCCCGCAGTGAGGTACTGGGCGTGTCCGGCAAAGAGGTCGACCTTGAGTCCGGCTCCGCGCGCAGCAGCCAGTGGGTGGTTGATGTCGAGGACGGGGATCGGCACCTCCTTGACGACTCTTCCGAGAGCCGCCGGCGGGATGAAGACACACATGAAGACATCCGCCCCAGCAGCGGCATACGCTTGTCCACGCTCGATTGCCTCGTCGACCGACTCCCCCTCGCGCAGTGCATCGCTGCGCGCGATCACGACGAAGGCATCATCGCGACGTGACTCGCCGGCGACCGTGATGCGCGTACACATCTCGTCGATATCGCGCAAGGGGTTCCGGCCCGGGAGGTGCTTGGGGTTGAGACTGTCCTCGATGTGGATGCCGGCGACTCCAGCGTCATCGAAGCTGCGGACGGTCCGGCGTATGTCGAGCAGGGTCTCTCCACCTTGGTCGGCATCGCTGATGACTGGGATCTCGACGCTCTCAGCGATACGCCCGGCGTGGCGGACGAGTTCGGTCGTCGTGATGAGACCGTTGTCATCGAGGCCGAGCGCCATGGCGCTCAGCACCCCGCCTCCACAGTAAGTCGCGGCGTAGCGATGCTCCTGAACAAGGCGCGCGCTGAGCGCGTCATAGCTCTCGGGAATCACCAACGTCCCTGGGAGGTCCAGGAGCTCTCGCAACTGTCGGGCGGCCCGGTTCATCGCCGCTGCGTCCTCGCGCGCGGCTCGATCAGGACGCGGCCGTCTTGTACCACGACGTCGTAGCAGCGCACACGACCCGCCGCACCCGTGACGGAAACGCCACTTCGGAGATCGAATGCCCACCCGTGCCAAGGGCAGGTGATGACCGGGCGGGCGGCCTCGCGGAACATCTCGCCCACCCCCTCGGCGGTGATCGAGCGTCGAATCGCGCCCCTGCAAAGCGGTGCATCCTGATGTGGGCATCCGTTGCGAATCGCGAAGAGCTCGTCGTTGACCCGCATCACGCAGATCTCGCGGTCTTCGAGCTTGACGACGCGCGACCCGCCCTCCGGGAAGTCCTCAGCCGCTCCGACGTCGGTCCTCACGGATGGAGCGCGTGGGGCTCGGCCGCACGTCCCGGTCGGTTCGCAGGAAGCCCAAGGTGCATCCGGGCGTTTGCGGCGAAGAGCTTCTCGTGCCACGCCGTCGGCAGCCGCCGCATGATGAAGCGCAAAGCATCGGAGTCCCAGTGCGGGTAGTCGCTTGCGAAGCAGAGCATGTCCTCGATCCCCTCGACGGACTGCAGAAGCTCGACGAGGTTGCTCCGGCCGTCGCGAGGGATCTCGAGGGGCTGCGTTGTGAGCTTCACCCGCTCACGCAAGTAGTCACTCGGTCGCCGCTTGACCCAGGGGCTCTCCAACCGCAGCCTGTCGTAGTTGCCATCGAGGTTCCACAGCAGGCCGGGCAGCCAGCCGACGCCACTCTCGATGACCAGCAGCTTCAGGTCCCGGTAGCGTTCGAAGGCGCCGTGCGTCACGAAGCTCACGACGTGGGTCATGATGCTGTGGATGCTGAGCGTGTGGAACTCCAAGCGCGAGCCTGGCGTCCCGCCGCCGTTGGGGGGCTGGATCCCGTAGCCGTCCGGACCGAGGTGAAGGCCGATCGGCAGCCCAGTCTCGGCAGCCGCGCGGTGGATCGGATCGAAGACCTGGTGTCCGAAGGGAAGTCCGAGCGGGTTCGGGAAGAGCAGCGCCTCGACCATGCGTGGATGGTCAGCTAGTCGCCGGATCTCGCGCGCGCCCTCCTCGGGCAGCGCCGTAGGTACCGCAATAGCCCCATACAGACGATCGTCGCGACCGTCGAGCCACTGATCCACCGACCAGTCGTTGGAGGCGCGCGCCAGCTCGAGCGCGAAGAACGGGTTGCGGTGACCGGCGTGTTGGCCGATATCGAATGTCAGCACCGCGGCTTCCAGGTCGAGTCCGTCGAGCAGCTGCTCTCGTAGCGTTTCGAAGTCGGAGCCGGCCGGCGCGCCGGAAGCGGGAACGGCATCGACGCGCTTGTTGAGGTTGCCGGTGTGCCAATAGGCAGCCGCAGGCGGATCGAGCGAGAGCGGCTGGTGCCCATCGCGCAGAGCGAATGCCTTCCAGGGCTCGGCAAGGTACGCGATGAGGTCGCG
>CAZJSY010000239.1:2598-4818 GCA_964548555.1 uncultured Burkholderiales bacterium
CATCGCGCAGAGCGAATGCCTTCCAGGGCTCGGCAAGGTACGCGATGAGGTCGCGGTCGTTCGCCCACCGATGGTGGACGTCGCAATCAATTGCTCGGATGTCAGGCACCAACTTCGACACCCTTCCGGATCGAAGCACCCGAAGCGGGTGCTGACCTACCCGGCCAGCGGAAAAGGGCGTCTGCGTTCTGGAACAGCACGCGACCACGGATTGCCTCCGGGATCATGCGCGCGACCTCGGTGAGGTCATCCGCGTCCCGGTGGGGATAGCCGCTTGCGTAGCACAGCAACTCGCCCATCCCATCGATCGCGCCAATGAACCGATGCATCGCCTCTGGAGTCGGGGCGGCTTCCAGCGGGTAGGTGCTGAGACGGATGTGGTCGTGGAAGTAGCTCGAGGGCGTCTTCTTCAGCCATGGCGCCTCGCGTTGCATGGCGTGATAGTTCTGGTCGAGGCGCCACAGCAGCGATGGAACCCAGCTCAGACCGCCGCCGACGACCAACACCTTGAGCCGCTGGTAGCGCTCGAAGACGCCCTGGACGATCAGACTCGCAACGTGGGTGGCCAGCGGCTGGGCGGCGTGAATCCGAAACTCGGAATACGTCGCGGGATCGCCGCCGCCGGCGGTCCTCGTCTGCGTGTCGGCGATCGCGTCGCCGCCGGCATGGAGGACGATCGGGAGCTCGAGCTCCGCGGCCGCCTCGTAGATCGGGTGGTAGAGCGGGTGTCCGAATGGCTTGCTGAGGCCATTGCCCGCCATGAGGACGCCGACGAACCGCTCGTGTCGGCCGATCCGCCGGATCTCCGCCGCCGCCTCGACCGGAAGTTGGTTCGGGGCGAGCACGAGACCGTAAAGGCGATCGTGCTCCGGGGAAAGCCACCGGTCCCGGGTCCACGAATTGATGGCTCGGATGAACGCGAGGCCGAGATAGTGGTTGCCCAGCGCCGGGATCATCTGGGCGCGGCCGAAGCTCAGGATTGCCCGTTCGACTCCCGCCTCGTCGACCGCCTGCCGACAGAGCATCGCCGGATCCGAGCCAGGGCGGCCCGGCGAGGGTGGGTACCATTCCGGCCGCGCCTCACCCAGGGGATCCTCATACGGGACAACGGGCAGCGCCGAGATCATGCCCGCTCCTCCCGGGAGCGACCCAGGCTCGCCGATGTACTCGCGCCAGCCCGGGTCGAGATAGTCCAGCAGCTCAGCTTGGTCGGCCCACTCGTGGTGGACGGCGCAATCGATCACGCCGAGTCCGTTGTCGACCAGCGCCGCCGCCGTCACGACGTCTGAACCCGAAGGGTGTGCATGCCGCCCGTAATCCACCGGCCGGCGGTCGCCAGGTAGACCACGAAGCTCGCGACGTCCTCCGGACTGGTGACACCACGCAACGGGTCTTTGGAGCGCAAGCCGGCGATGGCCTCCTCGACGTCGATCCCCTGCTCACGCATGAACCCCAGCGAACCCTCCGTCGCGACGAACCCCGGGATGATGCTGTTGACGTTGATGCCGTCCGGACCAACCTCCCACGCCAGCGAGCGGGTGAACGAGGCGACGCCTCCCTTCGATGCGGCATACGCGGTCTGCTTGGCAGTACCGAGCACCACCCGCCCCGACGCCATGAGGGCGATGGTCCCACCACCCGCTTCGCGCAGGTGCGGGATCGCCGCGCGGCACATGTAGAACGTGCCGGTGAGGTTGGTCTGGATGAGCCGGTGCCAAAGCTCGTCGGATGTATCGGCCACCTCGCGGTTGTGGACGTGAAGGCCGGCAGCGTGGAAGAGAACGTCCAGCCGTCCGGTCTCCTTCGCCGCGAGGGCCACAGCGGCGTCGCAGCTCGCCGAGTCGGAAACGTCGACAGCCGCCGCGACCGCCGTACCCCCGCGCGCGATGACCTCGTCGACGACGGCGTTCGCCGCTTCTCGAGCAATGTCGGCGACGACGACGGTCGCGCCCTCATCGGCAAGCGCGATGCACGTCGCCCGCCCGATGCCGCTGGCGCCTCCTGTGACCAGCGCCGTGCGGCCGTGCAATCGGTCCGTCATCGCCTCCGTTTGCGTTCGCGACGGGAACTGTGGCATCGCCGGCCATTGTGTTCGGCCGCCAGGAACGCGTCCAATAGATCCTCTCGGCCGACTTGATCAGCCGCAGCGATAACGCGCCGGCACCTCATACGTGGAGCACCACGGCAAGCCCTTGGCCGACGCCGATGCAGATCGCCGCC
>CAZJSY010000240.1:0-4733 GCA_964548555.1 uncultured Burkholderiales bacterium
GCGCAGCTCGTCCGCACATCACATGGCTCCCTCGCTGCGCCCTCCCGGGCGTCCGGCTGTGTCAACGGTCGCACTCGCTGCGGGCCGGGATACCCGGCCCGCGTACGCTCGCCGCTCCGGGGCGCAGCTCGTCCGCACATCACATGGCTCCCTCGCTGCGCCCTCCCGGGCGTCCGCCCAGGGCGCAGCTCGTCCGCACATCGGCTGGGTAGCGTTCCCCCGATGGAGGACCGGCTCCGGGTCAGCAGCTCGTGCAGCATCGCGCTCGACGAGCTCGAGTGGCGGTACAGCACGTCCGGCGGACCTGGTGGCCAGCACGCCAACACCTCGAACACCCGGGTCGAGCTGCGATTCGACGCCGCGTCGTCGCCATCGCTCGGACCACGACAGCGCGAGCGCATCGTGGAGCGGCTCGGTCCGGTGGTACGGGTGGTCGCGTCCGACCGCCGTTCACAGGCGCGCAATCGCGAGCTCGCGCTCGAGCGTCTGCGGGCGCGGCTCGGGGCCGCGTTGCGTCGTGATCCGACCCGGGTGCCGACGCGACCGACCGCACGCTCGCGTGCCGCGCGCGTCGACGCGAAGCGACGGCGTGGCGACCTGAAACGCCGCCGCAGCCGGCCCCGACCGGAAGACTGATCCGTGACCTCCGTCCTCGACGTCGTGCTTGTCGTGGTGGGCGCGCTCCTCGTCGTCGTGGTCGTCGACTCGGCCGTGCGCACGTTCGTGCTGCCCCGAGGCGTCACGGTCGTCTACTCGCGATTCGTCTTCACCATCGTCCGGCGCGGCTTCAAGTTCGTGGCCAAGCGCCTCGACACCTACGAGGCCCGCGATCGCGTCATGGCGTTGTACGCACCCTTCACGCTCGTGCTGCTCCCGTTCACGTGGCTCGTCCTCGTGGTCGGCGGCTACATGCTCATGTTCCGCGGGTTCGGGGTCTCGAGCTGGCGTACGGCCTTCGACGAGAGCGGCTCCTCGGTGCTCACCCTCGGCTTCATCCGGCCTCACGACTTCCCCGGTATGGCCCTGGCGTTCACCGAGGCGGCCACCGGGCTGTTCCTCCTGACCTTGCTCATCGCGTACCTGCCGACGATCTACTCCGCGTTCTCTCGTCGCGAGGTGCTCGTCGCGCATCTGACCGCTCGTGCGGGCTCGCCGCCTTCGGCGTTCGACCTCCTCCGCCGGGCGTACCTGATCGAGAAGCTGCACGACCTCGACGACCTGTGGGTGTCGTGGCAGTTGTGGTTCGGTGAGCTCGAGGAGACGCACACCTCCCTCGGCTCGCTGACGTTCTTCCGGTCGCCGAAGCCCGACCGGTCGTGGGTCACGGCCGCGGGCGTCGTGCTCGACGCGGCCGCGCTCGTCAACTCGACGGTCGAGGGGCCATGGCAGCCTCAGGCTGCCCTGTGCGTCAGGTCGGGCTTCACCGCGCTGCGCTCCATCGCCGACTTCTTCGACATCGAGAACGATCACGACCCTGCGCCCACCGACCCCATCTCCATCGCGCGCGACGAGTACGACGACGTCTGCCGGCAACTCGCGGGGGTGGGCGTCCCGCTGAAGGAGGATCGCGAGCAGGCGTGGCGTGACTTCGCGGGATGGCGCGTCAACTACGACCGTGTTCTCATCGCGCTCGCGGGGCTCACGATGGCGCCCTACGCGATGTGGTCGTCGGACCGTTCGATCTACCAGCCGGTGCCGATCATCCCGCGGGGGTACCGCCTTGCCCGGCGCGGGCGTCGGTTCCGCGTTCCCGATTGAGCGCATCGAACAGCGAGTGCTCGGGGGCCGGCGGTCGTTCGCCGTGCCGGATGAACCACTCCGAACCGAACGCGACCTCGAACGCGTCGTCGGGGAGCGCCAGGAAGAACGACTGCTCGGCGATCTGACTGGCATGTGCGGCCATCGCGGCGCGCTTCTGCCGTAGATACGGCCGCACGTCGACGACGGTGGTGATCGCGTCCGACGCCACACCGACGTCGAACGTCTCCGGATCGGGGGAGTCGTCCGCGACGGGAATCTCGTCGGCGCGTTCGCGAAGTAGCGATCGGACGTAGTCGCGGTCGATCGTCGCCTCGTAGACGAGCGGCGTGCGCGCCAGCGCGCCGGCCTTCACTCCGACCCGGTGCACCTGGATGTGGTCCGGATGACCGTAGGTGCCGCGCTCGTCGTACACCGTGAGCACGTCGGCCGACTCCTCTTCGAGGATGCCCGCGAGCTTGCGCGCCGCCTCGTCGACGTCGGCCGACCAGAAGGATCCGGCCGCGTCGTTCTCGTCGGTGCCCGCCATCCCGGAGTCGACGTACCCGAGGAACTCGACGCGTGCGACGCCGAGCACCTCCGCTGCCCGGCGGGTCTCCTCGACGCGGCGCTCCGCCAGCGACTCACCGGCGCGGAGGAATCCGGGCTCGACCTCCCCGTGGTCGCCTCGGGTCGCGACGACGAGCACGACGCGGTGCCCGTCCGCCGCGGCCGCGGCCATCGTGCCCGCTGTCGCGATCGCCTCGTCGTCCGGGTGAGCGTGGAACGTGACGAGGGTGTACGGCATCTCGGCCTCAGCGGCGCCTCGAC
Source organism: uncultured Burkholderiales bacterium (assembly GCA_964548555.1). Classification (GTDB taxonomy): domain Bacteria; phylum Actinomycetota; class Acidimicrobiia; order IMCC26256; family JAMXLJ01; genus JAMXLJ01. The sequence goes on from CAZJSY010000240.1 coordinate 2,569, forward strand.
GAGACCGCAGCGCGGGCCGGTCGCGAGCCGTCGTTCGTCGCCGGCCCCTGACCGTTGAACACGCCGCGGTGGATCACGACTGCAAGCGTGTCGAGCATGTCGTCGCGGTCGACCTTCACCTGGCGGGACAGCACGTAGTAGTTGAAACGCTCGACCATGGCGACGACCGCGAGGGCGGCGATGGGGGCGCTGATGCCTTCGGGCCCGGCCGCGCGGATGCGGTCGGCGAGCACACGGGTGAACTCGCCCAGCACGTCGTTGCCGAGCCGCCCGAACTCGCTGGCGCCGGTCTCCGCCTCGGTCCACGCACGGATCACCGGTCCGTAGTGGTCGTAGAGCTCGCCGAACCGGTCGAGCCACGTGCGCAGATCGTCGTAGCCCCGGGGCTCGGGAACGATCGGGGGCAGGTCCTCGGCGAGATGCATCATCTGCTCGGCGACGTCGAGCGCGAGCGCGCGGAACAGGTCTTCCTTGTTGGAGAAGTAGAGGTAGAAGGTTCCGTGCGACGTGTTCGCCAGCTTCACGATGTCGTCGACGCGTGCGGCGTGGTAGCCGCGCTGCGCGAACACCTGGGCGCCCGCGTCCAGCAGCTTGCGCATGGTGCGCTTGCCCCGCGCGCGCAACTCGCGGTTCTGTGCGGGTCGCCCGGCGCGCGCGGCCGGCGTACCCGCTGCTGCTTCGGGACGTCGTGAGCGGCCTCGGCCGCGCCGGGTCGGCTCGGGGCCACGGGAGCTCGACCGGGCCATCCCGTCAAGGCTAGAGCGTTTCCGACGCTCGTGTCACCTTTTCGATACGCTCGCATCTCGCCGCGTGACAGAACTGCCCACCGAACCGGGGGAATTTCGAGGTGACGACGACGCCCGTGACCGCGCCGACGTTCGAGGACATCAAGACGGGAGACGAAGCGCCCCCGCTCGTCGTCGAGAACCTCACCCGCACCAACTTCGTCCGCTACGCGGGCGCGTCGGGTGACTTCAACCCGATGCACCACGACGACACGATGGCGACGAAGGCGGGGAACCCGTCGGTGTTCGGTCACGGCATGCTCACCGCGGGCCTGATGGCGCGGGTTCTGAAGGACTGGTTCGGACCGGAAGCGCTCACCCGGTATCAAGTCCGGTTCTCGAAGCAGGTGTGGCCGGGCGACACCCTCACATGTCGGGCGACGGTCACCGAGGTGCACGACGCAGGCGATCACGGGATCGTCGACTGCTCGATCTCCGTTACCAATCAGAACGGCGACACCTGCCTCACCGGTTCGGCCTCGGCGCGTGTGGAGAAGAAGAACTGATGCTCCTCGAGAACCGGGTCGCGATCGTCACGGGGTCGGGCCGCGGCATCGGCCGCGAGTTCGCGTTGTGCCTCGCGCGACAGGGCGCGGCCGTCGTCGTCAACGACGTCGGCGTGAGCCTCGACGGGCGCGGCACCGACGAGGATCCCGCGGTCCAGGTGTGCAAGGAAATCGAGGCGTTCGGCGGTCGCGCAGCGCCCAACTACGACTCGGTCACCGACTTCGATGGCGCAGCACGCATCGTGCAGACGGCGGTCGACTCGTTCGGCAAGCTCGACATCCTGGTCAACAACGCCGGCATCGTGCGCGACCGCACGCTCGTGAAGATGAGCGAAGACGACTTCGACGCCGTCGTTGCCGTGCACATGAAGGGCACCTTCAACTGCGCGCGCCATGCCGCGCCGGTCATGCGCGACGCGGGCTACGGGCGGATCATCAACATCACGTCGTCGGCGGGGCTGCGGGGCAACTTCGGCCAGACCAACTACGGGGCGGCCAAGGCCGCGATCATGGGCATGACGTTCGTCTGGGCGATGGAGCTCGGCCGCTACGGCGTCACGGTGAACGCGATGGCTCCCGCCGGCGCCACCCGGATGACCGCCTCGCTGTTCGAGCGCAGCGGCACCGAGCCGCCGCCGGAGCAGAACCCTGCGCTCAACGCGCCGCTCGTCGCGTATCTCGCGTCGGAGGAGGCGGGTCACGTCAACGGACAGATCCTCGGCCGCAGCGACTACGCGTTCACGATCTTCCAGACCCCGCGCCAGATCGCGTCGATGTGGCGCGACGGTGGGTGGGACGCCGAAGGTGTGGCGGCCAACTTCAACACGGTGCTCGGTCAGCATCTGCAGCCCGTCGGCATGGTGATGCCGAAGGG
>CAZJSY010000241.1:0-4724 GCA_964548555.1 uncultured Burkholderiales bacterium
TCGGTCGTCGTTGCGGCTCGGGTGGTTTCTCGATAGAACGGGCCGCGTCGGCGGGCGTGCAAGGCGCCCACGACGTGGTAGCGAGGACCCATGCCCGAACTGCCGTTGCGTGGTCGCGCACCGGAGCTGCACACGCTCGCCGGCCTCGTCGAAGCGCTCGTGGGCGGCGCCGGTGCCAGTGCGGTCATCGAGGGCGCGCCGGGAATCGGCAAGAGCAGGCTCCTGCGCGAGCTGGCCCGCGCCGCGTCGGCGGACGGAGTGCTCGTCGCCGCGGGTCGGGCAGACGAGGTCGAGACGATCGCTCCCCTGTCATCCCTGCTGTCCGCACTCAGCGCGGGTGATCCTCCGGTGCTCCGGCGCCGCGACCTGCTCGCGTTGGAGCGGCCGGGAGATCAACGCTTCTGGCTTCTCGAGGAGCTCGCGGACCTCCTCGAAGTTCGGTCACGCGACGCGCCGATTCTCGTAGCACTCGACGACGTGCAGTGGGCCGACCCGGTGACCCTCGGCGCGGTGCAGGTGCTCAACCAGCGCCTCGGGTCGTCGCCGGTCGGTTGGGTCGTCGCGCTCCGGCCTCACGGGGCCGCGCCGGCCGTCACGACGCTTGTCCGTGCGCTGAGCGAACACGGCGCGGTGCTCCTGAGGCTGGCACCACTCGGCCGCGCCGACATGGAGGCAATGGCCGCCGATGTGCTCGGCGGCGCGCCCACCGCGGAGCTGGGGCGGTTCCTCCTCGGCGTCGGTGGCAATCCGTTCCTCGGCATGGATCTGCTCCAGGCGCTGCGTGCGGATGGCGCCATCCAGGTCAGCGACGGTCGCGCCTCGCTCGCCGGGGCATACGTACCGGACCAATTCCGCGCCAGCGTCCGCGGACGCCTCACCACGATGTCGCGCGACGCGTTGCACGTCGTGCGGGCCGGCTCGGTGTTCGGTCGCGCGTTCGGCATTTCGGACGTGGCGGCGATGCTCGCGACATGGCCCAGCACGTTGGTGCCCGCCGTCGACGAAGCGATACAGGCCAACGTGCTGGCGGACGTCGGGGGGCGGCTCGAGTTTTGCCACGACCTCATACGGCAAGCCATTACCGAAGATCTGCCCGATAGCGCTCGGATCGCACTGCACCGTGGAGCGGCGGCCGTGATCCTCGCTCGGGGAGGACCGCCGACCGAAGCCGCGGTGCATCTTCTTGCCTCGGCCGAACGGGGCGACGACGAGGCAGCACGAGTGCTGGGGGAAGCGGCCGCCCAGATCGCGGGCCGCGCCCCGCAGACAGCCGCCGATCTCGCGTTCCGGGCAATCGACATCATGTCGCCTGGTCAGCCCGGCTTCACGGAGGCGCTCGTGGTCGCCGTCGGCCTGGCCGCATGGGCCTCGCGCTTTGCCGACGCGGGTGCCATCGCGCAGCGGGCGCTCGCGATGGGCCTCGACCCCGAGGCCGAGGCGACCGTCCGGCTGGGTCTCGCTGACGCGTTGATGCTCGGCGGCCGGCGCCGCGAGGCGATCGCGCAGTGCCGCGCCGCATTGGCGGAGACCGACGTGCCATCCAGGTTGCGCGGCCGGTTTCTGCACAACCTCGCGTTCGCGCTCGCTATGGACGGTGAAGTCGCCGCGGCGACCGACGCGTACAACGCATCTGTGAAGGTCGCCGGCCCCGACGACGGTCCGCTGCTGCTCGCCTGCCGCATCGGGTTGGCGTTCGTGGCCGGCTCCCAGGGCCGGCTCTCGGAGGGGCTGGCTCTGGGCGAGGACTGCATGCGCTCGGCCGAAGCCGGCGGGCCGGAGGATCGGCAGCGTTTCCCGCAGGCCTGGTATGCGCGAGTGCTGTCAGTCATGGATCGGGTCGACGAGGTCGACCACGTGTTCGCGGGTTACCGGCAAGAGGCCGAAGAGCTTGGCGCGGCGTGGGCACTCGAGTTCTGTCAACGCGGCGTCTGCGTCGAGCGCATGGTCATGGGTCGCCTGGATGACGCCGCCACAGAGGCCGAAGCGAACCTCGCGCTGATCGAGGCGCTCGACATGTGGCACGATTCCGACGTTCCGTTCGGCGTGCTCGGTCTCGTCGCGGTCCACCGCAACGACCTCGAAGCGGCCCGGAACCACCTCGCGCGGGCAAGCCGCTACGAACCGGGCTACGCCCGCGCGCTGCCGCCGTATCTGGAGTGGGCGAGGGCGATGCTCTTTGACGCGGAAGGCGATCACGCCGCCGCGATCGGGGAGTTCGACGAGCTCTTCGAACGCCCCGAGTTGCTCACGCAGAACCTCGCCTTGGAACCCACCCTGGCACCCGTGCTGGTGAGGCTCGCGGTCGCAGCTCAGGACGGTGGACGCGCCGACGAGGTCGTCGACTCGATGAAGCGGTTGGCGCAGGAGAACCCCGAGGTGGCATCGGTCGTCGCGGCGGCGGCCCACGCCCGGGGTCTGCGCAGTGACTCCGTCGATCGGCTGGTGGGAGCCGCGACGTTGTACGAGACCAGCCCTCGCTTCATCGCGCGGGCATCCGCATGCGAGGACGCTGGTTCGGCGGCTCTTCGCGCCGGCAGCAACAAGCGGGGCGTGGCGCTCTTGGAACAATCGCTGAGCATTTACCGCGACGTCGGGGCAAGTCGGGACGAGTTGCGAGTACAACGACGACTGAGGGACGCGGGGGTTCGCGGTCACGCCCGCCGGTCGACCAGTAGCCGACGGAGCGCCCTGGGCTGGGAGAGCCTCACCCCGGCAGAGCTTCGCGTGGTGCTCCTCGTCGCAGAGGGACTGACGAACCGGCAGGTCGCGGAGCGCCTGTTCCTTTCGACGTACACCGTCGGAACACATCTGAAGCATGCGTTCGAGAAGCTGGGCATCAGCTCGCGGGTCGAGTTGACGCGGATCGCAGTCGAACGCCGAATCACGGCCTAAGGGGCGCGAATACCGCGATCGAGCGATGACCCCTTCACCGGTTCGGCGCGACGCTCCCTGCATGGGACCACGCCGCGGCGGTGTGGAGCCGGATTTTCCCGTCGCGCCGGCGTCGTACGCCGGATGGAACGATCTCTACGAGGACAATGTGACTCCGGTGTACCGCCTCATGTACTCGCGCGTGGGCAACCGCGCGGACGCCGAGGATCTCACGAGCGAAGTGTTCGTCGCGGCGTTGCGGCCGCTTCGAAGCGATGCACCCCGAGCCCAAGTGCGGTCCTATCTCGCGGCCACCGCCCGCACCGTGTTGGCGCGTCATTGGAAGCGCACGTTCGGCGTCACGGTGACAATGATCGACGATGCACCGGTCGCGACCATCCGCGCGGAGCCCTCTGGTGACGCTGACGCGCGGGTGCAAGCGATCCTCGCCGACCTGCCGGAGCGGTATCGGGCAGTCCTGGAACTGCGGTTCCTCAGGCGGATGTCGGTGAAGGAGACAGCGCGCGAACTCGGAGTGAGCGCCTCGAATGCCAAGGTTCTGCAACACCGGGCTCTCCGCGCGGCGGCTGGTCTGACGGCTGGCGGCTGACGTCGTAGGCCGCGTTTCACACCGGTGGCGGGGCGAACACTTCGATGGTGCCGTCGCGGCTGCGAACCTGCAGGCGGGGCAGGGGCGCCAACGGCATCGGAATCTCGTGGTGCGTCACCTTGCCGCTGAGATCGAACGCCGCTCGGTGGCACGGACACTCGAGCTGGTCGCTGCCCGGCGTGTGCCGGAGCAGACAACCTTGGTGTGTGCACACGCCCGAGACGGCGCGGATCGCGCCCGCGTCGTTGACGACGAATGCCACCGTCGACGGCGTGGCGAACCGTGTGACGGTGCCGGGTTGGAGCTCGCTTGCCGGCACGACCGCCTGCCAGGCGCCCTGGTCCGGTTCGAGGTATGCCTGCGCGGGCGCGTGCCGGCGTGGCGAGCCGAGCACCTCGCGGTCGACGACTGCTCCCGCGGCGACGGCGGCTGCCGCCGCTCCGATACCCGCAAGCACGCGTCGCCTCGTGAGAGCTGGACTCGCTTCGACGGGGCCCGCGGTTGCGTCCACGTCCGCATCGAACTGCCGTGCCAGCTTGCGGTGCAGCGTCGCGACGAACTCGGGGTCCGGCAAGCCGGCACCTGGCTGCGCGCTCCGGAGGTCGATCGCGCCCCGCATGGCCTCCACATCGTCAGCGGAAGGTTCGAAAGGCTTCGGCCGGCGGTTGTGCAACAGCGCGTCGACGAAGTCGGAGACCCGACGAGCGTTCATCGCCTCTCCTCAGCGAGTTGAGCTGCCCGGTGGAGTGCGCGGTGTTGGAGGACCTTCGCGTTGGTCAGACTCACGTTCATGGCGCGCGCAGTCTCTCGAAGTGAATTCGCCTCGAGGAAGCGCAACTCCAGGATGCGGCGGTACCGCTCGGGCAACGCAGCCAGTATCGCGGTGACCCGCTTCGGCGCGTCGGCACTGATCTCGAGCGGCTCCTTTTCGGCGTGATCCCGTTCCGGATCGATGGTGGTGATCTCGACTGCGTAGTGACGGCGCCAGTGCGACGCAAGCACGGTCCGGGCGGTGGCGAGCAGGTACGCGCGTACTTCGCCACGTGATGCCGACATGCGCAGCGGCTGGAGCGCAGCCTGGAAGACTTCCGCGGTGAGATCCTCTGCGTCGGCCCGATTCCCGACGCGGCCGAACATCACCCTGTACACGCGTTCGACGTTGTCCAGGTATACAGCTTCCCAGTCGGGATAACTCTCACTACCGACACTGTGCAAGTGCGGCTGCGCCTCGCTCGTTCGTCGG
>CAZJSY010000242.1:0-4707 GCA_964548555.1 uncultured Burkholderiales bacterium
CGACCGTGCCGTAGCAGCGGCGCGTCATGGCGCCTGGCGTGTTGGCCGCGGTCGTGACGACGACCACCGGCGACGGGCTGACGATCGCGTGCGGACCGAAGGGTCAGCAGGGGTGGCTCTGCACCAACGTCTACCGCGTCACGCACAACCGTGGCGCGGCCGAGCTCGCGGACGCGCTCTCGAAGCCGGTTCGCATTCTCGTGATCCTCGCGGTGGCGTGGCTCTTGGTTCGCATCACGCGACGGCTCGTGCGGCGTGCATTCCGTCGTGTGGGGCAGGCCGACGACCGCATCAGCGCGCTGCGCCGCCGATCCGGCTTGTCGTGGCTCGACACGGGACCGATCCCGAACGCACGTCGAGTGCAACGGGCGGAGACCGTCGGAGCACTGGTGTCGAGCATCATCGCGGTGATCATCTGGGCGATGGCCGCCATCAGCGTGCTCGACGTCCTCGGTGTTGCGCTCGGCCCGATCATCGCCGGAGCCGGCATTGTGGGTGTCGCCATCGGCTTCGGATCGCAGAGCCTGGTCAAGGACTTCCTCACCGGCATCTTCATGCTCGTCGAAGACCAATACGGCGTGGGCGACGTCATCGACGCGGGTGTGGCGGCCGGCACCGTCGAAGGCGTGTCGCTGCGTACGACCCGTCTGCGTGATGTCGAAGGAGTCGTCTGGCACGTTCCCAACGGCACGATCGCTCGCGTCGGGAACAAGTCGCAGCAGTGGTCGCGCGCACTCGTCGACGTGATCGTCCCGCCGGGCTCCGATCTGCGGCGGGCGATCGACGTGATCAAGCAGACGGCCGACGAGCTGTGGCACGAGGCGGAATTCGGGTCGTTGATGATGGACGCACCGGAGGTCTGGGGCGTCGAGGACGTCAGCGTCGATCAGGTCAAGATCCGCGTGGTCGCGAAGACGCGTCCCTTGGAGCAGTGGCGCGTCGCGCGCGAGCTGCGCATCCGAATTGCGGTCGCGCTCCAGTCGGCCGGCATCACGGCGTCGGCGACCGCGGCGGATCAGCCTCCCGAGACGCCCGCCTGACGCTGCAGGCGCGAGGCCCTGTTCCCGGGGCGGGAGGCGTCACGGACCACCGGTAGGATGAGAGGTTCATGGCGAACCTTCTCGTCATCCTCGGGATCATCGTCCTCGGGCTGCTGCTCATCGCGCTCGGCATCGGGCTGTCGCGGCGTGCGCAGCGGCGCACCCGCGAGATCTCCGAGCAGCTGGGGATCCCGATGGAGGAGCCGCCGGCCCCGCCTCCACGCGCGCGCGACACCGGGAGCACCGAGGACCGTGGCGAAGGAGGCACGACGACGAAGGGAGCGCAGCCGCCGACGCGGCCCTCCCCACCGGCCCGGCCGCGTCCCGGGCGTCCCACGCCGGCACGGCCCGAAGCGCCTCCGCCGCCGCGTGTCCCCGAGGCCGCGCCCGAGCCGCTCACGATCCCCGAAGCTCCGCCGGCACCCCCGGCGGAACCGGCGCCCACTACTGCGCCGCCGGCACCTCCCGCGCCTCGGGTGCGGCCCCGCCTCCGTGACCGCCTCGGGCGCACGCGGGCCGCGTTCACCGGCTTCCTCACCGACCTCGGCGGCCGGGCGAAGATCGACGACGAGATCTGGGACGAGCTCGAGGAAAGCCTCCTGCTCGCCGACGTCGGCATGCCCACCACGACCCGTGTGCTGGAGGACCTCCGCAAGCGGGCCGCCGAGCTGAAGGTTTCCGACACCGCCGACCTGCTCGAGCTGCTGAGAGCGGAGCTCGTCTCGGTGCTCGAGCCCGCCGACCGCGCCCTCCACGTCGGCGGCGCGACCCCGAACGTGTGGATGTTCGTCGGCGTGAACGGCGTGGGGAAGACCACGACGATCGCGAAGCTCGCCCAACAGCAGGTCGTCGAGGGCCACAAGGTCGTGTTGGCCGCGGCCGACACGTTCCGGGCCGCGGCGGCGGAGCAGCTCGGCGCGTGGGCCGACCGCGTCGGTGCCGGGCTGGTGCGGGGCCAGGAGGGCGCCGACCCGGGGTCGGTGGTGTTCGACGCGATGAGCGCGGCCGCGAGCCGCGACGCCGACCTGGTGCTCGTCGACACCGCGGGGCGCCTCCATACGAAGGTGAACCTCATGGAGGAGCTGAAGAAGCTCCGTCGCATCGTCGACCGCACGCCCGGCGCGCTGCGCGAGGTCCTCCTCGTGATCGACGCGACCACCGGTCAGAACGGTCTGGTGCAGGCCCGCCAGTTCACCGAGGCCGTCGACGTCACCGGTGTCGTGCTCACCAAGCTCGACGGGAGCGCCAAGGGCGGCATCGTGCTGGCGATCCAGGCCGAGCTCGGAATCCCGGTGAAGGTCGTCGGCGTGGGTGAGTCGGCCGACGACCTGATCGCGTTCGATCCCGTCGAATTCGTCGACGCGTTGCTCGCAACGGGCTGAGCGGGGACCTTCGGTAGACTCGGAAGCTCTTCCGGGAGCCTCTCTCATATGTTCGACGCCCTCTCCGAACGCTTCGACTCGATCTTCACCCGTCTGCGCGGCCGCGGCCGGCTGAACGACAAGGATGTCGACGAGGTCGCGCGCGAGATCCGGCTGGCATTGCTCGAGGCCGACGTCAACGTGCGCGTCGTGCGCGCGTTCATCAATCGGGTCAAGGAACGCGCGACCGGCGCGGAGGTGACCAAGAGCCTCACGCCGGCACAGCAGGTCATCAAGATCGTGCACGAAGAGCTCGTCAGCACACTCGGGGGCACGACGGGCAAGCTGGCCATGAGCTCGAAGCCGCCGACGGTCGTCATGCTCGCCGGACTGCAGGGCTCCGGCAAGACGACCGCGGCCGGGAAACTGGCGCGGCACCTGAAGAGCCAGGGCCTCGGCGTGCTGCTCGTGGCGGCCGACCTGCAGCGACCCGCAGCCGTCGAGCAGCTGCGCGTGCTCGGCCGTCGTCTGGATCTGCCGGTGCATTCCGCCGGCGACGGTGTGCCCGCCGATCCGGTCGCGGTCGCGCGCACGTCGCTCGACGAGGCCGCGCGCCTCGGACGGAATGTGGTGATCGTCGACACCGCCGGTCGTCTACAGATCGACGAAGAGCTCATGGACGAGCTGCGTCACGTGCGCGACGCGGTGCAACCGCACGACATGCTCCTCGTCGTCGACGCGATGACCGGTCAGGAGGCCGTCAACGTCGCCGAGTCGTTCGACCAGGCGGTCGGCCTCGACGGTGTGATCCTGTCGAAGATCGACGGCGACGCACGCGGCGGCGCGGCGCTGTCGGTGAAGGAGGTCGTCGGCAAGCCGATCCTCTTCGCCGGGACGGGCGAGAAACTCGAGGACTTCGAGCCGTTCCACCCCGACCGCATGGCGAGTCGCATCCTCGGCATGGGGGACATGCTCACGCTGATCGAGAAGGCCGAGGCGGCCTTCGACAAGACCCAGACCGCCAAGGCCGAGGAGCGGTTGCGCAAGGGTCAGTTCACGCTCGAGGACTTCCTCGAGCAGATGCGCCAGGTCCGAAAGATGGGCCCGCTGCAGAACATCGTGAAGATGATGCCGGGGCTGCCCAAGGAGCTGAAGCAAGCGCAGGTCGAGGAGTCGGAGATCGCTCGGGTCGAAGCGATCATCTGCTCCATGACCCCGGCCGAGCGCCGCGATCCCTCGGTGATCAACGGGTCGAGACGCCTGCGGATCGCGTCCGGCAGCGGCACCACCACCCAGGACGTGAACCAGATGCTCAAGCAGTTCAAGATGGTTCAGCAGATGATGCGGTCCGTCGCCCAGGGGAAGCGTCCGAAGATGCCCATTCCGGGCCTGTAGGCTGCACCGTTTGCTCTGTAGGCTTGTCGCCTTGCGCCGCGCCCCCTGACTCCGGGACGGCACCTCCGAGGGAAGGACACCCGCACTGTGGCCGTGAAGATCCGTCTGATGCGCGTGGGCAAGAAGAAGCAGCCCACCTACCGGGTCGTCGTCGCCGACTCCCGGTCGCCCCGCGACGGTGGGTACATCGAGATCATCGGGCATTACGGGCCGCGCCAGGAGCCCTCGCTCCTGGAGATCGATGACGAGAAGGCGTTGGGCTGGTTGCGACAGGGCGCCCAGCTCACCGAGCGGGTGCACAAGCTCCTCGTGTCGGCGGGTGTCTGGGACCGCTTCCAGGCCGAGCAGCCGAAGGCGGCGGGCCGGGTGAAGGTGCGGCCCACGAAGCCCGCAAAGCCCGCGGCGCCGGCTGCGCCCCCGGCGGCCGAACCGGCTGCCGGCGAGGCCGCGCCACCGGCCGGGGCGGACGACGCTGCACCGGTCGAGTCGCCGGCCTCCGAAGCGGGCGAATCGTGACCGACGCGGGCGCGCCGCACGATCTCGACGCCGACTTCGACGAGGTCGCGCCCGAAGGCAACCGGATCGTCGGCGCCCGTGCGCGCGCCGTCGTGGAGCACGTCGCCCGGGCCATCGCGCAGGACCCTGCCGCGGTGGAGGTCGACATCCAGGAGCGCGACGGCGAGGTCCGTCTGCTGGTGCGGACGAACCCGTCCGACATGGGTCGGTTGATCGGCAAGCGGGGTCGGGTGATCCAGGCGCTGCGGCAGCTCACACGGGCTGCGGGCGCCTCCGAGGGGATCAAGGCCAACGTCGACGTCCTCGAGTGATCACCCGGATGGCGTCGCGCCGGTGAGGCTCGAAGTGGGCCGGATCGGACGGGCCCACGGGTTGAAGGGCGAGGTCGCGATCGT
>CAZJSY010000243.1:0-4703 GCA_964548555.1 uncultured Burkholderiales bacterium
GTCAGGACCGCTTCTGGTTCATGTGGGACGAGCTGACGCGCGGCGCGCTCGGTGCCGTGGTGCTCGTCGACAGCCGGCGTCTCGACGAGTCGTTCGCGGCGGTCGACTTCTTCGAGTCGCGGGGCCTGCCGTTCGTCGTCGCGCTCAACTGCTTCGACGGCTTCGCCCGCCATATGCCGTGGGAGGTTCGCGAGGCGCTCGCGGTCTCGGAAGACGTTCCGATCCTGCTGTGCGACGCCCGCAGCCGCAGCTCGGCGAAGAACATCCTCGTCATGCTGGTCGAGGAAGCGCTGCGTCACGCTCGGACCGAGCGGCCCGAATCGAGCGTCGCGCTGTAGCACCACCGAGGCTGACGGCGAGCTCGAGCACCGGGCCGTCGCGCGCGGTGGTCTCGGCCCGCACACCCATGTGGTTGATCGTGGTGAGCATCGCGCCGTTCGACTGCAGCACGCTGCCGTAGAGCCGGTCGATGCCCTCGTCGAGCGCGCGTCGACCGATCAGCCTGAGCAGCGCGGAGCCGATCCCCCGCCGCTGTGTCCGATCGACGACCTCGACGGCAACGTCGGCCGCGCGCGGGTCGTCGACCCGCCGCACGAACCGGGCGACACCCACGGCGTCCGCGCCCGCTACCGCGACGATCGCCTCGTGATCGTGGTGGTCCACGTCGGTGAAGTAGCGGACCTCCCGTTCGGACAGTTGCGGCTTGACGCCGTGGTAACGCATGTAGCGCGAGGTCGGGCTGAGCGCCTCGAACAGACCGCGGAACATCGACGCGTCGAGCCGCGTGAGCGGCCGGTACGCGATGCGTTGGGCCACTTCCTCGCTCAGAGGGCGAACTTCTGTCCCAACTGGCCCTCGGGATCGCCGGCGGCCCGTGAAGCCGGCGCCTGCAGCACGCTGCAGCGAGGTCACGTCCATGGGTGCTCCCGTCGTGTCGTCCGCTCTTTGGAACGCTACGCCGGTGTGCTACAGATTTACAAGTAGTTGATACTGTTACCGAAGTCACAGGCGCGAATGGTGTATCGATCCCGGCCGGCGGTGGGTAGGCTGACGACGTGACGAAGCGCAGCTACGACCAGTACTGCCCGGTCGCCGAGGCGCTCGACGTGGTCGGCGACCGGTGGGCACTGCTGATCGTGCGCGAGCTCCTCGTGGGTTCGCAGCGCTTCAGCGACCTGCAGGCGGTGCTACCTCGGATCCCGCCCAACGTGCTCGCCACGCGCCTTCGCGAGCTGGAGGAGGCAGGCATCGTGGGCCGCCGCGAGCTGCCACCGCCCGCTGCGCGCACGGTGTACGAGCTCACCGAAGAAGGCCGCGGTCTCGACGGCGTCATCCGCTCGTTGGCGCGCTGGGGCATGGGCCGCCTCGAGCCACCCGGACCCGGCGTCGACGTGTCACCGCGCGTCGCCCTGCGCGCCGGCCTGATCGCCTACGCACGCCCCCGGGCGATCCGGGCCACGAAGCGCACGTGGCGCGCCGTCATCGACGGGACCACGTACATCGTGCGACTCGACAACGGAAGCATCACGGTGACCGAGGGCGACGAGAACGTCGACGTCGACCTCGAGATGCACGCGTCGGCGGCCGACGTCGTCCGCCTGCGGATGGGTACGGCCGACCTCGCGACTGTCAAGAAGCGCCGCGCCCTGACCTACGTCGCCGGGCGCCCGGAGCGCATCGAGGAGTTCGAGCGCATGTTCGCGCTCGAAGCGGGTGGCTGATCCTCACACGCTTCACACGGCGCGACCGGACGCCTCCAACATGATCGGCACCCGCTCGTTGCGGCGGACCCAGAGGCTGTCGGTCCAGCACGGTGGGTCATCGGGGTCGAGCGAGAAACGCGTGGTCCGTCGGAGCAGCTTGCTCAGGAGGATTCGCGCCTCGAGCCGGGCCAGAGGCGCACCCACGCAGTGATGAACCCCGCGCCCGAATGCGACGTGGAGTCCCGCGTTCGGGCGATCGAGCACGATGTCGTCAGCGTCTTCGAACACCGACTCGTCACGGTTCGCCGCGCCCCAGAGCAGAGCGACGAGCGAACCGGCCGGAATCTCCACTCCCCCGAGCTCGACGGAACGCGTCGCGACACGCGGATGGAAACGGAATGGCGACTCGACGCGCAACACCTCCTCGATGAACGCGGGCACGTTCGTGAGGTCGTGGCGAAGCTCGTCCTGCAGATCGGGACGGGCGGCGAGGATGCGGATCGCCGTGCCGATGAGGCTCGTCGTCGTCTCGCTCCCCGCGCCGGCGAGCACCATCAACGTGAATGCGGCTTCGTCGCGGGTGAAGACGCCGTCGTCGACACCGGTCGCCGCCGCGCTCAGCACGTCGTGGCCGCGAGGACCGGCCAATGCGCGGTCGAGCTGATCGACGACGAACGGCAGCATCCCCGCGACCCGGCCCGCGACCTCTGCCATCTGGCCGGCCGTGAGACGGCCGCCCGTCAGGCGCGATCCCGCGAACACCCACTCCTGCACCTGCGCGGGATCGGCGTCGCGGAAGCCGATCACGAGCTCGGTGATGACGCGGGCAGGCAAGCGATTCCCGAGCTGCGCGGCCGCGTCGATACGACCTCGGTCGGGCAACTCGTCGAGCAACTCGTCGGCGATCGCATCGACGTCGGCCTCGATCGCCTCCATACGCCTCTGCACCAGGTTGGGAAAGAAGACCTTGCGGTGCAGCGTGTGGTCGGGCGGGTCGGCACCCGCGAACACGTCGGGCGTCGTGCCCTCGACGCCGAGGTCGAGTACCCCGACGCTTCCGTCGTCCTGCGTGAAGAAGCCGCGCCGGAAGTGGTTCGAGAAGTCGTCCACGCGACCGGCGGCCTCGGTGACGAGCGCCCACGTCGACACGAAGAACGCGTCCGTGCCGGGCACCCGCCATACGGGCGACTCGCGACGAAGGCGCGCGTAGAACGGATATGGATCGTCGATCAGGTCCGCCCCCATCAATCGATCCACGGGCGCAACGCTATCTGTCCCTGACGCGCTCGCATGCCCACGGCGACGCAGCGCGCAGAACTGGGGTTGACGGCCGAACGACCGCGGTGTCGCGTGCGGTACGGCGCGCTCTGCACGTGTCCGGGGGGTCCGTGCGATGGCTGGGTACTTTCGTCGTACACAGCTCCATCGGCGACGGCCCGTGCGTGGCGTGATCATGTTGGTCGCGTTCGTGTTGGGCGTCGTCGGTCTGGGCGCGTGCGATCTCCACCTTCCGGTCGCGACACATTCCTTCAGCGGCAACGGGGCGGGTTTTCCGCCCGATCCGACGAGCGCGATCGGACCGACGCGCTTCGTCGAGCTCTCCAACCTCACCTTCACCATCTGGGACCGTTCGGGGAACGCCGTGTTCTCCGGCGGGGCGGAGCAACTTCACGGATCGTTCGGCGCCTTCGACCCGCAGATCATGTGGGATCCCGACTCGCGGCGCTTCTACTTCTCCAGCGCATCCATGGCGTTCACGTCGCGCGAGGGGAGCGGCTTGCACTGGGGCTTCAGTCGCACCGACACGCCGAACGGACCCGCCGACTGGTGCCGGTACTTCGAGGCCTTCGACTTCGCCGGCGACTACCCCGACTACCCGCGCCTCGGCACCACGAGGGACTTCGTCCTCGTCGGCGCGAACCGGTTGAAGAACAGCTTCGCTCACGCCCTCTACGGAAGTCAGTCCGACCTGATGTGGTTCACCAAGCCTCCGCCCGGTGCAACGTGCCCGCCCGCGTCGTCGTTCCGCAAGGGAATCGTGAAAGACCTCCGCAATGCCGACAACACCGAGGCGTTCACACCGCTGCCCGCGCGGCAGGTCGACGCCCGCCCGACCGGCTGGGTGCTCGCCACGCACACCTTCGTGGGAAACACCATCTCGGTGTTCTCCGTCACGCGGTCCCCGGCAGGCGACGCGGTGGTCCATACGCCGAAGACACTGACCGTCGCTGCGTACGGGGTCCCGACTCCCGCGCCGGAGTCGGGTACCGACTTCTTCGGGAACCCGGCCCCGCCCGTCGACACGCTCGATGACCGTTTGACGCAGGCGATCGCGGCCGTCGATCCGCGCTTCGACCACGTCGACGTGTGGACCGCACACAGCGTTGTCGGCGGCGCCGGTTCGGAGGTCCGGTGGTACGAGATCGACCCGGTTGGTGTCGAGCTCGATCAATCCGGTGTCCTGACCGCGGCGAACGTCCATTACTACAACGCCACGATCGCCCCCGATCGTGCCGTCGACGGTACGAAGGCGCGCTTCGGCTCCAACATGGTCCTCGAAGCCGATGCATCGTCACCGGCCACGCCGATCACGATCGTCGCGGTCGCGAAACGCGGGCGCGCGCCGCAGTCGAGCACGCTCACCGTCAAGACGTCGGCTGCGGGATACGGCGCGTGCCCGGGCGCGATCCACGGCTGCCCTTGGGGTGACTACTCCGGCACGAGTCCCGACCCGCTGGGTTCCGCCAGCGACGACAACGGCCAGGTCTGGGCCACGAACGAATTGGTCGGCGCGTTCCACGCCGGGACGAGTTGGAACTTTGCCGTCACGCCTCCTGCGCCGAGGGAGCTCGTGCCGGGCGGGCACGACACGGGCATCGACGACCATGTCGGGGCGAGCGGAGCCGTGGCTCACCTTCGTTGATCGACTGACCGGCCCGGCGCGTCGTCAGTGACGCGGCCCCGCGAAACGGAGCCGCAGACCCTCGGCGTAATACCTGG
>CAZJSY010000244.1:0-4682 GCA_964548555.1 uncultured Burkholderiales bacterium
TGGCGCGCGCTCTGGGACGGCACCTGGGTGAATCTCGAGGGCGGTCCCGCGTCGTACCGGCCGCAACACGTGAGCGACGATTCGTTGCGCGAGATCAACGCGATGACCCACATCATGAACGAGCTCATCGACGAGGCGTGCGGACGGGTGCTGCGCCGTGTGGAGCAGCGCGGTTGGGACGTGCGCACCGACGTGCTGTTCACGACCGACCACGGGGAGCTGCAGGGCGACTACGGCCTGCTGTTCAAAGGTCCGTTCCACGTCGATGCGCTGATGCGCCTGCCGATGGTGTGGCGGCCCGCGCCGAACGCGAACGTCCCGGCCGCGGTCGTGCCCGAGCCCGTCGGCCAGCTCGACCTCGCGCCGACGTTCTGCGACATCGCCGGCGTTCCCGTCGCCGAATGGATGCAGGGGACGCCACTTCCGAGTGCGCCGGGATCCGGCCGCGAACGCGCGCTGTGCGAGTGGGATTCGCAGTTCCCCGGCTACGGCATGCACCTGCGCTCGATCTACCGGGACGGCTGGTTGTGCACCGTGTACGAGCCGTCGACGGCCGGCGAGCCGAACGGGCTCGAGGAGTTCTTCACGCGCACCGGGCTCTTCGGTGGTGGCATGGGCCCGGTCAGCTCGGTGACCTACGAGGGGGGTGAGGGGGAGTTGTACGACCTGGATTCGGATCCGCACCAGTTCGTCAACCGCTGGGACGATCCGCGCTGCAAGGCGTTGCGAGGCGACCTCGTCGCCGACCTCTACGACAACCTTCCCGCGGAGCGGACCCTTTTGCCGGTGGCGGCACCCGCCTAGCGCCGCAGCACCTCAGGGGGCGGTGGCGAGCCACGCCTGGTATCCGCCCACGAGGTCGGTGGCGCGGTGCAGGCCGATCTGCTGCAGTGTCGCGGCCGCGAGGCTCGATGCGTAGCCCTCGTCGCACACGATGATGACGCGTACGTCGTGATCGCTTGCTTCAGGTATGCGGTCGGGGCTCGCGGGGTCGAGCCGCCATTCGAGGACGTTGCGCGCGATCACCATTGCCCCCGGAAGATCACCGTCGCGAGCCCGCTGTTCGACGGGCCGGATGTCGACGACGAGCGCGCCCGCGGCCATCTCGCCCGGGAGCTCGTCGACAGTCACGCGCACCAAGCCGGCCCGCGCGTCGTCCAACAAGCTCTCGACGGTGCGGCGGGTCGTCTCGCGCCCGCCTCCTCCTGCGTCCCTCATCGCGAGCACCTCATTCCGTCGACCCGGTCGCGATCCAGACGCGTCGAACGGAGAGGATCGTCGCGCCGAAGCGGTCGTGCAGGACACGCGCGGCCTCGTCGTGCAGCTGCTTCCAGCGGTCGAGGCCGAACGAGGCACGAAGACACCGGGCCAGGCCGTTCCAACCGGCCACGAAGTCGTCGACTCGGAATGTCCACTCGTAGCTGTGCGCCTCGACGACGACGTGGGCGAGGCCGGCGCGCTCGAGCGACGCGGAGAAGAAGTCCCGGTCACGCAGCTGCTCCTCGCAGGGGGCGCCGGGGAACGGCGACGTCGTGTCGAGCCCGAGCGATCTTGTGACGTCGCCGACCAGCGCGTCCGCTTCGGCCTGCTCATCGCGTACGGCATCGGTACGGGTCATCGGTGCCCACGCCGTCGCGCCCAGCCGTCCGCCGGGGCGAATCGTCGCGACGATGTCACCGAGCCCGCCGTCGAGGTCGTGGATGTGCGAGAGCACGAGGTTCGCGGTCGCGACGTCGAACGTCGATTCACGAAACGGCAGCCCCGGCGCCATCCCCGCGACCGCGTCGACGCCGCCCGCCCGGCGTGCCCGCTCGAGCATCCCGGTCGACGGATCGATACCGACGACGCGCCCGGCTGCACCGACCGCGGCGCGTGCCAGCCGTGCGCACAAACCGGTTCCCGTCCCGATGTCGAGCACCGACGCGCCCGGCCCGGGTGACACGGCCGCCACGAGATCACGCGCCATCGCGCTGAACCAAGGCTCGGCGACCTGCTGGTAGATGGCGGCCACCGAGTCGTACGACAACCACCCGGTCGACTGACGGGCGGACGGTGCATCGGTGCTCATGGACAACCTCGCTGTGGTGTCGCGGTAGCCAACGCTACGACCGGTGTGCGTTCCGTGCTGGAGTGGTGCCATGGCGAGCGCCGCTGCGTCCGCACCTGGTTCCGACACGAAGGAGTCGCTGTGGCAACGACCGACGGCATCGAGGTGCAGGTGGTCGACAACCCGGAGGAGCAGCGTTACGAGGGATACGTCGACGGTGCCCTCGCGGGGTTCGTGCAGTACGAGCGCGAATCGGGCCGCCTCGTGCTGGAGCACACCGAGGTGGAGCCGTCGTTCGAGGGCCACGGGGTCGGCAGCGGGCTGGCGGCGGGCGTGCTCGACGACATCCGGCGGCGCGGGATCGTCGTCGGCGTACGTTGTCCGTTCATGAGACGGTTCGTCATGCGTCATCCCGAGTACGGCGATGTCGTCGCGCCGATGCCGTGACCGAGCGCTTCGACGGCTCCTGACCCTTCGACGGCGCTTCCACCGCGCTCACCAGCCGCCGCCTCCGCCACCACCGCCTCCGCCGCCCGACGACCCACCGCCGCCGAAGCCACTGCCCCCCGATCCACCGGGGGTGGAGGTCAGCGTCCCCGCCGACGCGACCGTGAATCCGTCGATCGCGTGCGCGAAGCCGCCGACCTCGAACGGATGGTCCGACACGTACCACGACGGTGCCGGCACCCCACCGTCGAGACCTGCGAAGGCCCGGGCCCACTTCTCGGTGACGCCGAACACGACCGCGTACGGCAGGTAGTCGGTGAAGAGGTTGCGACGTTCGGCGAAGTGCTCGCGCTCGGGATCCGACTCGACCATGAACTTGCGGAAGCCCATCGCGCGAATCAACGTGGCCGTGCCCTTGCTGGTTCGGCTCGGCATCCAGCGTGACGCGAGGAGCAGCGCCGATGCGCCGAACACGAGGCCGATGCCGAGCATCCCGGCATGGGTGTACCGGGCGAGCAGATACGTGAGTCCGATCGCGACCACCACGGCGACGACGCCCACTCCGTGCCAGAAGGTACGCACGCGGTCGGGCCGGCGGACGAACCACCCCTGCTTCACCGCGTCGTCGTAGAGCGCGTCCTGTACCTTCTTCATCCGCGCCGCGAACTGGTTGCGCAGCGCCGACACCTGAACGGTGTCGCCCGTGTCGAACAGCCCGTCGAGAAGCGTGCGCTCGTACGGCAGCAGGTCGGCTCCGTCGCGCTGCTTCTTCAACGTCCAGTCGGACTTGCCGAAGAACCGCCGTCGTGGCAGCTCCTCGATGGTGAGGTAGCCGCGGGCCGCGAGATCGACGATCGTCGCGGTGACGTCGAGCGCGTTGACACGTTCGTCGACGAGCGTGCCGAGCTGGCCGGGCCGGATGTTCTCGGGCGGCTCGAACTGCACGGGCCCGGCGAGGTGAGCGAACGGCCGGACCCGCTCCTCGGGCGCGCCTGCATCCGGGAAGGCCATGTCGATCGCCGAGCCCACGGCGCGCCGGTCGCGCCCCCGACGCCACACGAGCGCGCCGATGATCGCGATCGAGACGAGGAACAGCGCGACGGCGGCCGTGACCGTCGTCGCGGTCGCAGAGAAGGCACGCCCGATCGCCCAACGCTCGCGCAGTTGCGGATGCGGCGTCGCGATGCCCGCGGTCGCGAATCCGGTGACGATCGTGAGACCGGTTCCGGGTGGGAGCGCGCCGGCCGAGAACGACGCCGTGGTGCCCGAGCTCCGCGCCGTCGGGCATGCGAGCACCGATCCGCGCGGGCCGACGAAGCACGTCACGGCGGTCACCGCGGCCGGGGTGGTGACGTGAACCGTCGTGGCGCTGATCGGCACGAGCCAGTCGTTGCCGGTGACGTTCCAGTACAGCTCGTCGTGGTCGGCGAAGCCGTTGAGCACGGCGCCCAGCCGGTACCGCACCACGTATCGATGGCGACCCGTGATCGTCGTGTTCGGGTCGCCGATCCGGATCCGCTTGCGGCCACCCGGCTGGTTCAAGATCTTCCACTGGCTCGGCGTGCCGGGGGAGGCAGTCACCGAGAGCACCTCGAACGGGTACACGCGGTCGTGGGCGTTGTCGTAGCGCTGCCTCACGACGAGGTCGCGCTGGATCCCGTGGCGCGGGACGGCCCCTGTGTCGTAGTCGATCGTCTCCGTGACCACCATGGAGCCGTCGGTTGCGACGTCGTACGAGACGTCGAACGCCGCGATGTGCTCGATGCCGGTGTCGAAGCTCGGCAACTGCTGCGCGCCCGCGCCGGGCACAGCCGCGAGCATCCCGACCACGCAGACGACGAGTATCACGACCACGCCCGCGGAGCGTCGCCCCGCGTGATGCGTCATTGGGACCCGATCCGGTCGTGCACGACCGGCAATGCGCGCGGTCCACACTCGAAGAACGTCGGAACGTTCTCGAACACGAATCCGGGTGCAAGCCGAAGTGACCCGGGCGGGTAGCGGTCGAGGACCGCACGCAGACCGACTCGGGCCACCGTGCGGGCGAGCCCGGCACCGGGGCAGACGTGAGGCCCGTACCCGAACGTCAGATGCTGATCGGCGTTGGGACGCTCGGGATCGAACGCGTCGGGGTCGGTGAAGACGCGCTCGTCGCGGTTGGCCGACGCACTGCCGATGATCACGCGTT
>CAZJSY010000245.1:0-4679 GCA_964548555.1 uncultured Burkholderiales bacterium
AGATCATCGTCACCGAGTCCGAGATACGCGACCGGCCGGGCGCGCGTTCGCTGCCGGACGGCCCGGGAGAGTTGCGCTTCGAGAACGTGCGCTTCGGTTACGGCGGCGGCCGCCACGTGCTCCACGAACTCGACCTCGTGATCCGTGGCGGTGAAGCGGTCGCGCTGGTCGGCTCGACGGGATCGGGCAAGTCCACGATCGCCCGGCTCGTTCCCCGCTTCTACGACGTCGACGGGGGACGGGTGCTCATCGACGGCGTCGACGTGCGCGACCTACGAGTCCGCGATCTCCGGCGCGGCGTCGGGCTCGTCTTCGAAGACACCTTCCTCTTCTCCGACAGTGTCCGCGAGAACATCGCCTTCGCCGACCCCGAGGCGCCGATGTCGGAGGTCTGCCGCGCCGCCGAGCTCGCAGGAGCGGCCGCGTTCATCGACGCGCTGCCCGACGGTTACGAGACCGTGGTGGGGGAGCAGGGATTCTCCCTGTCGGGAGGCCAGCGTCAACGGATCGCGATCGCACGCGCGGTGTTGGCAGAGCCGCGCGTTCTCATCCTCGACGATGCGACGTCGTCGGTGGACCCCACGAAGGAGCACGAGATCCGGGCCGCGCTGCGCGAAGTGATGGCGGGTCGCACCACCCTGATCATCGCCCACCGGCCCGCGACGGTGGCGCTCGCCGACCGCGTGGTGTTGCTCGACCGCGGCCGCGTCGTCGCGGAGGGAACGCACGACGAGCTGCTTGCCACCTCGGCTGCGTACCGGCGGGTGCTCGCGCACGCGGCCGAGGCCGAGGCAGGCGCATCCGGCCCATCGTCGACCGGCGATCTGGAGGCGACCGGCTGATGGCTGCCACCGTTTCGCCCTCCGACGACAAGCTCTCGCGCGACGACGCACGGCACGTGCTGCGGCGCTCGGCGCGGCTGCTGCGTCCGTACCGGCGCTCGGTCGTCGTCGCGGCGCTCGTGCTCGTCGGCCAGACCGCCTGCATCCTCGCCGGTCCGGCGTTGGTGGGTTACGGGATCGACGCGGGCCTCAACCACCACGACGCCGGTTCGCTCAACCTGGCGGCCGGGCTGTACCTCGCGGTCGCCCTGATCGCGCTCGTGCTCGGGCGGCAGGTCGTGTGGCTCGTGAGCCGCATCGCCGAGGCGTTCCTCAGGGATCTGCGGATCGGTGTCTTCCGTCATCTCATGACCCTCGGCATGGACTTCTTCGAGCGCGAGAAGACCGGTCAGCTGGTCGCCCGTATGACGTCCGACATCGACGCGACGCAGGACCTCGTGTCACAGGGGTTGGTGCTGATCGCGCAGAACGCGCTGCTGTTCGTCGGCGCCGTGATCGCGATCATCATCCTCAGCCCGTTGCTCGCGGTGTGCACGCTCGTGCTCGTCCCTCCGCTGATCATCGCGAGCGCGTGGTTCCGGCGCGAGTCGAACCGCGCGTACCTCACCGTCCGCGACCGGATCGGGGTCAACCTCGCGACGCTGCAGGAAGGGCTCGCCGGTGTGCGCGTCGTGCAGGCCTTCAACCGCGAAGGTGCATGGACGCGCCGCTTCTACAACACCAACGAGGCGCAGTTCGACGCGCACATGGAAACCGTGCGCATCGCGTCGCGGTACTTCCCGACGATCGAGTTCACCGGCGTGGTGGGGATCGCGCTGATCATCGGCCTCGGCGGCTGGTTCAACGCGATGGGATGGGGCGTGAGTGTCGGCACCATCGCGGCGTTCGTGCTCTACCTCAACAACCTGTTCGAGCCGATCCAGCAACTGAGCCAGCAGTACAACACGGTTCAGTCGTCGGCGGCCGGTCTGCACAAGGTCTACAACCTGCTCGACACGACGACGCACATCACCGAGGCCTCGGGATCGGTCGCGCTCCCGTCGAGCGGCGCGCTCGAGGTGGACCACGTCTCGTTCGCGTACGGCGCCCGCGGTGATGCTGCGGGTACCGGCGACCTGGTGCTGCGCGACGTCACGTTGCGGGTGGAGCCCGGCGAGCGACTCGCGCTCGTGGGGCCCACCGGCGCAGGGAAGTCGACGCTCGCAAAGCTGCTCGTCCGCTTCTACGACCCCGGCGAGGGTTCCGTGACCTACGGCGGTGTCGACCTGCGTGACGCGCAGTTGGCCTCACTGCGCCAACGCATCGTCGTCGTGCCGCAGGAGGGGTACCTGTTCAGCGGAACGGTGCGCGACAACATCCGCGTCGGGCGGCCGGACGCGGATGCGGACGCGATCGATGCCGCGATCGACGCCCTCGGTCTTCGGCCGCGCTTCGAGGCGCTCCCCGACGGACTCGAGACCGAAGTCCGAGAGCGCGGTTCGCGCCTGTCGGCCGGTGAGCGCCAGCTCGTCTCACTCGTACGGGCCGCGCTCGCGGACCCGGCCGTCCTCGTGCTCGACGAGGCGACCTCGAACCTCGACCCCGGCACCGAGCGGGCGGTCGAGCAGGCACTCGAGCGACTGACCGAAGGGCGCACGGTCGTGGTCGTCGCCCACCGGCTCTCGACCGCGGCCCGAGCCGACCGTGTCGCCGTCGTCGACGACGGGCGCCTCGTCGAGATCGGCTCGCACGACGAGCTCGTCGCTCGAGGGGGCCGCTACGCCGGCCTGTACGCGTCGTGGCAAGCCGGGCACGCCGCTTAGAGCGGCGCGCGCCCGTCCCTCCGCCCCAGCAACCCCGCGCGGTTGGGCCCGGCCGCGGCGCGAGGGATCCGGAAGGGCCCGGTCTGCGTACCATTGATGTCCGGTCGGAGGCCGATGACTGTGCTCGCCGCGATCACGCAACAGAACGTCAACGTCCTCGTCGCGTTCGGGGGCGGCATCATCTCGTTCGCCTCGCCGTGCGTCCTGCCGGTCGTGCCGCTCTACCTCTCGCTGATCACCGGCCTGTCCGTGGGTGAGCTGCGTGAAGGCGAGCCGCGCCATCTCGCGCGCATCGCCCTCAACACGGCCTTGTTCGTGGCCGGCTTCGGGACGGTGTTCGTCCTGCTGGGCCTGGTCTTCACGACGGCGGGCCATGCGTTGTTCGTCAACCAGGACACGCTGACCCGCGTCGGCGGTGTGCTCGTCCTGGCGATGGCCCTCTACCTGGCCGGGTCCCAGCTCGTGACCGTTCCGGGCCTGTACCGCGAGGTCCGATTCCATCCCCATCTCGAGCGCTTCGGCCCGGTTGCTGCACCCGTGGCCGGTGCCGCATTCGGACTCGGGTGGACGCCGTGCATCGGTCCCGTGCTCGGCGCGGTGCTCGGCGTCGCCGCGACCCGCGACACGGCCCGTGCCGCGATGCTCCTCGTCGCCTACTCACTGGGTCTCGGCGTCCCGTTCCTCGTGGTGGGCCTCGGACTGGGCCGGCTCACGCGTCCGCTCGCCTGGATCAAGCGCCACTCGCGCTCGATCACGCTCGTGTCCGCCGTCGTGCTGGCGGCGTTCGGGGTGCTCCTCGTGCTCAACCGCTTCGAATTGCTCACGGCGAGGCTCCAGGACGCGCTCACCGCGATCGGGCTGAAGCGGCTGGTCACGCTGGGTTGACCCGGGCCCTCACCGCCCGGCCTGGGGGGTCCCCTGGTTCTGCACGACGCGTGCAGATAGGCTGCGGGGATGGGTCGAGTGACGCGCGTCATAGTTCCGGCTGCCGTCGTCGCACTGCTCGCCGCCGCGTGCGCGTCGAGCTCGAGCGGCTCGAGCGCGAAGGACGCGGCGAAGGCGCGCGTCACCGAGACGAGCCTCATCGCGGACACGGGACCCCAGCCGGGCGCGGTGCGCCAGCATTACGAGTTCGGCCCCATCGACGTGAAGCCGGGCCAGAACAACATCGCGTACAGCTTCGCCGGTGTGCCGAAGCCCGCGGTCAACGGTTGGATCGTGCGCATCGCTCCGAACCTGCGGTACGCGGACGGCACCGTTCCTCCGGTCGACGTGATCCACCTGCACCACGGGGTGTGGCTCAACATGTCGGCGACGGATGCGACCACCGGAGGCCGCCTCCCCGAACGCTTCTTCGCGGTGGGTGAAGAGAAGACCGTCATGCTCTTGCCCAAGGGCTACGGCTATCACTACAACGCGAGCGACCACTGGCTGCTCAACTACATGCTCCACAACCTGACGTCGAAGGCCGACAAGGTGTGGATCACGTACGACATCGATCTGGTGCCCGACACGGCACCCGAAGCAGCCGGGATCAAGAGTGCACGTCCGATCTGGATGGACGTGCAGAACGGCAGTGCGTACCCGGTCTTCGACGTCCCGAAGGGCGGCGGCCAGAACGGGAGGTACATCTATCCCGACGACGCAGTCGACCCGTACAAGCCGACCCCACGCCCGAACGAGGCGTCCCGCAATCCGAATCGTCCGCCGCGCCAGCCCGAGCAGAGCTCCGGCCCGCGCAACCAGTGGGTCGTCGACCGGGACGGGATCCTGCTCGTGACCGCGGGCCACCTGCATCCGGGTGGTCTGCAGACCGATATGTACCTGCAACGCGCGGGCGCGACCGCGTTGAAGGGTCACAGCAAGGCAGGGAATCCCGATACGGCGCATCTCTTCACGTCGGTCGCGCATTACTACGAGCCGGCCGGACCGGTCTCGTGGGACGTGTCGATGACGGGCACGCCGGCCGGTTGGAACGTCCAGGTCCACAAGGGTGACGTGCTGTCCATCAACACCACCTACGACTCGGCACGCG
>CAZJSY010000246.1:0-4668 GCA_964548555.1 uncultured Burkholderiales bacterium
CCGTACGAGCCGGTCGTGCGGCACCTGCTGGAAGACGACGGCTTCCTGTTCCTTCGCATGTCGCTGCGCGAGATGCGCCGCGACGCGTGATCAGAGGATCAGTCGATCGTCGCGGCACCGTCGGGTCGAAGCGTCACGCCCCGGCCGACGATCTCCTCGGTGACCATCGCCCTCAACTCGTCGTCGCCGTGCACGAGGCCCCACGCGCGCCGGTCGTCGGGCATCACGCACGCGACGATGCCGTGGGTCGGATCCCCGGAACGGTCGTGCATCACGGTGTACGTCTCCACCGTCGCGGTGCCCTCGGGTTCCGGATCCACCCCGCGGCGGGGCTCCGGGTCCAGGTTCGCCTGTGGCGACGCGTGACGGAATCCCGATGCGGGAGGCTCGGCAGAGAAGACGCCGACGGCCAGCTTCGTTATGTAGCCACCGTTGGCGGCGACCAACCCGAGGTCCGCGGGGTCGGCGCGTAAGCGATCCACCATGGTGGCGAGCGCGTGCATCGGGTAGTTGTTCCACGGGCCTCCCGCGAACCGCATCCCGCCCGTGACCGTCAGCGTGCGGTCGAGGTCGAATCCCAGCTCCGCGGCCTGCACCTCGACCGCGGACGGGAAGCACGAGTAGAGATCGACGTGCGCGATGTCGCCCGCGTCGATCCCGAGCAGCTTCCACAGCGCCTCGCCGGTCGCACGGACCATCGTCGACGACGCGAGGTCGACGCGCTCCGACACGCTCGGCGCGCGGGCCTCGACGACGGCATGCGGGAACACCCACCGGTCGCGTGGCACGCCCATTGCGTCCGCGCGCTCCGCCGAGCACATGATCAACGCCGCCGCTTGATCGACCTGCTCGTTGGAACACAGCAGCTTCGTGTAGGGGAAACCAACCATCCGGTTGCCGGGGCCCGGTGTCGCGATCTCGTGCGCGGTGTGGGGTGACCGGTCCCACGCGTGAGGATTCGCGGCCGCGACCTCGCTGAAGCGTGCCCACAGCCGGCCGAGGTGCTCGCGGTGCACGGCGACACTTCGCCCGGCGGCCGCGCGCAGCGCGTGCTCGAACAGCGGATAGACCTGCACCGGCATGTTGATGCTCCGGGCCAACTCGGCGGGATGCCACATGTCGAGGGGCGCGCCGATGATCTCGTCGGGCACGACGCCCTCTGGCTGCTCGGTCCACCGCGGTGTGTCGCCAACGCGCTTCACCGCAGTCCGGGTACGCCACGCTTCGCCTCCGGTGAGCAGCGCGACGTCCACGGTACCGGCCGCGATGTCGGCCGCCGTGCGCGCGACGAGGCTGCCGGCGACCTGTCCTCCGCCTTCGGTGTACGCGGTACGTACAGCGCCGATCCGCAGTCGTTGCGCGACGAGGGCGCCGGGGTCGCGATAGCGCCACGACAGGAGGTTCACCACCCGCACGGTCTCCACCACGTCGAGCAGTGCGGCCACACCGCTGTCGGCCGCCGCGATGCGGGCGGCCTCCACCATGAGATCGACGGGCTCCCGCGCGTCGTCGGGTCGGTCCGTTCGCTGGTTCAGCTGACCGACCCCCACGATCACCGGGCTCCGCGGGTCGACTCCCATCAGCCCGCGGTCGAACGCGTGATCCGAACCAACGGGATCTCGCGCGAGGTCTGCTTCTGGTAGTCGCCGTACCAGGGCGAGCGACTGACCAGGTCGGACCACAAGGCGGCACGGTCGTCGCCCGCGAGGATCTCGGCCCGGCCCGGGTAGACCTCGGCACGGTCCTGCACCTCGACCTCGGGATCCGCGGCGATGTTGAGCACCCAGGCCGGGTCGTGGTCGGACCCCGCGAACGATCCGATCACCACTTTCCCTCGACCGTCCTCGAAGTACGGGAGGGGCACGGTGTGGCGCCGGCCCGAGCGGCGCCCCGTCGTGGTGAGCAGCAGCGTGGGCATCTTGCGCATCTTCGCCAACAGGCGGCCGTTCGTCTTTCGGTACACCCACAGGTGGATGCGGACCCATCGCTTGAGCGCGTTGCCCCGCAGCGTGAAGTAGCGGTCGGTCGGCTGTCTTCCCAAGAAGCTCACGGCCACGACGCTACGCGCGTCGCGGCCCGGAGCCGCATTCGCGGCGCGCCGATTCGACGGAGTGCGACGCGCGGGCGGCCACGAGGTGCCGCTTCCCGCTGTGGAGGTGTCAGCCGAGACCGGCCATGACGGCAAACGCGCGCAACTCGCGGCGGATGTCGGGGCCGGCCGGCTGGTACGCGATCTCCGTGACACCCGCGTCGGCGAGGCCCCGGAGCCGTTCACGTAGATCCGCCACCGTGCCCGTCATCGTCAAGGCGCCGAGCAACGGCGCCGCCTCCGCGAGCGCAAGCTCATCACGCGCGTTGGGCGACACGAGATGCCCCTCGTGGACCGCGAGATGACGCGTGCCGGCCGGCTCCTGCTCGATCGCTTCACGCCAGCGCTTCCCACCCGGGAACGCGTCGACGGCCTGCGGGCCACCGCGCTCGTAGACGGCGTGGAATGCAACCGCGAGGGCAGGGCCCGCGGCGGCGAGTGCGCGGCTGGAAGCCGGATCCTCGCCGTCCTCGAGAACGGTGCCGAACGCGAGCAACGCGCGCCACGGCGCCACCGTTGCCGCATCCGCCTGCGGAACGCCCGCGGAGAAGACACCGTCGCCGAGCTCGGCCGCGACGGCGAGGCCCCTGGGTCCGTCGGCGCCGATCAGAATGGGCACGTCGACCGGTCGCCGCGCGCCGAAGCCGTCGGGGTGCAACATACGCAGGCTCGAGCCCTCCCACTGGACGGTCTCACCGCGCAGGAGCGCACGCACGGCGCGCACGTAGGCCGCGACGTCGCTCCACGGCATCGGGCGCTGTCCGAGCACCATTCGGCCGGTGAAACCCGACCCGATGGCCACGGCGACGCGACCGGGCGCGAGGTCGGCCAGCGCGGCGATGGCCGCCGCGTTCACGATCGGATGACGCAGGCTCGGCACGAGTACGGCCGGACCGAGCCCGATGCGTTGCGTTCGCTCGGCGGCGAGCGCGAGCACCATCCAAACGTCCGGGTAGAGCGCGGGGGAGTCGTAACACCACGCGCGCTGGTAGCCGAGTCGTTCGGCCTCGACGATGCGGTCGGGCGTCGCCATCGCTGTCGCGAACGCGCAGGAGATGTCCATGGGCGTGGCGGTTCTCGCTCAGGCGCTCATCGGGAGGTGAGCGGGTCCCCGCACCGTCGAGGTCCGCACGAGCTCCATGCCCGCTTCGTCGACCGACCAGTTCGGAAAGCGCGCGAGCGTCTCTTCGAGCACCACGCGCCCTTCGAGTCGCGCGAGCGCGGCACCGATGCAGAAGTGGATCCCGTATCCGAACGCGAGGTGCCGGTCGATCTTGCGACGGATGTCGAAGCGGTCGGGATCCTCGAAATGCCGCTCGTCGCGATCCGCCGAACCGTTCAACAGCGCGACGCGCGAGAACGCGGGAATCGTCGTGTCACCGACGGTGACGTCGCGTCGAGTCATCCGGCCCTGGATCGGTGAAGGGGCCTCGTACCGGAGGATCTCCTCGATCGCATTCGGCACGAGTCCCGGGTCGTCGAGGAGCAACGAACGCTGCTCGGGGTACCTTGCGAGGAGCAGTCCGGTCCAGCCGATCAGACGCGCGGTCGTCTCGTTGCCCGCGATGAGGAGCAGCTGGGTGAAGCCCATGATCTCCTCGTGGGTCAGCTTCGACGTGGATCCGTCGTCGAGTTCGACGCTGACGGAGAGCAGGTCGGACACCATGTCGTCGCGCGGTTGCTTGCGCCGTTCCGCGACGAGCGCCTGGACGTACTGCTCGATCTTGCCGAATGCCTCCGCCTTGCGCGGATCCGTGTTGTCGGGATCGAAGCGCATCATGTCGTCGATCCAGATCCGGAGGTCGTTCTGGTCGTTGGTGGGCACACCCATGAGCGCCCCGATGATCATGCCGGGGATCTTGGCTCCGCACTCCTCGACGTAGTCGAAGATGCCACCACCGACGTGCGGATCGAGCATGTCGGCGCACAGCTGTCGTGTGCGTGCCTCGAGCAGACCGACGCGGCGCGGCGTGAACGCCCGGCTCACCAGCTTCCGAAGGCGGTCGTGGCGCGGCGGGTCCATCATGATCATCATCGGACGGGCCATGGGCTCGTCGTGGGTGCTCGGCGTCGTGTCGATCATCTCGACGACGATGCCGCGGGCGGAGCTGTACGTCTCGTGATCGGCGAGCGCGCGGTTCACGTCGTCGTAGCGGCTCAGCGCCCAGAAGTCGTGCCGGTCGTTGTAGTAGGCGGGCGCTTCGTCCCGCATCCGCTTCCACACCGGATGCGGGTTCGCGTCGATCTCCGAGTCGTAGGGGTCGTAGTACAGGTCGACTGCTACGGACACGATCGCTCCTCCGTGGTCCTGCGAGGCCGCGGGAGCCTCCGGCTCGCCCGCCATTGTTCCTGGCCGACCAGGGTCGGCACCAATGTCACGAGCCGTGGCGCAGGCTGACCCGTAACGCGTCGCGCGACGGGTCCGTCCGGGCGAGGAGAGCCATTGCCTCGTCGATGCCGTCGAGCCCGAAGACCTCGCCGACCACGAGATCGGAGCGAACCGCGCCCGCCTGCAGCATTGCGACGGCCTCACCCATCGACTCGGGCGTGTACCCGCTGCCGCCGAGCACGTCGAGCGA
>CAZJSY010000247.1:0-4661 GCA_964548555.1 uncultured Burkholderiales bacterium
TACCCCGGTGCACGCTGCGACGTCGAGTCCATGGACTACTGCTACTCGTTCTCGCCCGAGCTCGAGCAGGAGTGGACGTGGTCGGAGCGCTACGCCACCCAGCCCGAGATCCTCAGGTACCTGAACCATGTCGCCGACCGCTTCGACCTGA
This sequence comes from uncultured Burkholderiales bacterium, assembly GCA_964548555.1. Lineage (GTDB taxonomy): Bacteria > Actinomycetota > Acidimicrobiia > IMCC26256 > JAMXLJ01 > JAMXLJ01. The sequence goes on from CAZJSY010000247.1 coordinate 152, forward strand.
GGCGGGACATCCAGTTCGCCACGCGTGTGACCTCGGCATCGTGGGACGAGGTCGCCCAGCGATGGGAAATCGCGACGGACCGTGGCGATCGCGTGTCGGCCCAGTTCCTGATCATGGCGGTCGGCTGCCTGTCGGCCGCGAAGCAGCCGGAGATCGACGGGATCGACACCTTCCGCGGTCCCACGTTCCACACCGGTCGTTGGCCACACGAAGGAGTCGACTTTTCCGGCCTGCGGGTCGGGGTCATCGGCACCGGTTCGTCGGGGATCCAATCGATCCCGGTCATCGCGCAACAGGCGGCGCACGTCACCGTGTTCCAGCGGACGCCGAACTTCACGATGCCGGCGAAGAACGCTCCGCTCGATCCCGACGCGGTCCGGGCCCGCAAAGCTCGCTCGCGGGAGCACCGCCAGGCAATGCGCGAATCGCGTTCCGGCATCGTCGTGACAATGCCCGAGCACTCGGCGTTGAGCGTCGACGACGCAACGCGTCAGGCCACGTATGAGAAGGCCTGGGAGTCGGGGACGTTGTTCGGAATGGTGGCCGCTTTCAACGATCTGCTCGTGAATCGCGACGCCAACGAGACCGCGGCGGAGTTCGCGCGGGCGCGGATCAGGGCGATCGTCCACGATCCCGAGGTCGCGGACCGCCTGTCGCCGCGCAACCATGCGTTGGGCACGAAGCGGCCCTGCCTCGACACCGACTACTACGCCACGTACAACCGCGACAACGTGACGCTGGTCGACGTGCGAGCCACGCCGATCGTCGAGATCACACCGACCGGGGTGCGCACGACCGACGGCGACTACACCGTCGATGCCCTCGTCTTCGCGACAGGATTCGACGCGATGACGGGTCCGCTGCTCGGACCGGACATCACGGGCGTCGACGGCGCGCAGCTGCGCGACAAGTGGGCCGCCGGACCACGCACGTATCTCGGTGTCGCGACCGCCGGGTTCCCCAACCTGCTCGTCGTCACTGGGCCGGGAAGCCCTTCGGTGCTGGTCAACATGGCGGTGGCCATCGAACAGCACGTCGACTGGATCGTGGCGTGCATCGCGTACCTGCGCGAGCACGGCATCGCTTCGATCGACCCCACAGTCGAAGCGGAGGACGCCTGGGTCGACCATGTCAACGAGGTAGCGGCACGAACGCTCTTCCCGACGGCGAACTCCTGGTACATGGGCGCGAACGTCCCCGGGAAGCCGCGCGTGTTCATGCCGTACATCGGCGGACTGCCGCTCTACACGCAGATCCTGGGCGATGTCGTGGCGAACGACTACCGAGGCTTCATCCTCGCCGCCGCCGGCACACCGGCCCGTGAGGCCACGACCGGTTCCTGATCCCTCGAGGTCGACCTGACGCGATGCTGCGCGACTGCAGCTGGCATCGCGGTGGAACTTGGTTGGAATCGACGCCTCGTTGAATCCCGCACGGGCGGGGTAGCTCGGGGACCGAGTGAGGGGTGGCGCGGGTCGGCCACGCTCTCGAACCCCGACGAAAGGCAGTCGCGGTTCGGGGAGGAAGGATGCGGCGGGCACGCCGGCACGTCGGACTGGTCGCCGCCGCAGTGGTGTTCGTCGCGGCGTGCGGAATCGGTCCCGCCCTGAGCAGCTCACCGACGGGACTCGCCAGCGTGAGCGACTATGCGGCGCCCGGTGTCGACCCGTGGGGGACCGCGTTCGACGCCGCCGGATTGGTATGGGCCGCGCTCCCCGGGTGCGATCCCGGGCCGCGCTGTGCGACCGGCACGCCGCCCGGCAAGATCGCGCAGTTCGATCCGACCAGTCACAGTTGGACCACGGTCGTGACCCTGCCTGCCGGGTACGGCCAGCCGTTGTTCGTCGCCGTGGCTGCGTCGGGCAAGGTGTGGTTCACGATGCCGGTGACGAACGCCATCGGCGCGTACGACCCGGTGTCGGCGACCGTCACGCAGTGGTCGGTGCCGACCCTCAGCGGCGGCCCGTGGGGCCTCGCGATCGATCACAACGGCAAGGTCTGGTTCACCGAGCACTACGTGAACAAGATCGGATCGTTCGATCCGGGCACGCAGCAGTTCACGGAGATCGCGACGCCGTCTGCTGTCAGTGATCCGTACGGCATCACGGTGGACGCGGCGAACAACGTCTGGTTCACGGAGAACACCGACTCAGTCGCGCTCATCGGCGAATACACGCCGAACGGTGTCCTCGACGAGTACAAGATCCGCAACACCGCCACGGCGGGGTCGGGTCTGACGCCGCACGCCATCACCCTCGATGCAGCCGGCAACCCGTGGTGGTCGGAGGGCTGGGTGAGCTCCGTCGGAACCCTCAGCCTCGCCTCGGCCCGGCCCGGCACGAACACAGGTGTCACGGAGTACCACTACACGCCTGCATGCAGCAGTTGCGGGTCGCACACGTCGGGCATCGCCGCCGATCACAAAGGCCAGATCTGGCTCGACGACTCGCTGCAGAACACGTTCGGCTGGCTGTCCGTCGGCGGCGGCAGCTTCACGTTCTACAACAGTCCGGGGTCACATCCGCACGACGGCCTCGGCGTCGACTCGCAGGACCGCGTCTGGTTCGACGAGGAGTTCTCGAACAAGATCGCCGAGGCGAGCCCCTCGTGGTCGACGACCACGTCGTCGAGCACGACCAGCACGACCGCGCCCGGCGCCGGCTCGGCGCTGGCCACAGACACGTTCCAGCGTCCGAACCAGGCGTTCTGGGGGACGGCATCCGACGGTCAGACGTGGGGTGGTGACGCCAACACCAGCACCGCGTTCTCGATCTCCGGCAACACGGGCAAGGTGACCAATGCCGGTACGTCCATCAACGCGGTGCTCGGGCCGAGCACGGGCGACGCCGACGTCCGCATGACAGGTTCGCTCAGCGCGTTCGGCAGCAACGCGAACATCGGACCAGTCGCGCGATGGACCGACGGCAACAACTGGTACAAGGCCTTCACCGACGGCGCCGGCCTCGTCATCCAGAAGAAGGTCGGCGGTGTGCTGACGAACATCGCCAACACACCGTTCCCCGCAACCGCCGGAACGCTCTACACCATCGAGCTGAGCGTCGTCGGAGCCACGCTGAAGGCGAGCATCTGGCCGGCGTCGGCCACGCCCCCCGCGAACTGGATGCTGACCGTCAACGACACTTCCCTCACGTCGGGTCGCACCGGCATGCGCTTGTACACGCTCGCCGGAACGGCCACGGTCGCGTCGTTCCAGTCCGGCGTGCCGAGCACGCAACCACCTCCGCCGACGAGCACCACCACGACGACGGCCGCGCCTGCCGGGTCGTCCTTGGGAACCGACACGTTCCAGCGTTCGAACCAGGTGTTCTGGGGGACGGCATCCGATGGTCAGACGTGGGCTGGTGACGCGAACACCAGCAACGTGTTCTCCATCTCCGGCAACACGGGGAGGGTGACCAACGCCGGTGCGGTCATCTACAACGCGGTGCTCGGCGCCGGCTCGTCGAACGTCAAGGTTCAGATGACAGGTTCGCTGAGCACGTTCGCCAACAACGCGAACATCGGACCGGTCGCGCGGTGGACCGACGGCAACAACTGGTACAAGGCCTTCACCGACGGCGCCGGCCTCGTCATCCAGAAGAAGGTCGCGGGCGCGCTCACCAACATCGCGAGCAAGCCGTACGCTGCAACCGGCGGAACCCTCTACACCATCGACTTCCAGGTGGTCGGCACCACGCTCAATGCGAGCATCTATCCCGCTGGCACGACACCGCCGGCGACCTGGATGATCACCGTCAACGACACGTCACTCACGTCGGGTCGCACCGGCATGCGGTTCTACACGCTGGCCGGTACCGCAACCGTGACGTCGTTCCGGGCCAACTCGCTCTGACGGCCTCGGGGATCGGCGGAAGCATGCGCGTGGGCGGTCGTCGCAGAGTCCATGGTCCTGCTCGGACGAACGGACGCCTCGCCGCGATGGCGCTGGTGGGCTTCTCGACACTTGCGCTGTGCGGCTGTCACGGCGATTCACCGAAGGCGCGTCACGTGACGCAGCCGCCACGACAGGTTCTCGCGACACCGGCAGGTGACGCCGGCGCAGCTGCCGCCGGTTCGACCGGCGCAGCATCTCCCGCGGCCGCGTCGCCGGGTGGCTCGGGGGGTGTCGGTCCCGTGGTCGTACCCAGTGGTCAGCAGAACGTCGCGCTCGGCAACCTGATGTTGAGCATCGACCGCGCGGTGCGTGTACCCGGGGCGAGCACAGGCTCCGTGTCCGTTCATGTCGACGTTGCCATCCGGAATTCGGGCGTGACCAGCGTCGCGAGCGACAGCACCGCGTTCCAGGTGATGGTCCCCGACGGTGACATCTTTCCTGCAAAGGCCGACGCCTCCGCGTCCGTGAGCGGTTCCATCGGTTCGCACAGTGTGCGCACGGGAACGGTCGCGTTCGACCTTCCCGCCGCAGCCGCATCGAACCTGCGTCTGATGTATCGCCCGAGCGCCGTGAGCCAGACGGCAATCATCCCGTTGAACCTCGGCTGACATCCGC
>CAZJSY010000248.1:0-4654 GCA_964548555.1 uncultured Burkholderiales bacterium
TCTTCGCGTTCACCACGATCCTGCTCGCCCTTCGTCTCAAGTAGGGCCGGCTCCGAGCCGTTGTTAGGTCGTCCGGGGGCCTGAAATGGCTGGTCGGATCCCACGAGACGGGGAGGTCTCGGGCGTGAAGGCTGCATCGGATCGTTTCTGGTATCTGCGGATCGTGACGGTCGCCGCCACGATCGCGCTGGTCGGCGCCGCGTGTGGTAGCTCCGGCAAGAGCAGCAGCAAGGCGTCGACCGGCGCCACGACCGCTCCGGCCAACGTGCCCAACGGCGGAACCCTCGTGATCGGCGCCGAGCAGGAGCCCGACTGCGCCGACTGGATCGACAACTGCGCCGGCGCCAGCTGGGGCACCTGGACCATGGAAGCCCACACCATGCCGCGGGCTTTCGAGATGGTGAACCAGAACGGCGACTGGGTCTACCAGCCGAGCAATCTCCTGCAGGGCGACCCGACGCTCTCGGCCGGGCCGCCCCAGGTGGTCACGTACAAGATCAACCCGGCCGCGAAGTGGTCCGACGGCACGCCGATCACCTCCACGGACTTCAAGTACACGTGGGACCAGATCGCCAACGGCAAGAACATCTACGACACCACCGGGTACCGCGACATCCAGGGCGTCGACGACTCGAAGCCCGACACCGCGGTCGTGACCTTCAAGAACTCCTACGGTGGTTGGAAGGGCCTGTTCGGCGGCCAGTACGGCGTCTTCCCGTCGCACATCCTGCAGGGCAAGGACCGCGACGCCGCGATGAAGGACGGTTACAGCTGGTCCGGCGGTCCGTGGATGATCCAGAGCTGGCAGAAGGGCGTCAGTGTGACGCTCGTGCCGAACCCGAACTACTGGGGTCAGAAGCCGCACCTCGACAAGGTGATCTTCCAGTTCGTCCCCGACACGGCGTCGGAGTTCCAGGCGTTCAAGACGGGTCAGGTGCAGGCGATCTACCCGCAGCCCCAGCCCGACGCGGTCGCGGCGATCCAGGGCGGCCTGCCCGACTCCAACGCGAGCTACACCGCCGACACCGCGAACCTCGAGGCGTTGTGGTTCAACAACTCGAAGTTCCCGTTCGACTCGAAAGCCGTGCGCCAGTCGGTCGGGTACGCGCTCGACCGCACTGCGATCGTGCAGCGGCTCTTCGGCCCGCTCGGTGTGAAGAACCCGATGAACACGCTCGACCCGCCGATCCTGCGGCAGTTCACCGACACGAGCGCGTGGTCGGAGTACAAGCTCGACCTCAAGAAGGTCGACTCGCTGATGACCGCCGACGGGTGGACGAAGGGTGCCGACGGGTTCTGGGCCAAGGGCGGCAAGCGCGCCGACATCGAGATCAAGACCACGGCCGGCAACAAGCGCCGTGAGCTCACGGAGCAGATCATCCAGGAGCAGTTGAAGGCGGCAGGCTTCAACGTCACCACCAACAACCAGAAGGCCGGCGACCTGTTCGGTACGCAGCTTCCCGCAGGCGACTTCGTCGTCGGCCTGTACGCGCAGGTCTCCACGCAGCTCGACCCGGCCGACTGCGCGCTGTTCTGCTCGTCGAACATCCCGACCGCGGCCAACGGCAACTCCGGCCAGAACTGGCAGCGGGTGAACATCCCGGCGGTCGACCCGCTCCTGAAGACGGTGGACTCGGGCCTCGATCTGTCGACTCGGTCCAACGCCGACAAGCAGGCGATGAAGATCCTCGCCGACAACAACGCCGCGCTGCCGCTCGACCCGCTCCCCAATATCCTGCTGTGGAGCAAGCGGATCGTCGGGAATGTGACCGACCATCCGATCTTCTCCATGTTCTGGAACATGAATACCTGGGGCCTCAAGTAGCGAGGTCCCCGGCCAACACGGCGGCAATGGCAGGGCTCGAATCCCCCGGGGATTCGAGCCCTGCGCGTTTCACACGGGTTTTCGACCTGAGCGGTCCGGACACATGAACATTCGATGCTGACGTACATCACACGCCGGGTGCTCTACTCCATCCCGGTAGTGTTGGTCGCGTCGTTCCTGCTGTTCGCTTTCGTGCGCGCGACCTTCGACCCGACCGCCCACCTGCGCTCGTCGCGCACGGCCGCCGAGGCCATCCGATCCGAACGGCAGCGGCTGGGGCTCAACAAGCCCACGGTCGTCCAGTACTGGGACTGGCTGAAGAAGTTCGTGCGCGGCGACTGGGGCACGAGCGAACGCACCCACGAGCGCGTGTTCGCCATGATCCGCCGCTCGTTGTGGGTCACGGTCCAGTTGGTGTTCTGGGGCGTGTTGATCTCCGCGCTCATCGCGATCGGCATGGGCGTCTATTCCGCCGTCCGGCAGTACTCCGCGCTCGATTACACGTTCACCGGACTGTCGTTCCTTGCACTGGCGATGCCGCCGTTCTGGTTCGGCCTCATCGCGATCCAATTTCTCAGTGCCGACACGAAGAGCTGGTTCCACCTGCAGGATCCGCTCTTCTATTCGATCGGTCTGCACAAGGGCGGCGTGTCGGGCTTCAACCTCGACTACCTACGGCATCTCGTCCTGCCCGTGATGACGCTCACGGTGCAGATCGTGGCCGGCTGGGGTCGGTACCAACGGGCCGCAATGCTCGACGTGATGTCGGCCGACTACATCAGAACCGCACGAGCGAAGGGCGTGCCGCAGCGCCGGGTCATCTTCAAGCACGGTCTGCGCAACGCGCTCATTCCACTCGTCACCGTGATGGCACTCGACATCGGCGTGCTGTTCGGCGGATTGATCATCACAGAGACGATCTTCTCGATCCCGGGCATGGGCCGGCTGTTCTTCGACTCGTTGTTGCGAGGTGACGCGACCGTTCTCGTCTCGTGGACCATCGTGACCGCCGTCTTCATCGTTCTCTTCAACCTGCTCGCCGACGTCGTCTACGGATGGCTCGACCCGAGGATCAGGTACTCGTGAGAACCGGTGACGACTCCCGGCGCCGCTCGACCGACGAGGGGCTGTTGCACTCGACCGAGCAGTTCCGAGGTGAGCTCGCGGTCGAGCAGGGCGTGGGGCCGGTCGAGCTCATCCCGGAGGCCATTGCGGACGTCGAGCTCGCGCCCACCGCGGAGCCCGTGCCGCGCACGCAATGGCAACTGTTCCGGCGGCGGTTCTTCCGGCACCGCATGGCGGTCATCTCTGTGGTCGTGCTCGTCATCCTGTACCTAGCGTGCTTCACGGCGAAGTGGTGGGTGCCGTTCGACCCCAACAAGCAGGACCTGCTCCTCGGGCCGGTCTCGCCACGCGCTTCGCACTGGTTCGGCACCGACGAGCTCGGTCGCGACCAGTTCTCCCGCATCGTCTACGCGGGCCAGATCTCGCTCAAGATCGGCATCGTCGTCGCGCTGATCTCGACCGTCGTCGGCGCGACGCTCGGCGCCATCGCCGGGTTTTTCGGCAAGGTCACCGATCAGGTGCTGATGCGCCTGACCGACCTGTTCCTCGTGGTTCCGGCGATCGCGATCCTTGCGATCGCGCTGCGGAGGTTCGGACATTCCGACACCACGATCATCCTCGTGCTCGCCGGGCTGTTCTGGATGTACATCGCGCGCATCGTGCGCGGCCAGGTGCTGTCGATCAAGGAGAAGGAGTTCGTCGAAGCAGCCCGCGCCGCCGGCGCGTCGTCACCACGAATCATCGCCCGGCACATCCTTCCGAATGTCGTGGGCCCGATCGTCGTGAACGCGACGCTCGCGGTCGCGACGGCGATCATCACCGAGTCGACCCTGTCGTTCCTCGGCTTCGGCGTCCAGCCGCCGCGCACCTCGTGGGGCAACATGCTCTCGACCGCCGAGGGCTACGTCGGCACGTCGACCGCGTACCTGCTCTACTTCCCGGGGCTCGCGATCCTGATCACCGTCCTCGCCGTGAACTTCCTCGGCGACGGTCTGCGCGACGCGTTCGACCCGCAGGGCGGCAGGCACTGATGGTGGCGGACAGCGCCGCAGAGCTCGAGCCGGTCGAACCCGGCGAGGCCATCGACGGGTACGGACGCGCGGTTGCCTTCGACCGTGATGCTCCACTCCTCGAGGTCGAGCACCTGTCGGTCGAGTTCCCCACCGACGACGGTGTGGTGCACGCGGTCGACGACGTCTCGTTCTCCGTCAGTCCGAACGAGGTCCTCGGCATCGTGGGGGAGTCGGGTTCGGGCAAGAGCGTCACGGCGATGGCGATCCTGGGGTTGCTGCCGAAGCGGGCGCGGGTGCGGGGTTCGGTTCACTTCCGCGGCGTCGATCTCGTCGGTCGCAAGGACAAGGAGATGCAGCCGATCCGCGGCGCGCGGATCGCGATGATCTTCCAGGACGCGCTCGCGTCGCTGAACCCGGTTTTCAAGGTCGGCGACCAGATCGGAGAAGCGATCCGGGTCCACCGCAAGCTCCCCGACCGGGCGATCCGTGACCGCGTCGTCGAGCTGCTCGACCTCGTCGGTATTCCGCAGCCCCGCAGCCGCGCCGATCAGTACCCGCACGAGTACTCGGGCGGCATGCGGCAACGGGCGATGATCGCGATGTCGATCGCGAACGATCCCGACATCCTGATCGCGGACGAGCCGACAACCGCGCTCGACGTCACCATTCAGGCCCAGGTGCTCGACGTGCTCGAGCGCATCCAGGAACGCACCGACTCGTCGATCCTTCTGATCACCCACGATCTCGGCGT
>CAZJSY010000249.1:0-4649 GCA_964548555.1 uncultured Burkholderiales bacterium
CCCGTTCCGCCGTTCGCGCCGGAGATCTGCACCACATCGGCGAGACACTTCGCGACGCCGGCGGCAATCGTGCCGACGTTGTCCTCCGCGACGAGCTTCACCGAGACGTCGACGTTGGGATTCACCTGCTTGAGGTCGTACACCAGCTGGGCGAGATCCTCGATCGAGTAGATGTCGTGGTGCGGCGGGGGCGAGATGAGCCCGACACCCGGTTGCGTGTGGCGGAGTCGGGCGATCTCGGGCGACACCTTGTGACCGGGGAGCTGTCCGCCCTCGCCGGGCTTCGAACCTTGGGCCATCTTGATGTTGAGCTCGTCGGCGTACATGCAGTACTCGGGTGTGACGCCGAACCGTCCGGACGCGATCTGCTTGATGCGGGAGTTCCGATCGCGGTCGGTCCCCCGGGTGCGGAAGCGGTGCGCGGACTCACCGCCCTCGCCGCAGTTGCTGCGGCCGCCGATCATGTTCATGGCGATGGCGAGCGTCTCGTGGGCCTCGGCCGACAGCGATCCGTGCGACATGGCGCCCGTCGAGAACCGGCGCACGATCTCGGAGACCGGCTCGACCTCGTCGAGCGGAACCGGCTCGCGCCCGCGCACCGGCTCGAGCAGATCGTGCAACTCGGTCACCGGCCGCGTCGCGACCATGGAGGAGAAACGGTCGTAGAGCTCGGAGCTGCCCTCACGCAACGCCTGTTGCAGCACGTGCGCGGCGCGCCGCTCGCGCTCCTCGGGCTTCAGAGCCGGGGCACGATCACGCGAACGCGCAGGGCGCGGCTCGTCCTCGCCGTCGCCGTCGGACGCGCCGCTCGCCCGTGCCGGCACGACGCCGACGGCATCGTGGAGCGCGCCGCAGACGTCGGGGTTGTTCTCGTGGTACTCGCCCCCGCGCTTGCGGAACCGCACGAAACCCGGTTCGTCGAGCAGGATGCGGTCCGTCCTGAAGGCGGCCTCGTGACGCTCGAGGGCGTGGCCACCGATCGCCGCGAGATCGAGACCTCCCACGACCGACACGGTGCCGCGCAGGCACCGTTCGATCACGTCGGCGCCGAGGCCGAGCGCGTCGAACAGCTGCGCGCTGCGGTATCCCTCGACGGTCGAGATACCCATCTTCGACATGATCTTGAGGACGCCGTCTTCGATCGCGGCCTGGTACCGTGCCTGCGCCTCGCTCGCGTACAGCTCTCCCAGCTGGTCGTCGTCGGCGAGGGCGCCCACGGTGAGAAGCCCGACCCGGGGGCACACCGCGTCGGCGCCATAACCCAGGAGGCAGGCGACGGCGTGCACGTCACGCGCGTCGCCGGAGTCGACGACAACTGAGGCGTGATCGCGTCCACCGGCTTCGATCAGCGCGTGGTGAACGGCACCCGTCGCGAGAAGCGACGGTATCGGCGCGCGTTCCTCGTCGACCGACTCGTCGGACACGACGAGCACCACCACGCCGTCGTCGACGGCTCGGCGCGCTTCGTGTGCGAGTCGGTCGAGACCCTTGGCGAGTCCCTCGCGCCCCTCGTCGATCGCGAACGTCGCGTCGAGCCGACGGGCGGGGAACGGCGAGCGGTCCTCGTCGAGTAGCGCTTCGACACCTGTCGGGTAGAGGAAGAACGTCGGCAGCTCGAGCAAGCGTGCTGCCCCCGCGCTTTCGGAAAGCAATGGATGCCGGGGTCCGAGGCAGGTGCGCAGCGACATGACCAGGCGCTCGCGGAGGTGGTCGATCGGCGGGTTGCTCACCTGCGCGAACCGTTGCCGCAGGAAATGGAACGGCAACCGGGGACGCGACGCGACCGCCGCGATAGGGGTGTCGTCGCCCATCGAGAAGCTGGGTTCCTTGGCGTCGACGGCCATCGGCTTGAGGATCATCGAGAGCTCTTCGCGCGTGACACCGAACAGCGCCTGGATACGGACGTGGTCCTCGGCGTCGAGGCCCTCCAAGGACGGCTCACCGAGCGGGAACGGCGCGAGGCCGTCGTGCACCCACGCTCCGTACGGCGCCCGTCGTGCGAGCGCGGACTTCACGGTGGCGTCGTCCTGCAACCCTCGCTCGGGAGTGACAAGCAACATCTGCCCGGGACCGAGGCGCCCGCGTCGCATCTTCTGATGACCGGCGAGCCTGACCGCTCCCACCTCCGTCGCCGCGACCACGAGGCCGTCGTCGGTCTGTTGCCAGCGCAGCGGTCGCAGTCCGTTGCGATCGAGCGCGGCACCGACCGCGACCCCGTCGGTGAACACGACACCGGCCGGACCGTCCCACGGGTCGACGAACGACGCGTGATACCGCAGGAACTCGCGGATCTCGGGCGCGCGCTCGTGGTTTCCCTCCCACGCTTCGGGGAGCAGCATCGCGACCGCGTGGTCGATCCCGCGCCCGCCGCGCACGACGAGCTCGATCGCCGCGTCGAGCTTGCCGGAGTCGGAGTCGTGCGGCGAGAACAAGGGATGGAAGAGGTCTTCCGGACCGAGACCGGCCGCCTCGGTTCCGAAGCGGCTGCGCGCTGCCATACGCGCCTCGTTCCCGGCGAGCGTGTTGATCTCACCGTTGTGACACAGCATGCGGAACGGCTGCGCACGCTCCCATGCGGGCGCGGTGTTCGTGGAGAAGCGACTGTGGAACACGGCGAGCGGGGCGTCGAAGTCGTCGCACGCGAGATCGGGATAGAACGACGCCAGCCGGTCGGCGAGCACCAACGCCTTGTAGACGATCGTCGCGAACGAGAAGCTGGGGAAGTAGACCTCGATGCCCTCGGCCGCGCAGAGGCGTTCGACACGGCGGCGCGCGACGTACGCCCGACGTTCGAGATCGGCGTGTCCGCTGCCTTCGGGCCCGCGAAGCAGCGCGTGACGCATCAGCGGCATGGAGACACGCGCCGAGTCGCCGAGCTGCGACGGGTCGACAGGAACCTCACGCCACGCGACCACCTCGATGCCGGCGGGCGAGCAGGCGCCCGCAACCGCTCGCTCGAGCACTCCCGGCGCTTCGACGTCGGCTGCGTCGAGGAACACGCTCGCGACTCCGAATGCCTCGTCGTCGATCGCGACGCCCTGGTCGCGTGCCAGCCTCGTGAAGAACCGGCGCGGGATGGGCGTCAGCAGGCCGGCACCGTCGCCCGACAGGCCGTCGGCGGCCACGGCGGAGCGGTGCCGGACGCCTTCGAGGCCCTGCAGCGCGAGATCGACGATGTCGCGACCGACGCGACCGTCTGCGGTCGCGACGAACCCGATGCCGCACGCGTCGCGCTCGACGACAGGACGACCGGGGGTACGCGTGTGGGGCGTACGCACGTTCACCTCGCAACTTGCGGGCCGAGGACGCATCCCCAACGGGGCGTCGCCCTCCAGCCTTCTCGGACTGGCCGGTGGACGACGCCGCTGTCGTACTTCGATCGTAGTCGCGTCCGATACCCCGATTCGCGTAGGCGGCACCACCGTTGGGCGTGGCCGTGCCGTCGTGCTGTAGAAGTGGATTCATGGCGTCCCCGAACCGGACCTCTCCCGACGTGTCGACGCGCGCCCCCGTGGTCGCGGTGCTCGGGGGCGGCCAGCTCGGCCGCATGCTCGCTCTCGCCGGAATACCACTCGGCGTGCGATTCCGTTTCCTCGACCCCTCGGCCGACGCGCCGGCGCGTGACCTCGGTGAGCTCGTGGTCGCGTCATTGGACGATGCGGCGGCGCTCGACGACGTGTCGACCGGTGCCGACGTCGTCACTTACGAATGGGAGGGCGTACCCGGGCCCGCCGCGGCGCGTCTCGCGACCCGCGTCCCGGTCGCGCCGTCCGTCGATGCCCTCACCGTGTCGCAGGACCGTCTCCGCGAGAAGGAGCTCTTCCAACGGCTCGGCATCCCGGTTCCCGAGGTGCGCGCCGTCACCGACGAGGCGGGTCTGCGCCGCGCCGTCGAAGAGATCGGGCTTCCCGCCGTGCTCAAGACCCGCGTCGGCGGCTACGACGGGAAGGGCCAGGTGGTGCTCCGCGAGGCGGGCGACGTCGACGGTGCATGGGACGCGATCGGCGGCGCGGCCGCGATCGTCGAAGCCCTCGTGCCGTTCGACCGCGAGCTGTCGGTGATCGGTGTTCGGGGATCCGACGGCACCACGAGGTGCTGGCCGCTCGTGGAGAACCGTCACGAGCGCGGCATCCTGCGCCGGTCACTCGCTCCGGCTCCCGCGGTCGACGCGACCTTGCGCACGCGTGCCGAGCACTTCATGGGCATGCTCCTCGACGAACTGCACTATCGAGGCGTGCTGACGCTCGAGATGTTCCAGTCCGGTGACCGCCTGCTCGCGAACGAGATCGCGCCGCGCGTGCACAACTCGGGTCACTGGACCATCGAGGGCGCGGAGACGAGCCAGTTCGAGAACCACATACGGGCGGTGTTGGGATGGCCGCTCGGCTCGACCGAGCCTCGCGGCGTGAGCGCGATGGTGAACTGCATCGGCGTGCTACCCGACACCGCCGCGGTGCTCGGGGTCGAGGGAGCGCACCTGCACTCCTACGGCAAGAGCCTGCGGCCCGGGCGCAAGGTGGGCCACGTCACCGTGGTCGCGCCCGACCGCAGCACGCTCGACGAGCGCCTCGCGCGACTCGCCGCGGTGATGCCGCCCGACGAGGGTTAGCGGATCGCCCCGGTCTCGCGAAGCTTCTGGAGCTCGTCGG
>CAZJSY010000250.1:0-1719 GCA_964548555.1 uncultured Burkholderiales bacterium
GGCGACGCGCGCTACCTCGTGCAGGGGACGCTCTACCCCGACATCGTCGAGTCGGGTGGGTCCGACAACGCGGTGATCAAGAGCCATCACAACGTCGGCGGTCTCCCCGACGACATGGACTTCGAGCTCGTCGAGCCGTTGCGCAACCTGTTCAAGGACGAGGTCCGCGCGGTCGGCGAGGAGCTCGGCCTGCCGGATGAGATCGTGTGGCGCCAGCCGTTTCCCGGCCCGGGTCTGGGCGTGCGAATCATCGGCACGATCACGCCCGAGCGCGTGGAGATCCTGCAGCGGGCCGACGAGATCGTGGTCGAGGAGATCAAGCGGGCCGGGCTCTACCGCCAGGTGTGGCAGAGCTTCGCGGTGCTGCCCGTCGTCCGCACCGTCGGCGTGATGGGCGACGACCGCACCTACGCGTACCCGATCGTGATCCGCGCGGTGACGTCTGACGACGCGATGACGGCCGACTGGGCCCGCCTCCCCTACGACGTCCTCGAGCGCATCGCGTCGCGGGTCATCAACGAGGTCCCGGGCGTCAACCGGGTGGCCTACGACGTGACGTCGAAACCGCCGGGCACCATCGAATGGGAGTGACACGGTCGTCAGGGGCAAGAATGTCGTGCTCGACGATTCTCGAGGGGGACCGATGAGTGACACGCAGCTGGAAGAGGTCGCCCGGGCGCTGGTGGCGCCGGGCAAGGGCATCCTCGCCGCCGACGAGAGCAGCGGCACGATCAAGAAGCGCTTCGACTCGATCGGCGTCGAGTCCACCGAGACGAACCGCCGTGACTACCGCGAGATGCTCTTCACGACCGCGGGTGCGGCCGATTACATCAGCGGCGTCATCCTCTACGACGAGACGATCCGCCAGAACGCGTCCGACGGCACGCCGCTCGTCGAGATCCTGAAGCGTCAGGGCATCATCCCTGGCATCAAGGTCGACCTCGGCGCGAAGCCGCTCGCCAAGTCGCCCGGCGAGACCGTGACGGAAGGTCTCGACGGGTTGCGTGAACGGCTCGTCGAGTACCGCGGTCTCGGTGCGCAGTTCGCGAAGTGGCGCGCGGTGATCAACATCGAAGGCGAGCGCTTGCCCACCGAGTACTGCCTCGACGTCAACGCGCACGCGCTGGCACGTTACGCGGCATTGTGCCAGGAGCAGGACATCGTCCCGATCGTCGAGCCGGAAGTGCTGATGGACGGCAACCACACGATCGAACGGTGCTACCAGGTCACCTGCGACACGCTGCACATGGTGTTCGACGAGCTGTACGCGCAACGCGTCGAGTTCGAGGGGATGCTGCTGAAGCCGAACATGGTGCTCCCCGGCAAGGAGAACCGGAAGGCTTCGCCCGACGAGGTCGCGGAAGCCACGATCCGGTGTTTCAAGACGGTCGTGCCCGCCGCGGTGCCCGGCATCGTGTTCCTCTCCGGCGGTCAGAGCGACGAGGAGGCGACCGCCAACCTCGACGCGATGAACAAGCGCGGTCCGCATCCCTGGCAGCTCTCGTTCTCGTACGGACGCGCGCTGCAGGCGCCGGCACTGAAGGCGTGGAAGGGTGACAAGGCCAACGTCGACGCGGGTCAGCGCGCGTACCTCCACCGCGCCCGGCTCAACGGCGCGGCGCGTTCGGGCAGCTACTCGCCCGACATGGAGGCCGGCGCGGCCTGAGCGTGTGACGCGTGCGCGCGCTCGTGCAACGGGTCACGGGCGCGCGCGTGCGC
>CAZJSY010000250.1:1819-4641 GCA_964548555.1 uncultured Burkholderiales bacterium
CCTGGAGCGATCCGCCGGAACCCGGGGTACGCTGTCGGCTCCCGGCGGTGTCCGGCCCGCCCCCGGCGTAGGAATGGGCGCAATGCAGCGCATCGACTCCTCGCACAGCATCTGGCTCTTCGACACCGAGCGGATGCGTTTCCGGCGTCTCCCGAAGGGCGCAGACCCCAACGCGCCGTCGCTCGAGGCCGACTGGCAGCCGTATTTCGCGCTCGACGTCGACCCCGAGACGGGCTCGTTCTCGGTCGCGCTCAACGAGGACCGCACCCGGCTGTTGCGCTCGTGGCGCGAAGCCTCTCCTCCACCGGGCTTCAACGACACCACCGAGCTCAACACGGCCGAGCTTCGCCTCGATCCCGCGGCGGAGTAGCGCACCGAACATACGTACGGGTCACCTCGGCGCGCCGGTACGATGAGGCGGCCATGACGACGCAGCTGCCGACCCCGACCGAGACGACTCCGGCTCCCTCCGCAACCCCGGATGCCCGATCCGATCGGGAGTGGGAACGACCCGATCCCGAGGCGCTGCTCGCTGGGCTCAACCCGGTGCAGTACGAGGCAGTGGTCGCCGGTGACGGACCGGTCCTCGTCGTGGCCGGGGCAGGATCCGGCAAGACCCGGGTGCTCACGCATCGCATCGCGTACCTCGTGGCAACGCGCCGCGTTTCACCGTTCGGACTCCTCGCGATCACGTTCACCAACAAGGCCGCGGGAGAGATGAAGGAGCGCGTCGGTGCGCTCGTCGGACCCGTCGCGCAGCGGATGTGGGTGTCGACGTTCCATTCGGCCTGCGCGCGCATCCTGCGGCGCGAGGCGCAGGTTCTCGGATACCGGCCGTCGTTCACGATCTACGACCAGGCCGACGCGGTGCGCCTCGTCGACTACGTGCGCCGCGACCTCAACCTCGATCCGAAGCGCTTCCCGCCGCGTCAGCTGCACGGGCGCATCTCGGCGTTGAAGAACGAGCTCGTCGGTCCGGCGGAAGCACGCGAGCGGGCTGTCACACCGCCCGAGAAGCGCCTCGCCGATGTCTACGTCGAATACCAGCGACGCCTCGCCGACGCGTCGGCCGTCGACTTCGACGATCTGCTCACGCTCGTGGTCCGCCTCTTCCGTGAGCACCCCGACGTGCTGGCGCGGTGGCGGTCACGGTTCCGGCACGTGCTCGTCGACGAGTTCCAGGACACCAACGCCGCGCAGTGGGAGCTCGTCCGGATGCTCGCCGCCGAGCACCGCAACGTCATGGTGGTGGGCGACGCCGATCAGGCGATCTACAAGTTCCGGGGGGCCGACTACCGCAATCTGTTGCGCTTCGAGGAGGCGTTCCCCGACGCGACCGTGATCGTGCTCGAGCAGAACTACCGCTCGACCCAACGCATCCTCGACGCCGCGAACGCGGTCATCGCGAACAACGCGGCCCGCAAGCCCAAGCAGCTGTGGACCGAGCAGGTCGCCGGCGAGCTCATCACCCGCTACCACGCCGAAGACGAGCACGACGAGGCCGCGTTCGTCACCCACGAGATCGGTCGGCTCACCGACTCCGAGGGTCACCGCTTCGAAGACGTCGCGGTCTTCTACCGCACCAACGCGCAGAGCCGTGTGCTCGAAGAGTCACTCGTACGTTCCGGTGTCCCGTACCGCGTGATCGGCGGCACGAAGTTCTACGACCGCCGTGAGGTGAAGGATGCGCTCGCGTACCTGCGCGCGCTCGTGAATCCCGACGACGAGGTGAGCTGGAAGCGCATCGTCAACACGCCCAAGCGCGGCGTGGGAGACACGTCGGTGTCGCGCGTCGACACGTACGCGCAGTCCTCGGGTCTCGCGTTCCGCGAAGCCCTGCGCGAAGCAGCGGCGGCCGGTGTGACCGGCAAGGCCCTCGGCGGCATCCGCGACCTCCTCGACGTGATGACACAGCTCGAAGGTGTCGCGGCGGGTGGTGTGGCCGCGGTGCTCGAAGCCACGTTGGCGCGCACGGGTTACGTCGCCGAGCTCGAATCCGAACGCACCATCGAGGCCCAGGGTCGCATCGAGAACCTGCAGGAGCTCGTCGGCGTGGCCCAGGAGTTCGACGAACAGCTCGACGCCGGCAGTGTCGGCGCGCTGGGGGCGCTCGGCGCGATCGCGGGGGTGGGAACGGCCGAGCGCGACGACGCACCGGTCGAGATCCCCACCGGGCTCGATCGCGTGCAGGCGTTCCTCGAAGCCATCTCGCTGGTGACCGATCTCGACGGCGACGACGAGGTCGATGACGACGGACGCGATCGGTCCACGGTCACGCTCATGACGCTGCACTCGGCCAAGGGGCTGGAGTTCCCGGTGGTGTTCCTCGCGGGTCTCGAAGACGGGGTCTTCCCACACGCGCGCAGCCTGGGCGATCCCGACGAGCTCGAGGAGGAGCGGAGGCTCTGCTACGTCGGCATCACGCGGGCGCGCGAGCGGCTCTACCTCTGTCATGCCTGGAGCAGGAGTCTGTTCGGCGCGACCGACTACTACCCGCCGAGCCGGTTCCTCGCGGAGATCCCCGAGGAGCTCGTACGGACGCTCGGCGACGACCGGCGACGCAGCGGCTTCGGAACCCATCGCGACGCCGTGGTGTCGGCTGCGATGCGAGGGGGTAGTGGTGGAGCGCCGGTACGCGGGGCCGGAGTTGCCACCGGTGCGCGGGGCGCCGAGCACCTCGGTCTTCGGATCGGCGACGACGTCGCGCACGAGAAGTTCGGCGAGGGCGTCATCGTCGACCTGACCGGCGAAGGTGACAAGACCGAGGCCGTCGTGCAGTTCCGTGACGCCGGCGAGAAGCGGCTCCTGCTCGCGTGGGCGCC
>CAZJSY010000251.1:0-1747 GCA_964548555.1 uncultured Burkholderiales bacterium
CCCTAGGGGGCCGCGTCCAACGCGTTGCGCAGGGTCGCGACGAACGCACCCGCTTCCTCGGGGCCGCCACCCTGGAGGAGCCGGCGCACGAGCGCGCTCCCTACGACGACGCCGCTGGCCGCGCGCGCGGCTGCGACGGCCTGCTCGGGGGTTGAGATTCCGACGCCGAGCAGGACGGGTCGATCCGTCGTCTCGGTGCAGCGACGTCCCATCGTGATCGCCTGCTCGGGCAGGCTCTCGCGCTCCCCGGTGACGCCCATGAGCGCAACCGCGTACACGAAGCCGCGCGAGCGCTCGCAGATGACCCGTAGGCGGTCGTCCGGCGTGGTGGGCGCGGCCAACAGCACGGTCTCCACCTGCGCCGCGTCGGCCGCGTTCCCCCAGCCGTCGAGCTCGTCGACCGGCAGGTCCGGCACGATCGCCGCGTCGACCCCCGCCTCCGCGAGCGCCGACGCGAACCGCTCATGGCCCGCGTGCAGCACGGGGTTGTAGTACGTCATCACCGCGATCGGGATGTCGATGTCGATCCCGGCGAGATCGGCGATGATCGCATCGGGAGTGGCGCCGATCTCGAGGGCGCGCTGCGACGCCTCTTGGATCGTCTTGCCGTCCATCACCGGATCGGAGAACGGGATACCGACCTCGATCGCGTCGGCACCGGCTGCGGCCACCGCGCGCACGACATCGCGCCATCCTGCGCCGAGCCCGCCCGTCACGTAGGGCACGAGCAGCTTGCGCCCTGCATCGCGACGCGCGCGCAGGTGTTCTTCGAGCCTCACTGGTCCTCGCCGGAGAGCCGTTCCGCGACCTGCATCGCGTCCTTGTCGCCTCGGCCCGACAGGGTGACGAGCACCGTAGAGCCGGGCGGGATCGTGCCGTCCCGGCTCGCGCTCATGACCCACGCGAGCGCGTGGGACGGCTCGAGCGCCGGGACGATTCCCTCGTTGACGGAAAGGACCTGGAACGCCTCGAGCGCCTCGTCGTCGGTGGCGCACCCGTACTCCGCGCGCCCGGACGCGGCCAGCGCGGCGTGCTCCGGGCCGACACCCGGGTAGTCGAGCCCGGCGCTGATCGAGTGCGCTTCGCGGATCTGGCCGTGCTCGTCTTGGAGGAACAGCGACTTTGCACCGTGCAACACGCCCGGAACACCCCGGTTCACCGAAGCGCCGTGCTTCCCGCTCTCGAGCCCCAGCCCGGCCGCCTCGACACCGACGAGACGCGACCGTGTGTCGATGAAGCCGGCGAACGTGCCGATCGCGTTCGATCCGCCGCCGACGCACGCCACGACGACATCGGGATCGTCGCCGAGGAGCACACGGCATTGCTCGCGTGCCTCGTCGCCGACGACGCGCTGGAACTCGCGCACCAGCCACGGATACGGATGCGGCCCTACCACCGAACCGATGCAGTAGTGGGTCGTCTCCACCGTCGCCACCCAGTCGCGCAGCGCATCGTTGATCGCGTCCTTCAGGGTTGCGCTGCCCGAATGAACCGGGATCACCTCGGCGCCGAGCAACCGCATGCGGAAGACGTTGAGCGACTGACGCTCGACGTCGACCGCGCCCATGAACACGATGCATTCGAGCCCGAAGAGCGCGGCGGCCGTCGCCGTCGCGACACCGTGCTGGCCCGCGCCCGTCTCGGCGATCAGGCGGCGCTTTCCCATGCGGCGCGTGAGGAGCGCCTGACCCAACACATTGTTGATCTTGTGGGAGCCCGTGTGCGTGAGGTCTTCGCGCTTGAGCAC
>CAZJSY010000251.1:1847-4624 GCA_964548555.1 uncultured Burkholderiales bacterium
GGCCTCGACGCCGCTCGACACGTCGACGCCCCACGGACGCACGCGGCGGATGGCCTCGGCGACGTTGTCGGGGTTGAGGCCGCCGGCAAGGAGCAGCCGCGCGCCTCCGGGCGCGCCCTCGGCCAGTGACCAGTCGAACACGCGTCCCGAGCCAGGGTGCGGCGAGTCGATCAGCACGACGTCGGCCGGGCCGTTGGCCGCGGCGCTCACCGCGGGGTCACCCGCCGCGAACGCCTGGATCACGAACTGGACCCGCTTGCGTACCCAGCGGACCTCGGAGAGCGGTTCGCGCCCATGGAGCTGCGCACCGGTGAGGCCCAGACGATTGACGATCTCGACGATGCGCTCGGGGCGTTCGTCGCGGAAGACGCCCACGGTGACGACGCCGTGCGGGAGCCGTCGCACGATCTCGGCCGCCTGATCGGGCCGGATCTGCCGGCGGCTCGGCGCGAACACGAACCCGAGCGCATCGGCGCCGAGTGCGACCGCAAGCAGCGCGTCATCCTCGTGCGTGATCCCGCAGATCTTGACGAACACGTAGACACGCTACTGGACGCGTCGACGGGCCACTGGCACGTCACCCGTCGACGAGCCGGCCGTGCAGGTAATCGTCGTAGGCGCTGAGGTCGAGGAGACCGTGGCCCGAGTAGTTGAAGAGGATCACGCGCTCCTCGCCCGCCTCCTTCGCGGCGAGTGCTTCGTCGATGGTGGCTCGTACCGCGTGGCCGGTCTCGGGCGCGGGCAGCTTGCCTTCGGCGTTCGCAAACTGCAACGCGGCCTCGAACGTCTTGCCCTGCGGATACGCGATCGCCTCCATCCGCCCGCTCTTCACGAGGTTGGAGATGATCGGAGCGTCACCGTGATAGCGCAGCCCACCGGCGTGGATCGCCGGTGGGACGAAGTCGTGACCGAGGGTGAACATCGGGAGGAGCGGTGTCATGCCGGCGGTGTCGCCGAAGTCGTAGTCGAAGCGCCCTTCGGTGAGCGTCGCGCACGACGACGGCTCGACAGCCACGAGCCGTACGCCCTCGTCGGCGAGGAACGGCAGCGCGATGCCGGCGAGGTTCGAGCCGCCACCGCAACTTCCGATGACGACATCGGGCTCGCTCTCGCCCGCCAACGCGAGTTGTTCCTTCGCCTCGAGCCCGATCACCGTCTGGTGCAGCAAGACGTGGTTGAGGACGGAGCCGAGCGAATAATGCGTATCGTCGCGGGTTGCCGCGTCGCGAACCGCGTCACTGATCGCGAGACCGAGCGAACCGGGATGGTCGGGCTGATCCACCGGCGAGGGGACGACGTCGCCGCCCCACGTCTCCATCAACACGCGGCGGTAGGGCTTCTGCTGGTACGACGCCCGGACCATGTACACCTTGCACTCGATGTCGAACTGGCGGCAGGCGAACGCGAGTGCAGTGCCCCACTGGCCGGCGCCCGTCTCGGTGGTGAGACGGCGTACGTTCTCGACCGCGTTGTAGTACGCCTGGGCCACCGCGGTGTTGGGCTTGTGCGACCCGGCGGGTGAGACGGACTCGTCCTTGTAGTAGATCCTCGCGGGCGTGCCGAGCGCGCGCTCGAGACGTTCGGCACGCACGAGGGGTGTGGGCCGCCACAGGCGCAACACCTCGAGCACCTGGCCGGGGATGTCGATCCACGGCTCCGACGCCACCTCCTGCGCGATCAGTCCCATCGGAAACAGCGGGACCAGGTCGTCGGGTCCGACCGGCTCCTTCGTCGCCGGGTGCAGCGGTGGTTGGAGCGGCTCCGGCAGCTCCGGCACGACGTTGCGCCATGCGGTCGGCATCTTGTCGGCGGGCAGATCGAAGCGAGTCATGGCCGAGAGTCTGGCGCACCGGGCCGCCGTGCGGCCACGGTTTCCCGTGCGTTCAGCGCCGGGCGACCCGACTTTTCGTCATCTCGCGTATCAACGCCGACGGGTCGGGACTGCGCACCAGCGCCTCCCCCACGAGCACCGCGTCGAAACCGGCGTCGGCCATGCGCGCCGCATCGTCGCGGGAACGGATCGCGCTCTCCGCGACCCGGATCACGTCGCCGGGGATGCGGTCGGCGAGCCGTTGAGCGACGGTGAGATCCTCCGAGAACGTCGTGAGGTCGCGGCTGTTGACGCCGACGACCCGCGCGTCGACTCGCAGTGCGCGTTCGACCTCGTCGTCGCTGTGCGCCTCGACGAGGACCGACAGGCCCCACTCGAGCGCGACCGAGTGGAGCTCGGCGAGCAGACCGTCGTCGGGGATCGCAGCGACGATGAGCAGGACGGCGTCGGCGCCCGCGCCGCGGGCTTCCACGATCTGCAGCGGATCGACGGTGAAGTCCTTGCGCAGCACTGGGATCGTGGACGCATCGCGTGCTGCCTCCATGTCCGCGAGCGAGCCACCGAAATACTGCGCATCGGTGAGCACCGACATCGCCGCCGCACCGCCTGCTTCGTACGCCAGCGCGCTGGCGGCCGGGTCGAGGTCGGGCGCGAGCTCGCCTTTCGACGGGGATTGACGCTTGCACTCGGCGATGACGGCCAGGGTGCCGTCGGCGCGCCGCAGCGCTCTGGCGAAGTCGCGCGGTGCGGAAGCGGCGCGGGCCGCATCGAGCAACGCACGCTCCCGCGTGCGCAGCGCCGCCACTTCGTCGAGCTTCGTCGCGATGATGTCGTCGAGCACTGACACACCGAGGAGGGTACCGGGCGAGTTCCGCGAGCGCGACCAAACTGGCGGCGAGCTCGGCGAGCGCGACCAAACTGGCGGCGAGCGGAGCAGCCCGAAGGG
>CAZJSY010000252.1:0-4571 GCA_964548555.1 uncultured Burkholderiales bacterium
GCTGCGCCCTCCCGGGCATCCGCCCAGGGCGCAGCTACGTCCGCACGTTGGGGTTCTCGAGGTGGAAGAAGTTGCTCTCCTTCCCGTCGCTCGTGTGCTCCTGGAAGATGAAGCGCAACCCCCGCTCGTCGAACGTCCGGAACCACTCATCCCACGTCACGTGGCGCAGGTTCTCGCCTCCGTATCCCGGGAAGTCGAACGTCAGCACGCCGAGGCGGTCACCCCGCTCCGTGCCCGGCACCGTGGCGGGCTTCGCACCCCTGGCCTCGGCCCAGGCCCGGATGACGTCGTGGTTGGTCGTGACGAGCGTCTCGCCGGGGTGGCTCTCGTGCTCGTCGGGGCCGCGGATCTCCCGGCCGCGGTGCTCGCTGCCGCGCTCGGCCGCATCCCCGGCGCTGTGACGTACGCCTTCGCCGTGCGAGTCCTGCCCGTCGCCGGCACGGCCACCGCCGTCGGAGCCGAGCGCTTCGAGCAACTCGCTCTTGCGCATCTTCGAAGTCCGCGAGATTCCGCGTTCCCGTGCCGCCCGGCGGAGCTCGTCGACGGTCATGTCCTCGTAATTCGCGGTGCGGGCCATGACATCACCTCCCCTCGTCCTCTCGCGGCGCTACCCGTCGGCGCGAGTGGCAGAAACCCGGGCGGTGTGGCGTCTTCGGGGGAACCGGGCGCCACCTTCCCGTGTACGGGAAGGCTCGTTCCGACAGCGCTGGTGGGAACGGCTAAATTCAGGGTTTCTCCGCGTCACATGCCCCGGGGGTCTGGCGTCATGAACCGCACCGATCTGGTCGACCGCGCGCAACTTCGCGACGACGTTCCCGAGTTCGCGCCCGGCGACACCGTGAAGGTGCACGTCAGGGTGGTGGAAGGCAATCGGGAGCGCACGCAGGTGTTCCAGGGCGTCGTGATTCGGCGTCAGGGCAGCGGGCTCCACGAGACCTTCACGGTCCGGAAGGTCAGCTTCGGCGTGGGCGTCGAGCGTACGTTTCCCGTCCATTCGCCGACGATCGCCAAGGTCGAGGTGGCGACCCGGGGCGACGTGCGGCGGGCCAAGCTCTACTACCTGCGCGACCGCATCGGGAAGGCCGCGAAGGTCAAGGAGAAGCGGGTCTGACCCGGACACCGTTCCTCGTCGGGATATCGCCATCCCCCACGAAGTGCGCGATTCGGACAGCTAAGATCCTCGGCGGCAAGGGCGGACCACGCCGGTTTGGGACGGGTCACCGCGTACACTCGTGGTGATGCGGAGGTTCCCGTGAGCGCTGAGGACCTCGAGCGGTACGAGACCGAGATCGAGCTGCAGCTCTACAAGGAGTACCGCGACGTCCTGCCGATGTTCGCCTACGTCGTCGAGACCGAACGGCGTTTCTACCTCACCAACAAGGTCTCGATGGACGTGCACAACGAGAACGGGCGCGTCTACTTCGAGCTGAACCTCCAGGACGCGTGGGTGTGGGACATGTATCGCCCCGCCCGCTTCGTCGCCAACGTGCGGGTCGTGACGTTCAAGGACGTCAACATCGAGGAGCTCGCGGGCAAGGAGCTCTGACCGACACGCATGACATCAGGCGTCGGTGAGCACCCCGCCGCGCGCCCCGACCCCCGTCGAGCTCTCGGCGCACGCGGGGAAGAGGCGGTTGCGCGGTGGTACGAGCAACAGGGCTACCGGGTCGTCGACCGCAACTGGCGTTGTCGCGACGGTGAGCTCGATCTGATCCTCGAGCGTGCCCGCGTCATCGTCTTCTGCGAGGTCAAGACGCGACGCAGCGACCGGTTCGGTGCGCCGGTCGAAGCGATCACGCACCGGAAGCGGCAGCGCCTGCGGATTCTCGCCGCCAAGTGGCTCGACGAGCAGCGTGCCGCCGTGCGCGAGCTCCGCTTCGACGTCGCGTCGGTAACGCCCGGTCCCGACGGTGGATTCGCGATCGAGGTGCTCGAAGGGGCGTTCTGAGCCGGCACCGCGCCGGCCGCGATTCAACGGCGTCGGCGCGGTGCATGTGCGCGGCGTCGCATCGCGGCCGCCCAGCACGGCGTGTGCCAATGCCGTCGGAGATCGGGCGCATCCACGGGAACCACCACTTCGTGTCCGGTGCCCGGCTCGATCTCGTGATCACAGCCCGGACAGCGATAGCGCTTGACCGCCTGGTACGGCTGGACGTGTCGCACTTCGTGCGGGCCGTCGTCGACCGGATCGCGCACCGAGGGACCTCAGCGGGCCCGCGTCGTCTCGAACCTCATGGATCCACGGTAGCGGCGTGGTGTGTGGGGTCGGTCAGTGCGCGGCGCGGGTCGCCTCGGCCGCGTGCCAGTCGGGTTCGCTGACCCTCAGCACGAGCAGGTTGTGGATTTCCCATGCCGCGTTGCACGACGGACACGACACCACGACGAAGCCCCCGGGATACGCGTCCGCGACGATCGGTGTGGCGTCGTACGGGCAGCGCTCGAGACGCGGTGGACGATCCACGAACGTAGTGTCGGAACGCCCGCAGTCGAACTTGAGCGACGCATCCCGTCACCGGTCGACACGCACCACCCAGCACCCTCACCCTTCATCACATCCTCACGACGGCCACAAGAAGCCACGGCTCCGGCGCAGCACACCGAGACGCTCGCACTCCGCGACGGCACTCGCGAGCTCGGCCGCTCCCAAGCCGGTTCGACTCGCGAGCTGGTCGACGGTCACCGGCTCGCCGCTGCAGGCCTCCACACAGCGACGGGCGTCCCCGCTCGGCGTCGGGCTGCGCACCCACCCTCGACGAGCACCGGGTGTCATCCCGAGAGCAAGCAGAACATCGGACGGGTCGAGCAGGGGATGTGCGCCGTCGGCGAGGAGCGCGTTGCATCCGGCGGCCGCGGGGTTGCGTCGCGAACCGGGAACGGCGAGCACCGGGCGGCCGTACTCGAGCGCGCGCTCCGCGGTGATGCGCGCGCCACCTTTGATCGTTGCCTCGACCACCACGACCGCGTCGGCGATGCCCGCGATGATCCGGTTGCGAACCGGAAAACGGCTCGGTTCGGGCAACGTGGCGAACGTCGACTCGGTGACGAGGCACCCGTTCCGTTTCACGCGTTCGAACAGGATGTGGTGCCGCCGTGGATACACGATGTCGAGTCCGGTCGCGATCACACCGACTGCCCTACCGCCGCCATCGAGCGCGCCTTCGTGTGCCGCCGCGTCGACGCCGATCGCCATGCCGCTCACGACGGTGCAGCCCGCGCGAGCGAGGAACCCACCGAGCTCGAAGGCGTCGTGCAATCCGTGCGGGGAGGCGCCGCGCGTCCCGACGATGGCGACGCGCGGTGCGGACAGTGCATCGAGATGTTCACCTTCCACGAGCAGGACCGCGGGTCGGCCCGGCACGGCATCGGGAAACGGGTACTCGGGATCGGTCGCGAGCAGCACGTGCGTCCGCCGCCGCGTGAGCGTGCGCGAAACCGCGGCCACGTCGATGTCTTCGGACCATGCCCTCACGAGTGCGTCGACGTCGCTGCGGGCACTCGCGCGCAGGCGCCGGAGCACTGTGGCGACGCGTTCGCCGCCGCGCACGACTTCGGCAACCGCGTCGCACGGGTCCGGCCATTCGGCGAGCACGGCACGCAGACGCGCGGGCGTCATCCCTCTGAGGCCCACCAACGCCGCGGCGGCGACACGCTCGTCGGGCGGCACCCGGCTCGCGTCGCTCACGGGACGTCTTGACGCATCATCACCGCGCGCTCGAGATGCTCGGTGCCGATGTCTGCATCCCCCTCGAGATCGGCCAGCGTCCGAGCAACTCGCCACACGGCCGTCGCGCCCCGACCCGTCAACCCGCGTTGTTCGATGATGTCGCGCCATGCGCGTTGGGCAGTGCCTCCAAGCGCCGCATGCCGGCGTAAACCGTTCGTCGGAAGCGCGCCGTTGCGTTGCCACCGGACATCGGTGTAGCGCTGCCGCTGGCGTTCGACGGCCTCGTGGACACGCGCCTTCACGACCGACGACGGCTCACCAGCGATGTCGCCCGCCTCAGGTGTGCCGACCCACATCCGCAGGTCGAAGCGGTCGAGGAGCGGCGCTGACAGCCGTCTGCGGTAGCGCGCCACGCGCTCGGGACTGCACGTGCACTGCGGTGGTGCCTGCGCGCACGGGCAGGGGTTGGAGCACGCGATCAACAGGAAGTCGGCTGGGAACGTGAGCGAAGACGATTGCCGCGAGATGCGAACGACGCGTTCTTCGAGAGGTTGACGCATCGCGTCGAGCGCCACCGGCGGGAATTCCGCGAGCTCGTCCAGGAACAGCACACCACGGTGTGCGAGCGTGACCTCGCCCGGCCGCGGTCGGCCGGACCCGCCGCCGACGAGTGCCGCGGTGGAGGCGGTGTGGTGCGGGGCGCGAAACGGCGGCCGGGTGACGAGGACGCCGCTCTCCACCGTGCCGGCGACAGAGTGGATGCGCGTCACTTCGAGCGCCTGTTCGGTCTGGAGCACCGGCATGATCGTCGTGACCCGACGGGCGAGCATCGTCTTGCCGACACCCGGTGGCCCGACGAGCAGCAGATGATGGCCACCCGCGACCGCGACCTCGAGCGCGCGGCGAA
>CAZJSY010000253.1:0-4564 GCA_964548555.1 uncultured Burkholderiales bacterium
TGTGGTGGCCCGACTGGCCCGTCGTCGTCGCACGGCGAGTCGATGCCGAATGTCGCGATCATCCGGTCGTTGTGCTCGAGCCGCCCGGCTCGGGTCGCGCCGGGTCGGTACGGTCCGCATCGAGCGAAGCCAGGGCGGCGGGGGTGGTGCCCGGTCTGCGCCGTCGTGAAGCGGAGGCCCGCTGTCCCGGTGTGATCGTGCGCGAAGCCGACGTCGCGGCGGAGGCGAGGACCTTCGAGGTGCTGGCGCGCGCGATCGAGGAGCTCACGCCGCGTGTCGAGCTCGAGCGGCCGGGACGGCTGTCGTTTCCCACCCGCGGGCCTTCGCGTTACTTCGGCGGTGACGAGCCGTTGGTCGCGCGGGTTCGTGCCGCGATCGTGTCGGCCGGGCTCGACGACGTGCCCGCGCGGGTGGGGATCGCGGGGAGCCGGTTCGCGGCACGGCTCGCGGCGCGTCACGACACGATCGTGCCCGACGGTGCGACGCGGGAGTTCCTCGCGTCGTGGCCGGTTCGCGTGATCGGCGATCCCGAGCTGGCCGATCTGCTCGTACGGCTCGGGCTTCGCACCCTCGACGCGTTCGCCGCGCTGCCGGCGGCGTCGGTGCTCGCGCGCTTCGGTCCGGCGGGTGCACGCGCCCACCGGCTCGCGCGCGGCTTCGACCTGCGCCCACCGGTGCTCGGTCCTCCGCCGCCCGAGCTCGTCGAGACGCACGAGTTCGAGCCGCCGGCCGAACGGGTCGACGTGGCCACGTTCGTCGCCAAGACGATGGCCGACCATCTGCTCACCGCACTCGCCGCGCACGGACTCGCGTGCACGCAGGTGATCGTCGAGGCGGAGACCGAGCACGGCGAGGTGATCTCGCGCTGTTGGCGCCACGACCGGGCACTCACGCCCGGTGCATTGGCGGAGCGCGTCCGCTGGCAGCTCGAGGGCTGGCTGGCCGCGAGCGAGGGGAGCCTCTCGACGGGCAACGGCGCGGGCGGTGCAGCCGGTGGAGCCGGCGCACACGCGCGCCGGCACGACGCCGAGCTCCTCGCCGCCGATGCAGTGACGGGTGGGCTCACGCGGTTGCGTCTGGTTCCCGAGGAGGTCGTGGCGGCGACCGGCCGTCAGCTCGGATTCTGGGGAGGCGACGCGGTCGCGGCCGACCGCGCGGCGCGCACGTTCGCCAGAGTGCAGGGGCTCCTCGGTCCCGACGCGGTCGTGACGCCGGTCGTGCAGGGTGGGCGTACGCCCGCGGAACGGATCCGGTGGGTGCCGTGGGGGGAGCCGCGCGAGCCGCAGCACTTCCGGCAGGCGGGGCCGTGGCCCGGCGCGGTGCCGGACCCCGCGCCGGCCCGCGTGCTCGACCCGCCCGTTCCCGCCGAGCTCTTCGATCGCAACGGGGCCGCGCTCACGGTGTCGGGTCGGGGTGACGCGTCGGGCGCCCCCGGGGAGGTCCGCAGCACGGCGTTGCCGGGAGGAGGTGGTCCGGTGGTCGCGTGGGCCGGCCCGTGGCTGCACGACGTGCGGTGGTGGGACCCGGTCGGGCAGCGCCGGCACGCGCGCTGGCAGGTCGTCGTGCGCACCGGTGGCGTCGACATCGCGTGCCTGCTCGCGCTCGAGCGCGGTCGAGCCGTCCTCGAAGCCGTATACGACTGATGAAGACACACGCGTACGCGGAGCTGCACTGTCACACCAACTTCTCCTTCCTCGACGGCGCGAGCCATCCCGAGGAGCTCGTCGAGGAGGCGGTGGCGCTCGGGCTCTGCGCGCTCGCGATCACCGATCACGACGGGTTCTACGGCATCGTGCGCTTCGCCGAGACCGCGCGTGCACTGGCATTGCCGACCATCTTCGGCGCCGAGCTCACCCTGCGGGGCGGCGAGCTTGCGAGCGCGACCAGGAAACACGGCGAGGCGGATCCCGAGGGGGAGCACGTGATCGTGCTCGCCGACGGGCCGGTGGGGTACGCGCGGCTTGCGCGGGCGATCAGCGACGCGCAGCTACGAGGCGAGAAGGGCGCGGCGCGTTTCGACCTCCCGTCACTCGCGGATGCGGCGCGCGCGGGCGTGCACGCGACCGGGAACCGCGCATCGGGAGCGAACGACAGCTGGTTCGTGCTGACGGGATGCCGCAAGGGGACGGTACCCGCCGCGTTGACGCGCGATGGGCCCGCTGCGGCCCGCCGCGCGCTCGACTCTCTCGTCGAAGGGTTCGGGCGCGACCGCGTGCTCGTCGAGCTGTGGGACCACGGCGACCCACTCGACCGGCACCGCAACGACGCGCTCGCCGCGTTGGCCGCCGCGGCCGGTGTCGAAGTGGTCGTGACCAACAACGTGCACTACGCGACACCACGCCAACGACGCCTCGCACACGCGCTCGCCGCGATCCGGTCGCGCCGTTCGCTCGACGAGCTCGACGGGTGGTTGCCCGCGTCGCCGCTCGCGCACCTGCGCAGCCCGGCCGAGCAACGGCGACGCTTCGCCCGCTATCCGGGTGCGGTCGAGCGAACGGTCGAGATCGCCGCGCAGGCCGCGTTCGACCTTCGTCATGCAGCACCGAACCTTCCGGACCACGACGTGCCGCGCGGTCATACGGACATGAGCTGGCTGCGTGAGCTCACGAAACGGGGTGCGGCGCGACGGTACCCGTCGACACATCCTCGTCACACCGACGCGATGCGTCAGATCGAGTACGAGCTGCAGGTCATCGAGGAGCTCGGGTTCCCCGGCTATTTCCTGCTCGTGTCCGACATCGTCGAGTTCTGTCGCGCCAACGACATCTATTGCCAGGGTCGGGGGAGTGCCGCCAACAGCGCGGTCTGTTATGCGCTCGGTGTCACGAAGGCCGACGCGGTGAGTCTCGGCCTGCTGTTCGAGCGGTTCCTGTCACCGGAACGCGACGGTCCGCCCGACATCGATCTCGACATCGAGCACCAACGTCGGGAAGAGGTGATCCAGTACGTCTACGAACGGTACGGACGCGATCGCGCCGCGCAAGTCGCCAACGTCATCACGTACCGTCCCCGCTCGGCGCTGCGCGAGATGGCGAAGGTCGCCGGATTGTCACCCGGACACGCCGACGCGTTGACGCGCTGGATCGACCGGTGGCGTTCGAGCAAGGGAGCGTTCGACGATTTCGTGAACTCCGACGGCGCCCCACCGGCCCCGGAAATCGTGCTCGAGCTCGCCGCGCAGGTGCTCGACTTCCCGCGCCATCTCGGCATCCACTCCGGCGGCATGGTGATGGCGGACCGTCCGCTCGTCGAGTGCTGCCCGGTGGAGTGGGCGCGCATGGAGAACCGGTCGGTGCTGCAGTGGGACAAGGACGACTGCGCGGCCGCGGGCCTGGTGAAGTTCGACCTGCTCGGTCTCGGGATGTTGACGATGCTGCACCTGGCGGTCGACCTCGTGCGGGAGCACGAAGGCATCGAGATCGATCTGGCCGAGATCCCGCAGGAACCGGAGGTGTACGACCTGTTGTGCGCGGCCGACACGATCGGCGTGTTCCAGGTCGAGAGCCGGGCCCAGATGGCGACGCTGCCCCGGCTGCGACCGCGCGACTTCTACGACCTCGTGGTCGAGGTGGCGCTGATCCGCCCGGGCCCGATCCAGGGCGGATCGGTGCATCCCTACCTGCGCCGGCGCAGTGGGGAGGAGCAGGTCACCTATCCGCACCCGCTTCTGGAGATGTGTCTGCGCAAGACGCTCGGCGTGCCGCTGTTCCAGGAGCAGCTGATGCAGATGGCCATCGACGCGGCCGGGTTCACGCCCGGCGAGGCCGACCAGCTCCGCCAGGCGATGGGCTCGAAGCGTTCGCACGCGCGCATGGCACAGATGCGCGAGCGGCTGCTCCAAGGTCTCGAACGCAACGGCATCACGGGCGACACCGCGGCCGACATCGCCAAGAAGCTCGAGGCTTTCGCCGACTTCGGTTTTCCGGAGAGCCATTCCGTGAGCTTCGCCTATCTCGTCTACTCCAGCTCGTGGATGAAGCTGCACTATCCGGCCGAGTTCGCGTGCGCGCTGCTCAACGCGCAGCCGATGGGTTTCTACTCCCCGCACACGATCGTGCGCGACGCGATCCGTCACGGTGTCGAGGTGCTCGGCCCCGACGTCAACGCGTCACGGAAGGACTGCACGCTCGAGGCGCGTACCGAGGCAGCAGGGCCCGTCGGGTTCCCGCAGCCGGGATGGCACGCGGATCCGTCGACGCGTGCGGTGCGGACCGGTCTGCGCTACGTGCGCGGGCTGAGTGAATCGCTCCTCGACCGCATCGACGAGGAACGCGCCCGCGCGCCGTTCACCACCTTGGAGGACTTCGTGCACCGCACCGCGCCGCCCGTCGACGCGATCGAGGCGCTCGCGACGTCAGGTGCCTTCGAGCACTGCTTCGGTCGCGACCGCCGCGACGCGTTGTGGGCCGCGGGTGCCGTGCGGGACGCGGCACCCGAACGGCGTGGTGGCGTCGTTGTCGAACGGCTCCCGGGTCTCGTGGTCGGCGCCGACGCCCCGGCTCTGCCCGGGATGACCGCGGTGGAGGAGACCGCGGCCGATCTCTGGGCGCTCGGGATGTCGCCG
>CAZJSY010000254.1:0-4550 GCA_964548555.1 uncultured Burkholderiales bacterium
CGGGCGTACATCTCCGCCGATCGGTACGGGCACGTCGACTACTGCGACATCGTCGACGGTGCCGCACCGGAGCAACTTCCCGATCTGGCGCTCCACATCGTCGTCGGATCGACCGGCGTCGGCGGCGGCGACGGTGGCCGCGTGGGACGCGCCGGCTGGGCCGTCGTGGAAGGTGCCGCTCCCCTGACGCGGGTCGAAGGCGTCGACGCGGACGACGTCTGCGTGCTCGCCTACACATCGGGAACGACGAGCGACCCCAAAGGCGTGATGCACAGCCACCGCACGCTGCTCGCCGAGCTCTTGCACATGCGCCCCATGGTCGCGGCGGCACCACCGAATCTCATGGGCTCCCCCGTGACGCACGCGACCGGAATGCTCGGCGCGGTGCTGAGCCCGATGGAGCTCGGACGCGACATCCATCTCATCGACCGGTGGGATCCAGGCCGGGCGCTCCAGATCATGATGGAAGCCGGTATCGGTGCGGGAACGGGCGCGGCCGTGTTCCTCGCCGGCCTCCTCGACCATCCGGGGTTCACGCCCGAGCACGCGCGGCGGATCACTCGCGTCGGGCTGGGCGGCGCACCGGTGTCGCCGGCGCTCGCCGAACGAGCAGCCGCGCACGGCATCACCATCATCCGCGCCTACGGGTCGACCGAGCATCCGTCGATCACCGGTTGCACGTTCGACGATCCGGCCGACAAGCGACACGGAACCGACGGGCGCCCTTTGACCGGCGTCGAGATCCGGCTGCTGGACGCCGAAGGTCGGCCGGTCGGCACGGGCGAGCCGGGTGAGATCTGGTCGCGGGGTCCCGACCTCTGCCTGGGTTACACCGATCCCGCGCTCAGCGCGGCCGCGTTCGACGACGACGGGTGGTATCGCACCGGCGACATGGGTGTGCTCGACACCGACGGGTTCCTGACGATCACGGACCGCCTGAACGACGTCATCATCCGGGGTGGCGAGAACCTCTCCGCAGCCGAGATCGAGGGCGCGATCGCGACGCTCCCGCAGATCGCGGAGGTCGCGGTCGTGGCGGCTCCGGACGTTCGGCTCGGTGAACACGCGTGCGCGATCGTCAGGCTCGCCGCGGGCGTGGACTCCATCGAGCTGAGCGACATCACCGCGCACCTCGACCAGATCGGCGTCGCCCGGCAGAAGTGGCCCGAAGAGCTCCGAATCGCCACCGACTTCCCGCGTACGGCGGCGGGCAAGATCCGCAAGGTGGATCTGCGGCGCGAGCTGCGCGGCGACTGATCGGCTCCGGCGTCAGTCGTCGCGGCGCAACAACAGCACGCTCGACGGTGTGCCGCCGCCAGACGTGACGACGGCCGTACGCGCGTTCGCGACCTGGCGTGCGTCGGCTTCGTGACGCAACTGCACGATCGCCTCGTAGAGGAACCCGAAACCGTGCAATCGGCCTTCCGACAGCTGCCCGCCGTGCGGGTTGACGGGAACCTCGCCGTCGAGCGCGATGCGCCGACCTCCGTCGAGCCAGTCCATCGCCTCGCCCAGGCCACAGAAGCCGAGCGCTTCCAACCAGGTGATCGCGTTGAACGTGAAGCCGTCGTACACGAGCGCGAGGTCGACATCGGACGGCCGCAGGCTCGTGCGGGTCCAGAGATGCGCGGCCTGTCCGAGCACCTGGGGTTCGTGCGTGATCGTGTCCTGCTCCCACGAGATCCGCTCGTTGATCTGCGTGCCGACCGCGTCGACCCGGATCGCCGGTTTCGGAAGGTCGACCGCGACCGATGCGTCGGAGACGACGATCGCGACCGCTCCGTCGCACGGCACGTCGCAGTCGTAGAGACCGAACGGGCTCGTGATCGGACGGGCTGCGAAGTAGTCGTCGATCGTCATCGGGTCGCGGTAGATCGCCGCCGGGTTGCGGCCGGCGTTCGCGCGTCCGTTGACGGCGATCCAGCCGAGCATCTCCCGGGTCGCGCCGTAGCGGTGCAGGTACTGGTTGGCATTCATGCCGATCCAGTGCGCCGCGGACATCGCGCCGAACGGTGCGCGCCACTCGTAGAGCGGACCGGACACACGCCCGCCCATGCCGGGATTGAGACCCAGGGTCGCGTACGTCGACTCCCACACCGTCCGGAAGCACAGGACATGACGGCACAGCCCGCTCGCGACGGCGAGCATCGCCGCGATGACCGCACCGCCCTGGCCGGGGAGCTCCATGCCGCCGTTGATCCACGTCGGCCTGATGCGCAACGCCTCTTCGACCGCGGTCACGCCGCCCTCGGTCATGCCCATCGCCCCCGGCCCCGGGTACGTCGACAAGCCGTCGATGTCGGACAGCTCGAGGCCGGCGTCGGCCACCGCTGCGAGACACGCGTCCATTGCGAGCGAGAGCGGCTCGCGCATCAGCCGGCGACCGAGCGCGGAACGACCGACCCCCGACAGCACGACGCGGTTCTCGAAGCGGTCGTCGCTCGTGGGCATCCGCGGTGTCGGACGCTGCGGTTCGGGTACGGGATTGACGATCTCGGTGTTGCCGGTCGGCGCGAACAGCGGGATCCACACGTCTTCCTGCTGCTCGAAGCGCACCTCGACCTCTTGGCCGATGGTGACGTCGTCGGGCTCGCACCCGACGATGTTCGTCGTGAGCCGGACCATCGGGTCCTCGGCGAGCGCGACGTTGGCGACGACGTACGGCGGCTCGAAGTCGGGCAGCCACTGACGGGAGTTGACCGTGAAGCCGACAACCGTCGCTCGACCCGACACGACTGCCGGCTCCGACTCCCGACTGCGGCAGGCGGGGCAGATCGGGACCGGCGGGTGCACGAACGTCTTGCAGTCGGTGCACCGTTGGATCCTGAGGTTGCCGTCGGCTCCCGAGGTCCAGAACCACTGGTTCATCGGGGTCAGCTCGGGAAGCGGGCGCGCGGGCGACATGGCGTCTCCATAGCATTGAGAACGGGATACTCGCGTACTGGAAATGTACTTTCCGAGCCTGGTAGCGTGCTCGCACGCTCGACAGGGGGTTGCCAGGTGCGCAGCGAGGTCACGTGGCCGTCGATTCCCGCCATGGTCCGGGACGCGGCGCGCCGTGACGGCTCGGGCGAGGCGGTGGTCGACGGTGCGCGGCGGGTCACCTTCGGCGAGCTCGTGGCCATGGTCGACGATGCCGCCTGCGCGCTCCTCGCGGTGGGAATCGAGCGGGGCGACCGCCTCGCGGTGTGGGCCCCGAACTCCCTCGAGTGGATCGTCGCCGCCCTCGCCGTCACGTCCGCGGGTGGCGTCCTCGTACCGGTCAACACGCGTTTTCGCGGAGCGGAGGCGGGGTACGTGCTCGCCCGCAGCAACGCACGTGTGCTCTTCACAGTGCGCGGCTTCCTCGACACCGACTACCCGGCGCTGCTCGCCGAGGCAGGGATCCCGCTCCCCTCGCTCGAGCACACCATCGTGCTGTCCGGCGACGCGCACGACGCGCGTTCATGGGACGACTTCCTCGCGCTCGGGAAGTCGGTTTCCGATCGTGATGTCGACGCGCGCCGGTCGTCCGTCGGACCGGACGACCCGAGCGACGTCGTGTTCACGTCCGGCACGACCGGAAGTCCCAAGGGTGTCGTCATGACGCACGGCCAGACGCTGCGTGCGTACCTCGACTGGTGCGACTGGGCCGACCTGCGCGCCCGCGACCGCTATCTCATCGTGAACCCGTTCTTCCACATCTTCGGCTACAAGGCGGGCTGCCTCGCGTCATTGATGCGGGGCGCGACGATCTTCCCGCTGGCGGTGTTCGACCCGGCGGTCGTGCTCGACATCGTCGAACGTGAGCGAATCAGCGTGCTTCCCGGCCCCCCGACCGTCTACCAGTCCCTGCTCGACCATCCCGACCGCGCGAAGCGCGACGTCGCGAGCCTCCGACTCGCGGTGACGGGCGCGGCCGACATCCCCGTCGAGCTCATCCGGCGTGTGCGTGAAGAGCTGCCGTTCGAACGGATCCTGACGGGATACGGGCTCACCGAGGCCGGCACCGTGACGGGGAGCAAGCCCGACGACGACTTCGAGCACATCGCCACGACAGTCGGTGTGCCCTGGCCCGGCTTCGAGGTGCGCACGGTCGACTCGTCGGGCGCCGACGCGGCGACCGGGGAACCGGGTGAGGTCGTCGTGCGGGGCGAGACGGTCATGCGCGCGTACCTCGACGATCCGGAGGCGACCGCGGTCGCGCTCGACGCCGGCGGATGGCTGCACACCGGTGACCTCGGCACCATCGATGACGACGGTTACCTGCGAATCGTCGGCCGGATCAAGGACATGTTCATCGTCGGCGGGTTCAACGCGTATCCGGCCGAGATCGAGAACCTGCTGCTGCGTCATCCCCGCATCGCGCAGGTGGCGGTCATCGGGATTCCCGACGAGCGGCTCGGTGAGGTCGGCATGGCCTTCGTCGTGCCGAGCGCAGGTCCGCCGGTGGAGTCCGCCGAGATCATCGACTGGGCGCGCCGCGAGATGGCGAACTACAAGGCGCCGCGCGTCGTCGAGTTCGTCGACGCGCTGCCCATGAACGCCACCGGCAAGGTCGTGAAGGACGA
>CAZJSY010000255.1:0-4531 GCA_964548555.1 uncultured Burkholderiales bacterium
CGCCCCGGTCATCGAGCGGCTCGCGGGCACCTGATGGGTTCTCGATGAGCTCGAACTTCGGTGCCGGCCGCTACGTCGGGACACGGATCAACCGCGTGGAGGATCCCCGACTGCTCACCGGTCACGGCACGTTCGTCGACGACATCAGCCGTCCCGGCATGCTGCACGGCTGCTTCGTGCGGAGTCCGTTCGCGCGAGCCCGGATTCAGGGCATCGACGCGACCGCGGCGCTGGCGGTTCCGGGGGTGCGCGCCGTGTTCACCGCCGATGAACTCAACGCGGCGGCCCACCCGTACTGGTACACGTCGATGGGCAACGATGTGCCCGACACGCCGCGGCCGCCGCTCGCGGAGCGTGAAGTTCGCTTCGTCGGCGATCCAGTGGCGTTGGCCGTCGCAATCGACCGTTACGTCGCCGAGGACGCGGCCGATCTCCTCGACGTCGACTACGACCCTCTCCCTGCGATCGTCGACTACGCACACGCCGAGGCGTCCGACGCGCTGGTGCACGAGGCGTACAGGGGCAACGTGGCGGGATCACTCGGTGGGGTGATTCGGGCTGAGCTCGCCGACGCGCTCAGTTCCGCAACGCACGACGTCGAGCTGACGATCCACCAACAGGCATACGCACCCGTGCCCATGGAGACCCGCGGCATCGTCGCCGAATGGTCTGGCGACGAGCTCACCGTGTGGGCGGCGACACAGGCGCCCCACGAGGTGCGGATGGTCCTGGCGCGTCTGCTCGGCATCGGCGAGCACCAAGTTCGCGTGATCATGCGCGACACCGGCGGCGGCTTCGGCGAAAAGGTCGTACCCCTGCGAGAGGACCTGTGCATCGCGCTCGCCGCGGTGCAACTGCGGTCGGCGGTGAAATGGATCGAGGACCGCCGCGAGAACCTCATGTCGGCCGGCATGTCGCGCCACGAGCACGGCGCCGTGCGGATGGGCTTCGACGGAGACGGCCGCATCGTCGGCGCGTACATCGACCACGTCCAGGACGTCGGCGCCTACCCGACACCCTGGCCCGTCGGCACTGCTACCGCGGTCGGCATGCTGTTGCCGGGCCCGTACCGCGTGCCTCGCGCCGGCTGGCGCACCACATCGGTGTTCTCCAACACGTCGGGGCGCATCGCCTACCGGGGCCCCTGGCAGTTCGAATCGCTCGCCCGCGAGGTGCTGCTCGACATCGCGGCGCGCCGCATCGGGATCGATCCGGTCGAGCTGCGGCGGCGCAACCTGTTGCGCCGCGACGAGCTGCCGTGCGCGAACCCGAACGGCATGCCGTACAGCGACATCACGCCTGCGGAGACGTTCGAACAGGCGTTGGCGATGCTCGACTACGACGCCTTTCGCCGCGAGCAGCGCGAGGCGCGTGCCCATGGTCGCTATCTCGGTGTCGGGACATGCACCTACGTCGAGCCCACGACGAGCGCGATGCCGTTCTACGGCACCGAAGGGGCCACGATCCGCGTCGAGCCGTCGGGCAAGGTGAACGTGTACGTCGCGGGTGGCTCGACCGGCAACAGCCTCGAGACCGCGGTGGTGCAACTCACCGCCGACGCGCTCGGCGTCGACATCGCCGACGTGCACACCATCCAAGGCGACACCGCGGTCACGCCGTTCGGCGCCGGCACCGGCGGCAGCCGCAGCGGCTCGATGCTCGCCGGAGCCGTCGGTGAGACCGCCGCTTTGCTGCGCGAGCGCATCGTTGCCATCGCCGCGCAACGGCTCGAGGCGTCACCCGACGACATCGAGCTCTCCGGCAGCCGCGCCCATGTGCGCGGTACGCCCGTCGTCGGAGTCTCGTTCGCCGAGATCGCCGACATTGCGTATTTCAAGTCTTCCGAGTTGCCAGAGGGCGTTCCCGCCGGGTTGGAGGCCACCGCCCGGTACCGCGCAGGAAGCCCCATGATCTGGGCCAACGCCACGCATGTCTGTACATGCGAAGTGAATGTGACGACAGGCGACGTCGCGCTGCTCCGCTACATCGTCAGCGAGGACTGCGGCCCGATGATCAACCCCAACGTCGTCGAGGGACAGATCGCGGGCGGAACGGTGCAAGGAATCGGCGGCGTGCTGTACGAACACCTCGCCTACGACGAGGACGGGAACCCGCTCACCACGACGTTCATGGACTACCTCCTGCCCACGTCGACCGAGGTTCCGGTGATCGAGTACGGGCACATCGAAACGCAGGCACCTGGTCCGGGCGGGTTCAAGGGCGTCGGCGAAGGGGGTGCGATCGGTGCACCGCCGGCCGTCGTCAACGCGGTTGCCGATGCACTGGAGCCGTTCGGCGCCGAGATCACGAGACTCCCACTGACGCCGGCGGCGATCGTCGAGCTGATCGAGAGCGCGCGGTGAAGCCGGCACGGTTCCAATACCACAGGCCGAGGACCGCCGAGGAGACGGCGTCGTTGCTCGCCGATCTCGGGGACACGGCGAAGCTGCTCGCCGGCGGGCAGAGCCTCGTACCGATGCTCGCCTTGCGCCTGGCGGTCTTCGACCACCTCGTCGACCTCGGAAGTGTCGAGGAGTTGCGCGGCATCCAACGCGCCGACGGCTCCCTTCGGATCGGTGCCGCGACCACGCAGGCCGCGGTCGAGCGTTCCGCGGAGGTCACCTCGTCAGTCCCACTTCTCGCCCGGGCGACGCCCCTGATCGGGCACTTCCAGATCCGCAACCGCGGCACGATCGGCGGCTCCATCGCGCACGCGGACCCGGCCGCCGAGTACCCCGCCGTCGCGATCGCGCTCGATGCCGAACTCGAAGTGCTGTCGCCGACCGGGTGGCGCACTGTGCCCGCCACCGAGCTCTTCACGGGCACGTGGTCGACCACACTCGCCGACGACGAGCTCCTGACCGGCGTCGTCTTTCCCGTGTGGACGGGAAGATGCGGGTTTGCGATCCGCGAATTCGCCCGGCGGCAAGGCGACTTCGCCATCGCGGGCGCGGCGGTCGCGGTGGAGATCGACGGGGACGACCGCGTTCGCCGCTGTGGCATCGGCTTGCTGGGGCTCGGTGCAACGCCGGAACGCGCACGCGTCGCGGAGACCGCACTGCTGGGCACACGCGTCGACGACGTCGACCACGACGAGGTCGGTCACCTCGCCGTCTCGATGCTCGACTCGGTGCCGTCGGACCTCCACGGG
This sequence comes from uncultured Burkholderiales bacterium, assembly GCA_964548555.1. GTDB lineage: Bacteria > Actinomycetota > Acidimicrobiia > IMCC26256 > JAMXLJ01 > JAMXLJ01. The sequence goes on from CAZJSY010000255.1 coordinate 3,152, forward strand.
TCGTCGGCGTACCGGCGCCGAGTCGGCGCCGCGATGGCAACGAGCGCGTGGCGACTCGCAATTGAGGAGGCGCGTCATGGATCAGCTCGCCATCGAGCTTGACGTCAACGGTGAGACTCGTCGCGCCACCGTGCCCGCGCGACTCACGCTCGCGGACTTCCTTCGTGAGCGGTGCGGACTCACCGGGACGCACCTGGGGTGCGAGCACGGTGTCTGCGGCGCGTGCACGGTCCTTCTCGACGGCGAGGCCGTGCGTGCGTGTCTCCTGTTCGCCGTGCAGGCCGATGGCCGGGATGTCACGACCATCGAGGGACTGAGCGGGCCGGACGGCGAACTGTCGCCGGTGCAGGCTGCGTTTCGTGACCACCACGGGCTGCAGTGCGGCTTCTGCACGCCGGGCTTCGTGGTCAGTGTCACCGCGTTCCTGCGCGAGCACACGAACCCGTCCGACGAGCAGATCCGGGAGATGCTGTCGGGCAATCTCTGCCGCTGCACCGGCTACCAAGGCATCATCGCCGCGGTCCGCGCTGCCGCGGCCGCGGGCTGATGCGACTCGAGGACCGCTCGGCTGTCGTGGCCGGTGGCGCGGGAGGACTCGGCGGCGCCACGGTGCGTCGACTCGCCGGCCTCGGCGTCGGTGTCGTGGTGCTCGACCCGGACGCGCAACGGTCCGCCGCACTGGTGGCCGAGCTCGGAGATCGCGTCACCGCGATCACCGGCGACAGCAACGACGACGACGCCGTGTCGGCGGCCATCTCGACAGCCGCATCGCTCGGTGTCTTTTCGATCGCGATCAGCGCCACCGGTGTCGTTATCAGGAGCCCGCGGCTCGTCGACGCGCAGGGCTCGCCCATCCCCAAGGACGTCCTCCTGGCCAACCTCGAACTCCACGTGGTCGGACCGTTCAACCTCGCCCGACTCGCGGCGGCCGCGTTCGCCGACAACGAGCCCGACGACGACGGCCAACGAGGCGTCATCGTCCAGACGGCATCGATCAGCGCCTTCGAGGGAGGAGTTCGCCCTGCTCGTCGAGGCGATCATTCGCAACCCGTACCTGAACGGTGAGGTGATCCGCCTCGACGCCGCGACGCGCCTCGGCCCGGCGATGGGAGCGCGCCGGGGCTCCGCGTGACCGAGGACGGCACGCGCACCGGCTCGGGGGTTGACGGGCAGGCCCGCAGAAGTTAGAACGATCGCTGAAGTTAGAGCGAACGCTCGAACTTCAACGGCGACGACCGTCGCAATGGGGCATCGGGGGGAGTCATGGCGGTAGCGCTCGGTCGGACAGGGTCTCGCGCCCGACGTCGCATCGTCGCGCTGGTCGTCGCGGCCATCACCGCAACGGCCGCCTGCCAGGTCGTCGCTCCGGGCGGCGACCCA
>CAZJSY010000256.1:0-4531 GCA_964548555.1 uncultured Burkholderiales bacterium
GCGCGCTCGGACTGCACCACTGCGTCCGGCGGTGCGAGCACTCCGGGCGAATCCACTTGACACTCGCCGACCGGCTGAGACCTGAGTCGACAGCGGTAGCGGGTCAAGGTCCGCGCTTCGTCACCTCGATCACGTCCCAGTGAGCTGTGCCACGATCGGTGCGAAGTCGCGGGCCTTGTCGCCCGGGATGACGTGGTACGACAGTCCCCACCGTTCGCGGCGCTCGTGCAACCGCTGCGCGATCTCGTCGTGATTCCCGACGAGCGTGAGGGGCGATTCGAGCACGGTCTTGCCGTCGGCCTCGAACAACGCACCGAGCAGCTTGCCCGTCCCCGCGCTGTCGTCGGTCACCTCCGCAACGGCCAGCCACATGTTGAGCTCGAGGTCGTCGAAGCGCGCGCCGGCCGCGTCACGGACCCACGCGATCTTCTCGTCGATGCGTTCCGGCAGACCGTCGTGCGCCGCCGCGACGTCGATCTCACCCGAGTGGATCGATGCGGTGATCCCGACGATGTCGGCGACGGCAGCGGCGAAGCGCAGCACGCGGGGGCCGCCGCCGCCGACGATGATCGGCGGACCACCGGGACGATGCGGCGGCGGAAGGCACTCGAGGTCGGTGATGTCGTAGTGCTGACCGTGGAAGGTGAAGGGCCCACCGTCGAAGAGACCCTTGAGCACGCGCGCGTGCTCGATCATCCGGTCGACGCGAACTTTGGGCGGATCCATGCGGATCCCGGACCGTTCGTAGTCGAGGCGTTTCCACCCGGCTCCTATGCCGACCTCGAGCCGGCCGCCCGACAGCCGGTCGATCGTGGCGAGCTCGCGTGCCAGCACGGCCGGATGGCGGAAGTCGCAGTCGAGGACGAGCGTTCCGACCTTGACGCTCGACGTGACTGCGGCCGCCGTGGCCATCGCGGTGAGTGGACCGATGCTCTCATCGAAGTGGTCCGGCACGAATACCGTCGAGTACCCGAGGGACTCCACCTCACGGAAGGAGTCGGACCACGATGTGCCGTCGAGCGGTGCGTGGAGATCGACGCCGAAACGGAACGTGCGGGGGTGGGCCATGGCGCCGTTGTACTCCGTCACCGCGCGTTGTGTCTCCCGCGTACTGTGGCGCGCCATGCCGCGCTGGACGTGTCCTCGCTGCGATCGCGAGTTCGGCCGTGCCAACCAGTCGCACACGTGCCTTCCGGGCGGTTCGGTCGAGGAGACGTTCCGAGGCCGCTCACCCGTCCAGCGCGAGATCTACGACGCGATCGTCGAGCACCTCGAATCGCTCGGGCCGCTGCACGCGGATTCCGTACAAGTGGGCGTCTTCCTCAAGCGGGACCGCAAGCTCGCCGAGGTGCGTCCCATGGCGCGCAGCCTCTCCCTTTATCTCGTGCTGCCGCGGGTCGTCGACGATCCGAGGATCATCCGCACGATGCGCGTCTCAGCGCAGCGGTGTGGTCACGTCATCCGGCTCACCGGCGTCGACGACGTCGACGACGAACTCCGCGAATGGCTGACCGAGGCCTACCTCGACGCCGCCGACTGACGAAACCCCTCGACCTTGTGTGGATTGCAGGCACATAGCGCCGTGAAACCACACAAGCTGGCTTCGGGTCAGTCGAGCCGCAGGGTTGCGATCCGGTGTGGGGCGAGCGCGACGGTTCCTTCGAAGCGTTCGAGCGGACGGCCGCGCAGGTCGACCAGCCAGCCGTGTGCGGGTGCACCCGCGAGCTCGATGCCGACGTCGACGGGCTCGGGCGCGGGATTGTGGACGCGCACCACGAGGCCGCCCGGCTCACGGAGTACCGCCGACACCACGGCGCCGTCGACGCGTAGGGCCGATCCCTTCGGCGCGCGCGACGCGCCCGACACGCCGCCACCGCGCACGCGTTCGAGCGGCACCAGGAACGTGTCGGCCAGGTCGTACAACCTCGCGGCGCGCCAGTCGCCCGCATGTGGCGCGACCGCGTAGTCGAACGTCAGCGGTCGCAACAGCTGCGGGCCGACGAGCGGGTCGAGCGGGCCGGCGGGATTGGGTCGGAACGCGATCTCCGAACGCGAGAGGTAGCCGGTGGCTCGGAGGAGCGTGAGCGCGAGCTCCTGGCCACCCGACGGTCCGTCGACCACCTCGTACTCGAGCAAGCCGTCGTGGAGCAGCGCGAGGCCCTGCCGGCCGTCGGAGGCGTCGACGAAGCGACGCGACACGAACGTGGGAAGCGGCGTCTCGTGCGGACCACCTTCGGTCTCGAGCCCGCGGTGGACCACCGCGAACGCACATTCCGCGTCGGAGCCGTCGACGCGGGCCGGCAGCGGGAAGTGCGCGCGCAAGCGGTGATCGCGACACACGTTGAAGACTTCCGTGTGCACACGGACGAGCGGCTCACCCGCGCGGAGCTCGAGCCATGTCTTCACGTCGACGGTCGCGGTGGCTTCGCTGCGTTCGGTGCAGGAGCGCTCGTCGCCGACGCAGTGTGTCGGCCAGCTGTAACTCGCTTCGACGAGGAGCCGGGCGCGCACGGGTCCGCCTTCGATCGTGGAGATGCGCACGGATTCCGGCTGATCGACGATGACGTCGCGTTCGGGTGGCGAGTAGTTGTACGTGTCGCCCCCGTCGCCGCCGTCGACGTAGCGGTTGCACCCGCTCATCTCGATGCCGTCGACCGATGTGACGGTGAACGTACCGGCGGCTTCGTCGACACGGACACGCAGATGCTCGTTCTCGAGTGTTCCGTCGCCCGCTCGCAACGCGGTTCGTGGACCGGCGCCCTCCGCTGCCGTGTAGGTGTGCCATCCGAAGGCCGGGACGTCGGGAGCGAGGAACACCACTTCGGTGGTCGACGGCCGCAGCGCGCGGAACCGCACCGTCGTGCCCACGCTCCCGATCCGCAGCACCTCGTCTCGCAGGTCCTCGAGGTCGTCGACGGTCGGCTCGCCGGGGGCGGCCGACTGGAACACCACCTCGACCGACCCGTCGTCGAGTTCGCGCAGTTCGTACCCGGCGACCCCCGAACCGGCGAACTCGGCGCCCCGCATCATCTCGAGAACCCACCGGACCTTCTCGCCGACGACGGTTGCGGAGAAACCCTGACCCGTGACGACCCGCACGATCTGTGTAGGGCAGGGCGTGCCGTCGAGCGACGTGAAGTGCACAGGTTGCGCAGAACGGTCGCCGGGCACGCGTGCCTCGACGAGGCCGCTGCGATCCGTGCCCGTCGGGTTGACCGCGATTGTGGAAGCTGCAGGCGCCTGTACCTCGCGCGCGAGATTGTGCAACGCGTCGCGCGTCAGCCCGTCACCGATCTGGCGGGCTTCGTGGTAGCGGACGAGCACCTGCTCGACCACTTCGTCGTGGCTGCACGCGCAGGACGAGTCGTGGGCCGAGTTGAGCACCAGACGTTCCCACGCGAGGTCGAGGAGCGCGTCGGGATACGACCCGGCCGGGAGGAGAAGCGCGTTCAGGGGCTCGGCCCGGCGTTCGATCGCGCGTTCGGCCGCCGCCGCGGCCTGGTGCACGTCGACGCGGTTCGACGCGACTCCCATGAGCACATTGGCGCGCGCGCCGGAACGCAGCTCGCCCGTCCACGTGTCGAGCCCGGCGACCGGCTGGCCGGCGAGGTACTCGGGCAGTGAGGTGACGACGAACCGGTAGTCGTTCTGGACGGCGTTGGCCTCCGCGACCACGCGTCCGAGCCACGGCTGCGGCAGCTGATGGTCAGTGCCGTTCATGAGCAGCATGGCTCCGCCCGGAAGCAGTGCGTCGCCGAGCTCGAGTTCGTACCCGTGGGCGCGCGCGACCAATTGCTTCGCGTCGTCGGGAAGGTCGCGACCGTTGGAGTAGGAGCCGTAGAGATACTCGGCTCGCACACGGGAGCCGTCGGGCGCCTCCCACCAGAACGCCGTCTGGTGGATCGCGCTCGGAACGCCGCGCCACACCACTGCGTGCTCCAGTCCGGCCGAGCGCAGGATCTGAGGTATCTGCGCGACGTGTCCGAACATGTCGGGCAGATAGCCGACCTCCATCGGCCCGCCGAGCTCGGTGGCCCGGACCATCCCGCGTTGCAGGTCGCGCACGATGGTCTCGCCGGAGACCATGTACTCGTCCATGAGGATCGACCACGGGCCGATGGAGATCCGGCCCTGCGCGGCCAGGCGACGCAACACGGGCGCGGCCTCGGGACGGACCTCGAGATAGTCGTCGAGCACCGCCGTCTGGCCGTCGAGGAGGAACCGGGCATACGACAGGTCCTGCTCCAGCATCGGCAGCAGGACGTCCATGAGGTGGACGAGCCGTAGGCGGAACGACTGGAACGGCGCGTACCACTCACGGTCCCAGTGCGTGTGCGGAACGATGGCGACGGTGACCGGTCGCTCGCGTGTTTCCATGGCGCAACGATACGGCCGCCCTCGCCGCGGGTGCGGTCACGGAAGTGTGTGCGGTGCGGCGTCGGTACGCTGGTGCCGATGCGCGCGCACAGTCTCGATCTCGCGGAGACGTCGGTCTTCTTCGACTTCGACGGCACGCTGAGCACCGTCGACA
>CAZJSY010000257.1:0-4525 GCA_964548555.1 uncultured Burkholderiales bacterium
ATCGCGTTCGGTCGGCCCGAGGCGACCGACGCCGACATCGTCGCGGCCGCGAGAGCGGCCGAGGCCCACGACTTCATCGAGAGCCTGCCGAACGGTTACGAGACGGTGGTGGGCGAGCAGGGGCTCACGTTGTCGGGGGGTCAACGACAGCGTGTCGCGCTCGCACGCGCATTGCTGACCGATCCGCGGATCCTCCTCCTCGACGACGCGACATCTTCGGTCGACGCGCGTGTCGAGGAGGAGATCCACGCAACGCTGTCGCGTCTCCTCGCCGGACGCACGACGATCCTCATCGCGCACCGGCGATCGACGCTGAGCCTTGCCGACCGCATCGTCGTCGTCGCCGACGGGCGCGCCGTCGAGAGCGGGACGCACGACGAGCTGTGGGCGCGTTCGGCTCTGTACCGCATGCTCGTCGGCGGACCGGGCGACGACGCGGAGGGCGGCGACAGCGACGAGACGGTGAGCGCGTCGCCTACGACCACTCCGCCGCCGCCGCCCGACTCCCCTGTGGACGAGCCGGTGGCCGGCGTGACCGCCGCCGCGTGGCAGCGACGCGACGACGACGCGGTATCGACGCCCGGCGTCGCGCGTCCTTCGGCCGCGTCGCTCGGCTTCGGCGGCGGGCGTGCCGGCGGCTTCGGCGGGGGCGGCGCCGAGATGGCGCTCGCCCCGACACCGGAACTCCTCGCGCAGGTGCAGGCACTCCCTCCGCCCGACGACGAACCTCGTGTCGACGTCCGTCACGAGACCCGTTCCGGTGAACGGTTCGCGCTTCGGCAGTTCCTTCGCCCGTACCGTCGCGCTCTCGGGTTGGGCGTGCTGCTCGTCGCCCTCGATGCCGTCGCGACGTTGTTGGGCCCCGCCCTGGTGAAAGCCGGGCTCGACCGGGGAGTCGCCTCGGGCTCCACCGCCGCGCTGCTCGTAGTGTCGGGTGTGTTCCTCGCGGTCACGTTGCTCGACTGGCTCGACATGTGGGGCCAGACGATCGTCACCGGTCGCACCGCCGAGCGTCTGCTGTTCGCGTTGCGCGTCAAGATCTTCGGTCACCTCCAGCGACTCGGGATCGACTACTACGAGCACGAGATGGCGGGTCGTGTCATGACGCGCATGACGACGGACATCGAGTCGTTGTCGCAATTGCTGCAGAACGGCCTCGTGAACGCGCTCGTCAACATCGTCTCGTTCGTCGGCGTGGGCGTGGCCCTCGCGGTGATGAATCCGCGCCTCGCCGGTGTGACGGCGCTCGCCTTGCCGCCACTGGTTCTCGCCACGCTGTGGTTCCGGCGCGCGTCCGGCCGTGCCTACGACCGTGCCCGCGATCGCATCGCGGCCGTCAACGCCAACTTGCAGGAAGGACTCTCCGGGGTCCGCGTCTCGCAGGCGTTCGCGCAGGAGGCGAGAAGCTCTACGGAGTTCGAGGGCGTGGCGCGCGGCTATCTGGTCGCGCGGCTTCGGGCGCAGCAGCTCGTGGCGACCTATTTCCCGTTCGTGGAGATGCTCTCGGAGCTCACGGCGGCGCTCGTGCTCGGCGCGGGCGCCGTGCTCCTGCCGAGCGGTGCGCGGGCCGGTGCCGAGATCATCGCGTTCCTGCTCTACCTCGACCTGTTCTTCACACCGATCCAGCAACTCTCGCAGGTGTTCGACTCGTATCAGCAGGCTCGGGTGTCGATGGGTCGCATCGGTGAGCTGCTCGACACGCCCACGTCGGTGCCGCCGCCCGCGGATCCCGTCGTTCCCGGACGCCTTCGGGGAGCGATCCAGTTCGAGCACGTGCGATTCCGGTATGCCAACACGGTCCAGGACGCGATGCGTGACGTGCAGCTGTCGATCGCGCCGGGCGAATCCGTCGCGCTCGTCGGCGAGACCGGCGCGGGGAAGTCGACCATCGTGAAGCTCGTGGCCCGCTTCTACGACGTGACGGGCGGCCGGGTGTTGGTCGACGGTGTGCCGGTGGACCGGTACGAGCCGCACGCGTACCACGCACAGCTCGGGATCGTGCCGCAGGAGGCGTTCCTGTTCTCGGGAACGATCCGCGACAACATCGCGTACGGACGGCGTGACGCGAGCGACGCCGAGGTCGAGGCCGCGGCGCGGGCAGTCGGAGCGCATGCATTCGTCGCCGCACTGCCGAACGGCTATCTGCAACATGTCAGCGAGCGGGGGCACTCGTTGTCGGCGGGGCAACGCCAGCTCATCGCACTGGCGCGTGCGCGCCTTGTAGACCCCGCGATCCTGCTGCTCGACGAGGCGACGTCGAATCTCGATCTCGCGACCGAGGCCGCGGTCACGCGTGCGATGGGTATGGCGGCACAGGGCCGCACCACGGTCCTCATCGCCCACCGGCTCCAGACGGCACGTCTGGCGGACCGCATCCTCGTGATCGACAACGGCCGTGTGGTGGAGGACGGCACCCACGACGAGCTCCTGCGCCACGAGGGTCGCTACGCGGCCATGTGGGCTGCCTCGGCGCCCGAACAGCAGGCCGTCTGACCCACGGGGTCGCCGTGGGTACGCTGCCCCCTCGTGCCCGTCGAGGATCCGAGTGCCTGGTGGCGCGAAGGCGTCCTGTACCAGATCTATCCGCGCTCGTTCGCCGACACCGATGCCGACGGCGTCGGGAACATCGCCGGCATCACCGAGCATCTCGACCATCTCGCGTGGTTGGGTGTGCGGGGCGTCTGGCTCTGTCCGATCACGCTGTCGCCCGACGCCGACTGGGGTTACGACGTCGCCGACTACACCGGGGTGCAGCCGGTGCTCGGCACGCTGTCCGATGTCGACGAGCTCATCGCGGAAGCGGCAACGCGCGACATCCGTGTGATCCTCGACCTCGTCCCCAATCACACGAGCGACCGTCATCCGTGGTTCGTCGAATCACGGTCGTCGCGCGACAACCCCAAGCGGGACTGGTACGTCTGGGCCGACCCGAAGTCCGACGGGTCCCCGCCCAACAACTGGACGAGCAGCTTCGGCGGGCCCGCCTGGACCCTCGATCCGATGACGGGTCAGTACTACCTGCACAACTTTCTCCCTGAGCAACCCGACCTGAACTGGTGGAACGAAGAGGTCCGGGCCGAGTTCGACCGCATCCTGCGGTTCTGGTTCGACCGGGGAGTCGCAGGCTTCCGCATCGACGTCGCCCACATGATCGTCAAGGACCGACTGCTGCGCGACAACCCGCCGACGACCGACGACGACCACTTCATGGATCAGGTGCAGGGCCAGCGCTCCGTGTACAACTCGTGTCGACCTGAGGTCCACGACGTGCTGCGCCGTTGGCACAAGGTCGCCGACGAGTACGACCCGCCCCGCGTGCTGATCGGCGAGACGCACGTGTTCGACTACGACACCCTCGCCTCCTTCTACGGAGCGGACGACGAGCTCGATCTCGCGTTCAATTTCTTGTTCCTCTTCGCACCCTTCGAGGCCGATCAGCTGCGCGCGGTCGTCGAAGACACGTGCGCAGCGCTCCCTGATGGCGCGTGGCCCGTCTGGGCCGGTGGCAACCACGACACGTATCGCTTCCCGACGCGTTGGGCCGCGAACGACGGCGACGCGACGCGTGCCGCGATCATGATGTTGCTGACCCAGCGCGGCACGTCGTTCCTCTACTACGGCGACGAGGTCGGTATGCCCGACACCGATATTCCGCGCGAGCGGATACTCGATCCGGTCGGCATCCGCTTCTTTCCCGTATACGGACGCGACCCCGAGCGCACGCCGATGCACTGGTCCCGCGCGCCCGGCGCGGGCTTCACCGAACCCGGTGTCGAGCCGTGGTTGCCCTTCGGCGACCACGCGCGGGTGAATGTGGCCGACCAGCGTCACGATCCGGATTCCATGCTCACGTTGACCCGTGATCTCATCTCGCTGCGGGACGCGATGCCTGATCTCCGCAACGGCGCGTACGCGAGTGTCGACGCGGAGCCGACCGTGTGGGCGTGGCGGCGAGGCGAGCGTGTGCTCGTCGCGGTCAACCTCTCCGACGCGGCCGCGACCCTGGCCGACGTGCAGGGCGTCGTACGCATCGGGACGCGCCGTAAGCGTGACAACGAGCGCGTCGACGGCACGCTGCGACTCGACCCGTGGGACGGCGTCGTCGTCTGGCTCGACGCCGCCGGCTAGAGCCGACCAACAGAAGGGGGTCAGGAAGCGTCGGCGTGGGATGCGGTCCAGGTGAGCAGGTCGTCGACGGGCCAGGTGTTGACCACGTCGGCGGCCGGGACTCCGCACTCGGCCGCGCGGTCGGCGCCGTAGTGCTGCCACTCGAGCTGACCGGTCGCATGGGCGTCGGTGTCGATCGAGAACTTGCAGCCGATCTCGATGGCGCGACGCATCAACGTCTTGGGCGGGTCGAGACGCTCCGGACGGCAGTTGATCTCGACGGCCTTGTCGAAGCGCTTGCATGCGGCGAACACGAGATCGGCGTCGAACGTCGACTGCGGACGGCCGCGGCCGACCACGATGCGGCCCGTGCAGTGACCGAGCACGTCGGCGTGCGGGTTCGCCATCGCGCGCACCA
>CAZJSY010000258.1:0-4491 GCA_964548555.1 uncultured Burkholderiales bacterium
TTGCCCGACGCGCACGCGACTGGGCTGTCGACCGGCGGCTGCTGCGATACCGCCCGGAGCGGTATCACGACGAGCACTTCGCCACCGGCTACCGATCCGGTGCGTTCGACTACTACGCCGAGCTCGACGAGCTCCCCCGCTACAGCGCGCTGCTCGGCTACCTCACGTACTTCGGCGACGCGCCCGAGATCCTCGACATCGGCTGCGGTCGCGGTCTGCTGAGAGCGCGGCTCGCTCCCGGTCAGTTCAGCCGCTACGTCGGCATCGACCTGGCCGCCCCGGCCATCGAGGCCGCCCGCCGGCTCGAAGACGATCGCACCCGATTCGTGCTCGGCGACGCCACCACCGCCGACCTTCCCGAGTCCGACGCCGTGGTGTTCAACGAGGTGCTCTATTACTTCGCCGACGCGCGCTCCGTGCTGGAACGCGTCGCTCGATGCCTGCGCCCGGGTGGTCTCGTCCTCACGTCGATGTGGCGTCATCCCGGCGACCGTCAGCTCTGGGACGTGATCGACGACCGGTTCGAGCTGCTCGACCGCACCGAGATCCGCAGTGAACGCAACGAGCACTCACGGCGCGGGTGGCTCGTGGCGTGCCATCGCTCGGGAGCGGTCAGTCCGGCAGCGTCGTCAGTCTGAGCCCGCGCTCGCGGGCGCGCGACACGATCCACGCGACGGCGTCGAGCGTCGGAGAGCGATCGAGGCAGCCGGGCTCGATCGGGTCGACGAGCGTGTCGTGCAGGAGCACCACCGAACCGCCCCCGACCGGCGCGAGCGCGTCCGCGAGCGCACCGGATGTGACGCCCGGGCGCCAGTCCCCGGGGTCGATCGTCCACAACCACGGGTGTACGCCCGCGGACCGCATCGCGAGTGCTCCTTGCAGACTCACGAAACCCTTCGGCGGCCGGAACAGGTGTACCGCGCGGCCGAGCACGTCTTCGAGTGCATGGCGGCCGTCGCGGTATTCACGGCGCAGCGCCGCGAACTCGAGCGTCCACGGCTCGGGATGCGACCACGAGTGCGAGCCCACCGCGTGGCCGGCTTCGACGATTCGCCGCACGATCTCCGGCGCGTTGCGAGCGTGCTGTCCCACGACGAAGAACGTCGCGAGCACACCGAGATCGTCCAACCGCTCGAGGACGGCCGGCGTGCGCTGCGCGTCGGGACCGTCGTCGAACGTCAGGGCAATCTCGTCGGCGCCCACGGAGCGGCGCACCCCGGCCAGACTCGCGGCGGTGATCTGCGCCGCGCGCGCAGTAGGGCCGAATCGGCGGAGTGTGGAGAGCACCTGCGGCACTCTACCGAGCCATCGGTCGCAGCCCGCGCGAATCGAAGAACTCTCGCAGCTGGCGGCCTACCGCCTCGATCGAGAGTGCGTTGTCCACGCGCTGCCGAGCGTTGCCGCCGAGACGGCGGGACCGAACCGGGTCGTCGAGCAGGGCGCCGAGCTCCCGCGCCAGCGACGCCGAGTCCTCGACGGCAACGACGATGCCGCCCGAACGTTCGCCGCCTTCGAGCAGATCGGTGATCCCGGGAGCGGCACACGCCACCACAGGAAGCGCGCACGCCATCGCTTCGACCGGAGACACCGCGAAGCCCTCGTGTCGTGACGGCAGCACGTAGACATCCCCGGCCGAGAGGTACGCGCGTACGAGCTCGTCGTCGCGCACGTAGTCGTCGAGCCAGCGGATGGTGGAACTGACACCGAGCCCGTCGATGCGGGCGTGCAGAGCATCCCGATCCCGACCGCCGCCCACCATCACGAGCAGGCGCTCCCCGCCCGGCCGAGATGACGCGATGCGGGCCCAGGCGTCGACGAGCACGTCGAGACCCTTGCGCCACATGTCCACACGGCCGTGCCACACGGCGATGCGCGCGTGCGTCGGGAGGCCCAGCCGGCGGCGCGCCTCGTCGCGTGGAATCGCTCGCCACCACTGCGCGTCGACCGGATTGAAGATGCGCGCGATCCGGTCGGCTGCCGGTCGGTAACGCTCGCGCACCCGTGTCACTTCCGATGCCGAGGCGATGACGAGCCCCGTCGCACGAGGCACCGTCCATCGGCGTACCAGGCCCTCCACTCGCGTACGCGACCACGATCCGCCCTGGAAGGTGGCATAGACCGGAAAGCGCAGGAGCCGACCCAGGAGCACGGCAACGTCGAACCGTGGCTCCTCGTATTCCTGCAACAGCAACGCCCCACAACGCTCCTGCCGAAGGATCCGCGCGACATCGCGCACCGGTATCGAGACGAACGGTGTGAGTCGGTTCTCGAGCCCGTACGCGATCCGCGCCACACCGCGTACCGGACCGCTGACGCGCACGTCTTTCGAAGCCAAGCTCCACGACGTCGCCGCGCGCATGAGTCGGAGCGCGCGAGTGGGGGGAACCAGCCACGTCGGAGCGCCGGTGGCGCGGTGAACCCGATGTTCCGGCCGCCGGACCGAGCGGGACACCATGACGAAGACGGTGTCGATTCCCGCAGATCTCAGGGCTTCGACGTAGCCGAAGATCCAGCCGCCGGAAATCTCGTCGAGGAACGTCTGCATCGAGACGCCCAGCTCTTCCAGATAATCCTCGAACACGTCGCCCCAGGGCACGAGCGCGATCCGCTGACGGGGTGATCCGTGCACCGGATCGCTCTGCAGATCGTGGGAATCCCCTGGCCTTCGCACCGCGGCAGGCTAATGCCGGGCATGCGCGCCCAAGGCCGGGTGGCGGTGCACCAGCCCGTACGATTGCGGCGTGCGTGTCGCTGTCGGCGGGGCGACGGGCGGATCCGAGCCGCCCGAGCCGGCCCAGGGTTGGATCGAGAACAAGCCGACCAAGGGTCGTCGCGCGCTGCGCCTCGACGAGGTCTGGCAATACCGGGAGCTCGTCTGGTTCCTGGCGCTACGCGACCTGAAGGCGCGCTACAAGCAGGCGGCGTTCGGCGTCGGGTGGGCGGTGTTGCAGCCCATCGTCGGCGCCGCTCTCCTCACCGTCGTGTTCCGCAGGCTTGCGGGCGTGTCGAGCAACGGGATCCCCTACCCCGCGTTCGCGTATCTCGGTTACTCGCTCTGGTCCTACTTCTCGACGTCGATCACGAACATGGCCAACAGCCTCGTCGAGCACTCCGAGCTCGTCACGAAGGTCTACTTCCCACGGCTCGCCGCGCCACTCGCGACCGCGCTGCCGGGGCTGCTCGACCTCGGGCTCGCGTTGGTTCTGCTCGTTCCGTTGATGGCCTACTACGGCATCGTGCCGACGTGGGCGATCGTCACGTTTCCTCTGTGGGTCGCGGCGTTGCTGATCGCCCTGGTCGGTATCGGGCTCCTGCTCGCAACACTGAATGTCGAATACCGCGACGTGCGGCATCTCGTGAACCTGGGCATCCAGCTCTGGCTGTTCGCCAGCCCCGTCGCCTACCCGGCGTCACTCGTCCACGGCGGGCTGCGTTACCTCTACTACCTGAACCCCGTTGCCGGAGTGGTCGAAGGGTTCCGGTGGTGCCTGCTCGCCGGCCCTGCACCGGGAACGCCCGCGTTGGCCTCGCTCGGCTCGGGTCTCGCGCTGCTCTACCTCGGCATCCGTTTCTTCCAGGCGAGCGAGCGTCGCTTCGCCGACGTGATCTGACGCCGGCGATGAACAACGCGGTCGAGCTCGAGAACGTGAGCAAGCGGTATCTCCTCGGTGAGGACTACGGCCCGGGTCGCACACTGCGCGAGGCCGTCACCTCGTCACTCCGCCGCAGGTATCGACGCAACCGTGAGGAGCTGTGGTCGTTACGCGACATCACCTTCTCCGTCGAGGAGGGTGAGGCACTGGGCGTGATCGGTCACAACGGCGCCGGCAAGAGCACGCTGTTGAAGATCCTCACCCGCATCACCGAACCCACGTCGGGTGTTGCGCGCATGCGGGGGCGGGTCGGCGCGCTGCTCGAGGTGGGAGCCGGCTTCCACTGGGAGTTGACGGGTCGGGAGAACATCTATCTCAACGGCGCGATCCTCGGCATGGCCCGGCGCGAGATCGACGCGCAGTTCGACGCGATCGTCGAGTTCGCCGGGGTGCAGCGCTTCCTCGACACGCCGGTCAAGCGCTTCTCGTCCGGCATGTACCTGCGGCTCGCGTTCGCGATCGCCGCGCATCTGACGGCCGAGATCCTCCTCGTCGACGAGGTGCTCGCCGTGGGCGACCTCGAGTTCCAGCAGAAGTGCTTCGCCAAGATGGAGCAGGTCTGCTCCGACGGCCGGACCGTTCTCTTCGTCAGCCACAACCTCGACTCGATCGCGAGGCTCTGCCCCCGGGCCGTGTGGCTGGAGCGTGGTCGCATCCGTGCGATCGGTCGGACCGAGCAGATCATCGAGGAGTACGTGGGCTCCGCGTTCGAGCGCGGCAGCGAGGTGTCGTTCCCGCAGCGGCTCGACACGGCGGTCGCCTTGCGGTCGGTCGGGTTGTCCGACCGGAACGGCCACAAGACAGTCGTGCTGCGCCGTGACGAGCCGTTCGTCGTCGA
>CAZJSY010000259.1:0-4401 GCA_964548555.1 uncultured Burkholderiales bacterium
CTCACTGACGAAGGCGGCGTGATCCCCTTGCTCGCGGGCGTGTCGGGCGACCAATGAAGCGACGGTCGTGTCGTCCCAGTAGCCGGCCGCGCGGTACTCCGCGGCGAGCGCGTCGGGAGACGAGACTTTCCCGACACGAGACATGCTCTCTCTCCTACACCGGCGCGCCACCCCGCGCAATGCGACGCGGTCCCGATACGCTCCCACCGCACCTGCCGAGGAGGTCCGCGATGCCGATCGATCCCGTGGTTCGCGCTGTCATCGACGCGATGGAGCAGGTCTTCCCACGGGTGGAGACGATGGACGCGCCCGAGGCCCGCGCGATGGCCAAGGCGATGCCGGCCGCAGTCGAAACACCCGAAGAGGTCGCCGTCGTCTACGACCGCGACATCCCCGGGCCGGCGGGCGACATCCTCGTGCGCGTCTACCGCCCCGAGCCCATCGGCGGGCCGGCGCTGCCCGTCGTGGTGTTCTTCCACGGCGGGGGTTGGACCATCTGCGATCTCGACACCCACGACGGCACGTGTCGCGCCATGGCCAACGGCGTCGGCGCGGTCGTCGTCTCGGTCGACTACCGCCTCGCTCCCGAGCACAAGTTCCCCGCTGCGGCCGAGGACGCGTACGCGGCCACGCAATGGGTCTTCGACCACGCCGACGAGCTCGGTGCCGACCCGGACCGTCTCGCGGTGGCGGGCGACAGCGCGGGCGGGAACCTCGCCGCGGCCGTGCCGCTCATGGCCCGCGACCGGGGTGGCCCGCCGATCCGGTTCCAGCTGCTGATCTATCCGGTCACGGACTTCTCGTTCGACACCGCGTCGTACCGAGACAACGCTGAGGGCTACTTTCTCCGGCGCTCGTCGATGGAGTGGTACTGGCGCCAGTACCTCGCGTCGGAAGAGGAGGGCACGCACCCGTACGCGTCGCCGTTGCGGGTCACCGACGCCCGCGGTCTCCCGCCCGGAATGGTGATCACGGCCGAGCTCGACCCGCTCCGCGACGAAGGCGAGGCCTATGGGAACAAGCTCGCGGACTCGGGCGTGCCGTTCGCGATCCTTCGCTACGACGGCATGTTCCACGGCTTCTTCTCGATGGTCACCGTGCTCGACGGTGCGAAGCAGGCGACCGTCGATGCCCACGCGGCACTGCGCGAGGCGCTGAACGTCGAGCGCTGAAGCGCGGGGCTGCTGCGCGGCGCTACCGCGGCAGATCGAGGCTCAGCATCTTGATCGCATTGCCGCGCATGATCTTCATGATCACATCGTCGTCGAGGCCCTTGGTCTGAGCCTCCGCGATCTCGCGGGTGCGAGGCCACGTGGAATCGGAATGCGGGTAGTCGCTCTCGTACGTCACGTTCTCGACGCCGATCTCCTCGATGGAGCGCAGGCCGTGCGCGTCGTCGAAGAAGCAGCCGTACACGTGGTCACGGAACAGCTGGCTCGGCGGCTCGAGCACCTTCTCGGCCACGCCACCCCAGGCCCGGTTCTCCTGCCAGACGACGTCGGCCCGTTCGAGGATGTACGGGATCCAACCGATCTGACCCTCGGAGTACGCGATCTTCAAGCTCGGGAACCGGTTGAATGCTCCGCACATCAGCCAGTCGACCAGCGAGTAGCACGCGTTCGCGAACGTCAGCGTGGAACCGACCGCAGGCGGCGCGTCGGCCGAAGTGGACGGCATCTTCGACGACGATCCGATGTGCATGCAGACGACCGTGTCGGTCTCCGCGCACGCGGCGAAGAACGGGTCCCAGTAGTTGTCGGCCTGGTGCACCGACGGCAGCCCGAGGAAGGGCGGGATCTCGCTGAAGCACACCGCGTGCACGCCGCGCTCGGCGTTGCGGCGCACCTCGGCCGCGGCGAGCCGCGCGTCCCACAACGGAATGATGATGAGGGGAATGAGGCGGCCGCCGGACTCGCCGCACCACTCGTCGACCATCCAGTCGTTGTACGCCTCGACACAGAGCTTCGCGAGGTCGTGGTCCTTGGCCTCGAGGAAGGTCTGCCCGCAGAAGCGCGGAAACGTGGGGAAGCACAACGACGCCTCGATCCAGTTGGCGTCCATGTCTTCGAGCCGCGGCGCCACCTGGTACGCACCGGAACGCATCCAGTCGTACGTCGCGCCTTCGATCGTGATGTCGTCACGGTCGTGACCGACCGCGGCGTCGAGACGCATCAACGGCCGGCGCAGGTCCTCGTAGAACCACCAGTCGACCGGCTCACCGGGATCGCCCGGCTCTCCCGGCACGACGGTGAGCTTGCCGCCGATGAACGTCATCTCCTTCACCGGCGCGCGCAACACCCGCGGGCCGACGTCCTTGTACTTCGACGGGAGCCGGTCCTGCCAGACGTTGGGCGGCTCGACCACGTGGTCGTCGACCGAGATGATCTTCGGAAACTCACGCATCGATACCCCTGACTCCCTCAGCTGCGCCGTCCCGGCCGTCCGGCCACGCTTCGCTTCGTCCGCACAGTGATGCTACCCCGGTATCTGATGGACCGTCAGCGAAGGAGCCTCCGAACGCGGTACCGTCGCCCGGCTCGGCCCCGGGGAGGAACATGGACGACATGGTGGGAAAGGTCGCGATCGTCACCGGCGGTGCGACCGGGATCGGAAGATCATCGGCGCTCGCCTTCGCCCGACGAGGCGCGAAGGTGCTCGTCGCCGACGTCAACGAGGACGACGCGGCGGAGACGGTCAAGCTCGCACAGGCCGAGGGCGTCGACGCGATGTTCGTCCAGACCGACGTGACTGACTCGTCGTCGGTGAAGGCGATGGTCGACGCGGCGGTCGACGCGTTCGGCCGCGTCGACTTCGCCCACAACAACGCCGGCATGAGCGGCGTCGCCGCCGGCGTGGTCGACTGCACCGAAGAGCAGTGGAACCGCACCATCGCGCTGAACCTCACGGGCGTGTGGCTGTCGATGAAATACGAGATCCCCCGGATGCTCGAGACGGGAGGCGGCGCGATCGTCAACACGTCGTCGGGCGCCGGGCTCGTCGGTTTTGCCGCACTCCCCGCGTACGTCGCGAGCAAGCACGGTGTGGTCGGCCTCACGAAGTCGGCCGCGCTCGAGTTCGTGCGTTCGGGCATCCGCGTGAACGCGATCTGCCCGGGTACGACGCGTACGCCGATGATCGAGGCGTACATCGGCGGCGACCCGAACGTCGAGAAGATGATGACGATGGCATCGCCGTTGGGCCGCATGGCCCATCCCGACGAGATGGCGGAAGCCGCCGTATGGCTGTGCAGCGATGCCGCGTCGTTCGTGACCGGCGTCGCGCTCCCTGTCGACGCCGGCGCCGTCGCACAGTAGGAGCGAATCATGACGTCGATCGTGCCGAAGGGTCAGCTCGTCTACGGGATGCAGCTGCAGGTCCAGGCCCAGAGCAAGATGTTCGTCGAGGACTGGGAGGCGAGCGCCGGTCGCGACGAGCTCGTCGCCATGGCCAAGCAGGCCGACGACGCCGGGTTCTTCTACATCGCGGTGTGCGACCACGTCGCGATCCCGCGTCCGGCCGACGAGCGCATGGGAACGACCTGGTACGACACCATCGCCACGCTCGGTTACCTCGGTGCGGTCACGAGCGACGTGCGTCTGCTCTCACACGTGTTCGTCGCGCCCTACCGCCACCCGCTCGTGACGGCGAAGTCGTTCATGACGCTCGACGAGCTGACCGGCGGGCGCGTGATCTTCGGCGTCGGAACCGGACACCTCGAGAGCGAGTTCGACCTGTTGGGTGTGCCGTTCGCCGAACGCGGTGGCACGACCGACGAGGTCATCGACGTCGTGCGGGCCGCGTTCGACAGCGAGTATCCCGACGTCGAGACGAAGCAGTTCAAGGTGCACGACGCCGGGATGTCGCCACGCCCGCGCCAGTCGCACGTCCCGATCTGGGTCGGCGGTTCGTCGAAGCCGGCGCTGCGTCGCGCCGCGGAGCGGGGTGACGGTTGGCTCCCGCAGGGCACTCCGCGCGACCAGATGCCGGACGCGATCTCGTTCCTGCTCGAGCACCGGAAGCAGACCCGGGGCGACGACCCGATCGACCTCGGTGTGGTGACCGAGATGCTCTACGTCGGCGACCCGGGTTGGGACGTCGGCGCGCAGACGTTGTCCGGAAAGCCCGACCACCTCGCGGCGCAGCTGCGTGAGTTCGGCGACATGGGCGTCAACCACCTGCAGGTGCGTTTCCGCAACCGCACGCTGCAGGAGCTCCTCGACCAGATCGAAGCGTTCGGCTCCGAGGTCGCCCCCCTCCTCAACCCATAGACCGCTCGGGGTTAGCGGGCGCGGGGGAGGCCGAGGCCGCGTTCGGCGATGATCGAGCGCTGGATCTCGCTGCTTCCCGCGTAGATGGTCGTGACCACCGCGTGCCGGAACGCGTGCTCGATCCATCCACCGG
>CAZJSY010000260.1:0-4395 GCA_964548555.1 uncultured Burkholderiales bacterium
ACAACGACGTCTATGCGCCCGTCGTGCGGGCCACCGCGCTGAATCCGCAACACATCGTCAAGCTCGACGTCGACGAGGCCGCGGGGACCACACACCTGGTCCACCAGGGCGGCGAGGTGACCTGGCACTGGTCGTCCCAGTCGGGCGCGCGCAGGCTCATGCGCACCTTGCGCGACGCATGCGACTCGACAGCGGGCACGCGTTGGCTCATGGAGCGGTGACCGGCCGCGCGTCGTCAGCCGGCGTCGGCGTCCGCGTCGACGCCGGCGCGCGCCGGTCCGGACCATTCGATGGCGACCTCCGGCTGCCGGACGAGCGTCTGGAAGACGACGCAGTAACGCTCCGTCGCGGCGATGAGCTCGTCGATCTCGTCCGCACCAGCGCTCGACTCGAGCTCGAACGTCAAACGGATGGAGCGGAAGCCGACGGGTGCGTCGCGATCGACACCGAGCGTGCCGCGGAAGTCGAGATCCCCTTCCGCGCGCACCGTTCCCGACACGTCGATGCCGCGGTTTGTCGCAACCGAACGCAGTGTCACACCCGCGCACGCCACGAGCGCCTGCAACAGCATGTCGCCCGAGCACGCGAGCGTTCCGTCGCCGCCGCTCGCCGGGTGCAGGCCCGCTTCTACGAGTGCGCGTCCGGTCTGCACCGAACAGGTCACCTCAGTGCCGGCGAGCGACCCCTCGGCGCGCAGCGTCACGACGGCGGCCTCGGGATCCTCCCGGTACCGCGACTTCAGCGGGGCCTGCACTGCACGAAGCTCTTGCGTGTCCACAGGATCCTCCCGTCGACTGGAAGTCCCTTCCAGATCGCTTCGATGTGTACCTCTCTGAAACATACGGGTAAGAGCTGGCGAAGTCTGGGTAGCATTTCGACCTCTATGCGGCGGCGGGCGGGGTCGCGTCATCCCTGCCGCGTCATGGAACGGGCGGGGATGTGCCGATGAAACGAAGGACTCGCACGAGTCGTGGCGCGGCCTTGGCCATCGCGCTGGTGCTCGTCGTCGCGGTGGCGGGATGCCTGATGCGCACGCCGTACTTCACGGACGCGACGTCGACATCGTCGACCGCGTCGTCGCAACGGCTCAGCTTCGCGACCCTGAAGGACAACCCGACGCCGGTCGTGACGTGGGGTACCGATTCGAACTGCTCCAACGTCAACAGCGGCAGGCAAGCCACGCTCGTCAGCACGTTCAAGTCGGGCGGCAACACCATCACCCAGTGGAACGCGCTGCTCGACGGCCTCGCGCCCGGCACGCAGTACTGCTACCACCTCGCGCAGGGCAGTGAAGACCTGCTCAACGGGGCGTCGCCTCCGTTCACGACCTCTCCCGCGCCGGGCAGCACCAACTCGTACTCCTTCGCCGTCCTCGGCGACTTCGGGGCGGGCACCGATGCCGAAGCGAACGTGCTCGCGCAGATCCGCAAGAGCCCGGCGAAGTTCGTCGTGACGGTGGGCGACAACGTCTACAACAGCGGCACGCAGTCCGAATACGGCGACGTCGGGCAGGGCAACCTCTACCCCCTGAAGTACTGGCCCGGCGGCCAGACCACACCCTTCTTCGCCGTCCAGGGGAACCACGGTTTCAGCGGCTACCAGCCGTACCTGCAGAACTTCCCCCAAGACACGGTCGCGGCCGCATCACAGGGCAGCTACAAGCCGACCGACTACTGCTGCATCTCGGCGATGACGACGACGCCGTCGACCTACGCCGACGCGTACTACGCCTTCGACTGGGGCAACGCCCGCTTCTACGTGCTCGAGGCGGCGTGGTCCGACACCAACGGCAGCTACCTGGGTGACTTTCAGGCGCACTGGGATCCGAACCCGCCCGCGCAGTGCGCGGCGTGCGGCCAGGAGTTGAAGTGGCTGCAGGCCGACCTGGCGAAGCCGGAGAACTCCGCGAAGTTGAAGTTCGCGTTCTTCCACTATCCGCTGCACTCCGAGGGGAAGAACCAGGCAACGGGTGCCGGGACCGACGTCTACCTCACGGCGAGCAATCCGCTGAACCCTTCGACCAACCTCGAAACCGTGCTCGCCAACGCGGGGGTCAAGATCGCGTTCAACGGCCACAGTCACATCTACCAACGGAACCTCCCGTCGGTTGCCGGCAAGCCGATGGTCAGCTACATCGCCGGCAATGGTGGCGCCGACATCGAGATGGTCCAGAAGCCATGTAGCAGCAGCTTGACCGCGTTCGCGTTCGGCCTGAACGGCCGCTGCGACGGCGTCGCGGTCAACCGCTCCAACTGGGGCTTCCTGCTCGTGACGGTCAACGGCAACCAGGTCACGGTCACACCCACCGACGAGAACGGCCAGACCTACGACGTCGTGACGTACAACTTCTGAGGCCCGCGGCGCGCGCGTCAGGCCTGCTGTTCCTGACCGAGCGCGAAGCGCGAGCGCACGTACCAGCCCGCGCCGTCCTCGAAGAGCAGCCACACCTCCCGCGCGTGCGACTCGATCGGAAGCTCGCGAGCGATCGCGGTCTCGACGTCGGAGCCGGCTGAGCCGAACGCGACGCTCAGGTGCGGCACCACATCCTCGTGGAGGCCCCCGTACGGCGGGTACTCGGGCCAGCGACCGTGGATCGCTCCGGTGAGCGCAACGAACGGCTCGGCGGGCTCAGGAGCGACGTAGAGCACATTCGGAAACCGCCCGGTGCGTCCGAGCCGGTACGCGAACGGCGGGTGCGAGGCGAAGAGGTCCCGGAGGTCTCGTTCGAGCTCGGTGTCGAGCCGGGCCGCCGGGACGAACGGATGCAGCAAGGTGATGTGCGTGCCGCTGTGGAGCGGACGCGCGCTCCCGCGGGCCCGCCAGGCGCGCCGGGGTTGCGATGCTGCCCGGGCGAGCAGGTGCTCCGCTTCCGGGACCGGAACCACGAGCGCGGAGGCGCGGCCGCCGGCTTCGTCGCGGTACTCGGGCGGGACGTCGAACGCGAACGCCTCGCACAGGCGCGCCACGTCGTGACGGTCGGAGCGTTCCGGTGCGTATCCGGTGTGCAACGTGAGCTGCAGGTCGGCCGAGAGGCACGGCACCGCGGCACCGTCGATGCGGCCGGTCGTGCGCGCCCCCTCACGCTGCAGGAGACCCGGATCGAGCGTCGTGACCAGATCGACTACCCGACCCTCGCGCGACCGGGCGATCGCGCTGCGCACGAGCTTGCCGCGCGCGAAGCGCTCCGCGTACACGGTGAAGCCCATCGCCTCGAGCGCGTCGCGCAACACCGCGTCGTCGTCGACGAAGAACAGGTCGACGTCGCCGTGCGTGCGTGTCTTTCGCCCGATGAGCGCGTCGATTCCCCAACCGCCTCCCAACCACGCCTGCACGCCGCGACCGTCGAGCTCGTGCATCAACCCGACGACGTCGCCCGGGCGCCATGCGAGCATGCGACTGCGGATCGACTGGACCGGGCCGGTCGTGAGCACCCGGCCGAACGGCGACTGCTTCAACGAGCTGTAGATCCGGCGGATCCCGCCGGGCGTCGAGGTGGTCATCCGCTGTTACGTGCCCTGCGGTCGATCAGCCGCGCATAACGCGCGACGACGTTCGGTGTGGTGTTGACCAGACGGCCGGACTCACCGCCGCGTGCCGCGAGCGTGACGAGCTCGTGCAGCCGGCTGCCGTGCTCCCACACCTCACCCGACATCGCCCACAACGGTGAATCGATGGTGCTCACGAGCCAGCCGGGTTGCTTTCGTCGCAACAGACGCCGCTCCGCGTGCCGGAGGTCGCCCGCGGAGCTGAGCGTGTAGAACGGCGACCAGCCGTCCCAGCGTCCGGCGGTGAACGGCAGGGCCACGAAGTCGCCGTCGCGGTGGACGACCTGCGGTGTGCCGAAACCGGCCTTGGTCCACATGTAGGTCAGTCCGGCACGCTGCACGGCCGCCGCGACCTCCGGCAGGAACCGGCCGGGTTTCGTGTCGTCGTAGGGACGGCGGTGCCCGAACACGTTGCGCACGCCGCTCTTGACGGCGAGCGACCGCAGCAGCTCGGTGCGCGAGCGTGCGCCACCGTCGCCCTCGTCCGTTCCAGCCGGGACACGCGCGCCCGCTTCGACCTCGTCGGGTTCGACGGCCGCGGCCGCAGTGACCGGATTCGGCCGCCCGATGGTGAACAGGACGGGTTTGCCGTCGCGCCAACCGATCGGCATACGCCGGCGGGCCGGCTCCGTGTCGAACAACGGCCACCATCCACGCGGCCGCAGACCGGACGGAAGCCGCTGCGCGACGACGGTCGCAGCCTCCGAGAGATGCTCACCGAGCGTCGCCGGCGACATGAGGCCTTCGGCTGCGACACCCCGCCCGGTGCATGCGAGCAACGGCTCGAGCAACCCCAACGCGCCGCCCCGGTCGCTGTCGACGCTGAGCAGCGACAGCGGGTACGCACCAC
>CAZJSY010000261.1:0-2401 GCA_964548555.1 uncultured Burkholderiales bacterium
ACGAGCAGCTTCGCCGCGCTGGTGACCGTGCCGGCGGTGTCGATCATGTCGTCGACGAGCAGACACGTGCGGCCTTCGATCTCGCCGACGATCTCCGTCGCGACCGCGACGTTGTGCGTGCCCCTGGGGCGTCGCTTGTCGATGAACGCGAGATCGGTGTGCCGCCCGCCGTTGTCGTCGTCGGCAAGGTAGTCGGCGAACCGGCGCGCCAGCTTGCCGCCGCCGGCGTCGGGAGCGACCACGGTGACCTGGTCGTCGTCGATCTCGTTCGCCAGATAGCTGGCGAGGATCGGCACCGCCGTGAGGTGATCGACGGGCATGTTGAAGAAGCCCTGCACCTGCCCGGTGTGCAGGTCGACGGCGACGACCCGGTTGGCGCCGGCGGCCGTCAGCATGTCGGCGACGAGCCGGGCCGTGATCGGCTCACGACCTTCGGCCTTCCGGTCCTGGCGCGCGTACCCGTAGAACGAACACACCGCGGTGATGCGCTTCGCCGACGCGCGCTTCGCCGCGTCGATCATGATCAGCTGTTCGAGGATCCGGTCGTTGATCGGCTCGCAGTGGCTCTGGAGGATGAACACGTCGGCGCCGCGGATGCTCTCGCCGTACCGGCAGTAGAGCTCGCCGTTCGCGAACGTCGACAGAACCACGTCACCGAGCGGCACCTGCAGGTGGCCGGCGATCTCTTCCGACAGAGCAGGGTTCCCCCGGCCCGAGAAGAGCATGAGCTTCTTGCGGGGAACGACCTCCATACCCGTAATCCTCGCACACAGGGCCCCGGCGCCAGGGATGCCGGCACGGCGGCTCAGGCGTCGTCGGGCGCATCGCTGCGATCGCGTCGCTCGCGGCGCTCGACCCAGTTCTCCTCGATCCGAGCGGGCACGCCCTTCGCCATCGCGCCCGGCGGCACGTCGCGGTTCACGACCGCGCCCGCGCCCGTGTAGGCACCGTCCCCCACCTCGACCGGGGCGACCAGCACGGTGTTCGAGGCGATCCGGGCGTCGCGGCCGACGGTGGTGCGGTGCTTCGTCCTGCCGTCGTAGTTCGCGGTGATGGTGCCCGCCCCGATGTTGGCTCCCGCGCCGATCTCCGCGTCGCCCACATAGGACAGGTGAGGAACCTTGGCGCCCTCGCCGATGTCCGCGTTCTTCGTCTCGACGAACGTCCCGACGTGAGCATCGGCCGCGACACGCGTACCCGGTCGCAACGACACGTACGGACCCACGGTGGCGCGATCGCCGATCTCGGCTTCGCGCGCGACGGTGTTCTGGATCACCGCGTCCACACCCACATGCGTGTCGACGAGTCGTGTATCGGGGCCGATGACTGCACCGCTGCCCACGACGGTGCGCCCTTCGAGGATCGTGCCAGGCAGCAACCGCACGTCGGGCTCCAGCGCGACCGTCGCGTCGAGGTAGGTCGCCGTCGGGTCCACCATGGTGACGCCCTCACGCATCCAACCCGAGTTGATGCGTTCGCGCAGGAGACGCTCGGCCGTCGCGAGCTGCACACGGTCGTTGACGCCCATGGTCTCGACCGGATCGTCGGCCGGAATGCCGACGACCTGGTGGCCGGCCTGACGAAGCACGGCGATCGCGTCCGTCAGGTAGTACTCGCCCTGCGCGTTCTCCGGGCTCAGACGTCGCAACGCCGGCGCGAGCAGACCCCGGCGGAAGCAGTAGATCGACGGGTTGACCTCGCGCACCGCCAACTCCTCCGGCGTCGCGTCGGTCTGTTCGACGATGCGCTCGATGCGACCCTGCTCGTCGCGGATCACGCGCCCGTAACCCATCGGCTCGTCGAACACCGCGGTCAGGAGCGTGGCCGCGGCGTCGCTGCCGCGATGCTCGCGAGCAAGCTTCGCGATCGTCTCGGGGCGCAGCAACGGGAGATCACCGGGGATGATGACGACGTCGTGCTCGCTGTCGACGTCGTCGGGAAACGCTGTCAGACCGACACTTGCGGCGTCACCCGTTCCGCGTTGAACCCGTTGCTCGACGAACTCGATGGGCATCTCCGTGGCCAGCTGTTCCTGGAGTGTCTTGGTGACACGCTCCGCGCCGTGACCCACGACCACGACGACACGGTCGAGGGCCAGGGCGACGAGTGAATCGAGGAGGTGCAGGAGCATCGGGCGCCCGCACAGTGGATGCAGGACCTTCGGCGTCGAGGAGCGCATCCGGGTCCCTTCGCCCGCTGCGAGCACCACAGCCGCCAACGGTCGGTACTGGCTCATGCTCACCTTCCGTGTCGATGGGTCGCTCTCGCTCTCGCTCCAGTGGGCTACGCCCGGCAGAGCTTCGCTTCGCTCCGTGTCGATGGGTCGCTCTCGCTCTCGCTCCAGTGGGCTACGCCCGGCAGAGCTTCGCTTCGCTCCGTGTCGATGGGTCGCTCTCGCTCT
>CAZJSY010000261.1:2501-4392 GCA_964548555.1 uncultured Burkholderiales bacterium
GGCTACGCCCGGCAGAGCTTCGCTTCGCTCCGTGTCGATGGGACAGGGACACGCTCGGGGGCGAGGTCTCGAACCTCGACTTGGGACTCCAAAGGACCCCGTGCTGCCGTTACACCACCCCCGACCGATCGACGATAGCGCCGGACGTGCCGCATCTCGTGCGGATGTGAATGTCGCGTGCGAAACGGGTACCCTGCTCGCCGCCATGGGCTCGTTGATCAAGAAGCGCCGCAAGCGCATGCGGAAGAAGAAGCACAAGAAGCTCCTGAAGAAGACGCGCTGGCAGCGGCGTCAGCAGGGGCGCTGACAGCAGCGCTCGAGCGCCTACGGGATTCAGAGCGGGCCGCCCTCCGGGGCGGCCCGCTCGCGTCCGCGCCAGGTCACCAGGGCGGATAGGGCTGGAGGCTGAGCGCGGCATGCACCGACAGACCGAGCGCACGCTCCAGACGGGCGCGCGTGTCGCGCCATTCGCTCTCGTCGCCGCACACCAGCGCGTACGCCGATCCGCTGCCCGCGAGCAGCGGCGCCAGACCGGATGCCGTCTCGATCTCGCGACGCAGGTCCCGGAGCTTCGGTTCGACATGCTCCGCGGCCGGTTCGAGGTCGTTGACCAGTGGGGGAAGTGCCGAAGCGAGCTCCGGCGGCGGCGTGACCACGCGCGGAGACGCGGGTCGCGGCAGCTCGTCGTAGGCGCGGTACACGTCGACGGTCGACAACGGGAACGGCGGAGCGACGACGAGGACGCGCAACGTCGGGATTCGGACCGGAGTCACGCGTTCGCCGCGCCCCCTCATCCATGCCGCCCCGCCGACGGTGCACACCGGAACGTCGGAGCCGATGCCGGCCGCGACCCGCATGACCGTGTCATACGGGACCTTCCAGCGCTTCCCCATGGTGCGCAACAGCGCGGCTGCGTCGGCCGACCCGCCGCCGAGCCCTGCTCCGGCGGGAATCGACTTGTCGAGAACGATGTCGGCGCCTCGATCACCGGGTACGTGCTCGGCCAGTGCATGCAGCGCGCGTGTCACCAGGTTGCCGTCGTCGACCGGCACACCGTGAGCGGCGGGTCCCTGTACCCGGAGTCGCACACCACTGCGGCCGAGTGTCACGTCGAGGCGATCGTGCGGTTCGTCGATGGTGACGACGAGCGCGTCGAGGTCGTGGTACCCGTCGGAACGCACACCGACGACGCGAAGTGAGAGCGTGAGCTTCGCTCCGGCGATCATCTCGATCGTCACGCGCCGTACCTCGTCGTGCGTGCGAGCTGCGCCCACTGCTCCAGCGGCAACGACTCCGCCCGTGCTTGTGGATCGATGCCGGCCTCGCGCAACACGTGGGACGCGCGGTCGCCGAGGACGCCGCGGAGCGCGCCGCGCAACATCTTGCGGCGCTGGCCGAAACCGCTCTGCACGAGGGAGAACAGCTCGTCGACCGACGGCACGGCCACCGGCGGCTCGTCGTGGCGTACGATCTGCACCAAGGCGGACTCCACCTTGGGTCGGGGCGAGAAGACGGTCGGAGGCACGATTCCGAGAACGCGCGCCGCGCCGTAGTACGCGACCTTGACCGACACCGCGCCGTACGCGTCGTCGCCCACGTGTGCAGCCAATCGTTCCCCGACCTCGCGCTGCACCATCACCAACAGCTTCTCGACCATCGGCGCGTCCGACAGCACGCGCATCACGAGCGGCGTCGCGATGTTGTACGGAAGATTGGAGACCATCCGCCACCCGCCGGCGCCGTCATGCTCACCGTCGTCACGGTCCAGAAGCTCGCGGAAGTCGACCGTCATCGCGTCACCCGACACGACACGCACGTTGCCGGCGTCGTGCAGGACCTCGTCCAGCACGGGAAGGAGATACCGGTCGCGCTCGAGCGCGACGACGCGCGC
>CAZJSY010000262.1:0-4364 GCA_964548555.1 uncultured Burkholderiales bacterium
CCTCCATCATGTCGCTGTTCATCGCGACTGCCTCTCCTCGGCCGCCTCGGCGCGTCGCGCCAGTGCGTCGCTTCGCCTCGACCGGTCCCCGTCGGCCTTGGTTTTCCTGTTCGTCTTCTTCGTCTTCTTCCCAGCACCACGCGGCTCCGGTGGCGGTCCCCATTCGAAGACCGTGCGGGCCGTCTCGATCGCGTCGTACCGGATGCGCTGCTCGCCGTCGTCGGTTCGGAGTGTGATCGCACCCTCGCTGTCGTCGTCGGCGCCGTCGAGGACACCGCGGAGCCGGTGCGCGGCACCGTCGGCGTCGCGGCTCTTCACGGTGACCGTCTCGCCGATGGCCCGCCGGAAATGGACGGGCCGGCGGAGCGGCCGCTCGACCCCGGGACTGCTCACCTCGAGCGTGTAGGAGCCCGGCAGCAGCTCGTCGTCATGGTCGAGCACCTCCGAGACCGCCTCGGTGGCGTCGGTGATGGCGTCGAGGTCGATCCCGCCCTCGCGGTCGATCGCGACCCGCAGGACCCGGGCCCGCCCCTGACCGGTGAGGGTCACGTCGAAGAGGTCGTAGCCGCGACGGGCGAGCGCGGGCTCCAGCGCCCGGTGCACCGTCTCGATCCTTTCCGACATCTTCTACGCCCTTGCTCTCGCTTGCTCTCGCCTCGCCGTGGCAAGAAAAAGCGTGGGCTCACGCCCACGCAGACCGGCCACCATGCGGACATCGACACCACCGCCACCGCCGGCACCACAGCCCCGACGGACAACCGCGCAAAGTATACCGGGGTGTCGCCCGGCTGACCTCGGCGGATACCCGACAAATGGGCCCGTCTTCCGGCCGGCGCCCTCGGTACCGTGGGCTCATGCCGGCGGGACGCGCGGTCGAGCTCGAGGTCGCCGGCCGTACGGTGCGGCTGTCGACCCCCCAACGGTGTGCTCCCCCACCCGAGGCGACGGCGAGCTCGGCGGAGGAACGGGATCGCGGGATTGCCCCACCACGCCTGGGTCGACGGGTATGGAGGTGAACGTGCGGACCGACGCGGCCGGGACCCGGACAACGCGATGAGCGCGTCCGGCGGCGCGGGGATCCCGACAGCGCGCGACGCTCGTGGTGTGACAGACGCGGTCGCGTATCCCGCGCTGGAGTCCCCCCGACGCCACGTTGGGAGGCACGCGCACGACCGGTGGCTGCGCTGGGTGCGCCGCTTCTTCACCGTCGCGGTCCTGGTGTTGATCGCAGTGGGCGCGCTGACCCACCGCAAGGATCTCGACCAGGCGGTCCAGCAGCTCGACAACATCCGCTGGGGTTGGGTCGGCATCGCCGTCGCGTTCGAGATCGCCTCGCTGATCGCGTTCGCCCGTCTGCAGCGCTGGCTGCTTCGCGCGGCCGGGGTCAACCTGAAGCTGCGCGAGATGGTCGAGATCACGCTCGCGGGGAACGCGCTCGCCATGTCGCTGCCCGGCGGGGCGGCGTGGGCCGCGGCGTGGCTGTACGCGCAGCTGCACCGGCGGGGGGCACGGCGTGACGTCGCGGTGTGGGTCGTGCTGGTCGCGGGCGCGCTGGCCGCGTTCGCCTTGTTCGTGCTCATGGTCGCGGGAGCGCTCATCGCCGGGAACCATGGTCCGGTCGCGAGCCTGCGTCCCGTTGGCGTCGCCCTGCTCTGCATCCCGGGGGTCGTCGCGGTGGTCGCGTACGCCGCGCACCGGTGGGAAGCGGTGCGGGACGCCCTGACGCGCGCGGGCAACACCATCTGTCACGTCCCCGGCGGCCGTGCCGTTCGGGACGCGGTGGTGCGCCTCGTCGACAACACGCAGGTCGTCAAGCCGAACCCGGTCACGTGGCTGGAAGCGTTCGTCTCCGCGCTCTTGAACTGGCTCGAAGCATGCGCATGCCTCGCCGCATGTATCTACGCCGTGCACGGTCACGTGCCGTGGCGCGGACTCCTCGTGGCCTACACGGTGGGCCAGGTGGCGGCGAGCCTGCCGATCACGCCGGGCGGTATCGGTGTGGTCGAAGGAAGCATCACAGGTCTGCTCATCGCGTACGGCATGCCGACGAACACCGCGCTGGCCGGTGTGCTGCTGTTCCGGGTCGTGTCGTTCTGGGCTCTCGTTCCCCTCGGATGGTTCGCCTGGATCACGATCAGCCTTGCGAGCCGTCACCGGCCCGGCCGGTTCCGTCATCCATGGCGCGTGCACCCGCAGGAGGGTGCCGTCGCGGCCGGCGCGCCGACACAGACCGTGGGGGCGACGAAGCCGTTGCCTGACCGGATCTTCCCACCACCGCCCTGCGAGGGGTGCGAAGGGGACACCGATCGGGACGTCGAGGTCGGCGGCGACGGCGCATCGCACGGCGACGAGGTCAAGACGCCATAGCCGCGCGGTGACCGGAGCCGGCCAGACAGCGCACCTACGACGTGGCGGAGCCGAAGATCTCGTGCAGCTCCGCGGGAACGACGGCCTCGAGCTGCGAGTAGGTGCACGACGAAGGCTCGCGGTCCGGACGCCAGCGGCGAAAGCGCGCGGTATGACGGAACCGGTCACCTTGCAGGTGTTCGTACGCCACCTCGGCCACGAGCTCGATCCGTAGCGGCTCCCAGCTGAGGTCCTTCTTGGCGTTCCACCGACTCAGCGCGCCGGGCATCCGTCCGCCGTCGAGCGCTTCGGCGTTGGCCCACTCACGCCATGGGTGGTCGTCGAGCGCGCCCTCCCGGTACGGCTCGACCTCGGATACGAGCTGATTGCGGAACGGCGCGGCGAAGCTGCTCGCCACACCGACGTGGTGCAGCACGCCCGCGTCGTCGTAGAGGCCGAGCAACAGCGATCCGATGCCGTCACCGTCCTTGTGCCGGCGGAACCCCGCGACCACGCAGTCGCAGGTGCGCTCGTGCTTCACCTTGAGCATCACGCGCTCGTTCGACCGGTACGGCAACGTGACCGACTTCGCGACGACGCCGTCGAATCCGGCCCCTTCGAAATGCTCGAACCACTGCCGCGCCACGGCCGGGCTCGTGGTGGCGGGCGTGATGCGCACGGGAGGCGTCGCGCTCTCGAACGCGCGTTCCAGCAGCGCGCGCCGCTCCGAGAACGGACGCTCTCGCACGTCGTCGCCGCCGAGCGCGAGGAGGTCGAACGCGACGAACGACGCCGGTGTCTCCTTGGCGAGCTTGTTGATGCGGCTCGCTGCGGGATGGATTCGCTGCTGCAGTGCATCGAAGTCGAGGCCGCCCGCCGTCGCGATGACGATCTCGCCGTCGACGACGCACCGCTCCGGAAGGTCACGACGCAGAGGCTCGAGCAGTTCGGGGAAGTAGCGCGTCAGCATGCGTTCGTTGCGACTCCCGAGCTCCACCTCGTCACCATCGCGGAACACGATGCAGCGGAAGCCGTCCCACTTCGGCTCGTAGACGAAGTCGTCGCCCTCGGGAAGCTCGCGCACGAGCTTGGCGAGCATCGGTGACACCGGCGGCTCGACGGGAAGGTCCATCAGCGCCCGAGGACCGCCGCGGTGATGGCGGTGATGTCGTGGAGCGGGAGCTCGTCGCGCTCGCCCGTCGCCCGGGTCTTGACCTCGACGACGCCACGGCCGACGCCTTTCGCCCCGACGACCAACTGCACGGGCATACCGAGCAGGTCTGCATCGGCGAACTTCACCCCCGGGCTTGCGTCGCGGTCGTCGTAGAGGACATCGAGGCCCGACCCCTCCAGCGCGGCGCACAGGTTCTCCGCCGCCTCCACCACCGCTGCCGCGACGTCGCCCCGACCGGGGAGCGCGACGACGTGCACGTCGAACGGCGCGAGCGCTCGCGGCCACGCGAGGCCGTGCTCGTCGTGATGCTCCTCCGCGACCGCCGCAATCACGCGGGAGACGCCGATGCCGTAGCAGCCCATCACCATCGGGTGCTGGTCCCCCGACTCGTCGGTGTAGAGCGCGCCGAGGGTCTCCGCGTACTTCGTGCCGAGCTGGAACACGTGCCCGACCTCGATGCCCCGATCGACCGACAGTTCGCCACCACAGCGCGGACAGGCGTCGCCGGTCTTCACCGTCGCCAGCGGCGCGAACGTGTGGACCTCGAAGTCGCGTCCGAGCAGGGCGTTGCGAACGTGGTGGTCGACCCGGTTGGCGCCGGTGACCCATGGCCCGGGACGGGTGAGCAACACCTCGTCGGCGACGATCACGCGTGCGTCGGGGTGGTGCGGTCCGATGTAGCCCTTCGGCAGCTCGGAATGGCGGGCGAAGTCCTCGTCGCCGAACAGGCGCACGGTTCGCGGCGCGAGCGCACGGGTCAACGCGTACTCGTTGACCTCGTCGTCACCCGGGACGAGCGCGAGACCCAACTCGCCGTCGACGTCGAACGCGATGCATTTCAACA
>CAZJSY010000263.1:0-4346 GCA_964548555.1 uncultured Burkholderiales bacterium
GCGAGCTTGACGTCCTTCAGCGCGAGCCGGAGCGAGAAC
The DNA here is from genome assembly GCA_964548555.1 of uncultured Burkholderiales bacterium. Classification (GTDB taxonomy): domain Bacteria; phylum Actinomycetota; class Acidimicrobiia; order IMCC26256; family JAMXLJ01; genus JAMXLJ01. The sequence goes on from CAZJSY010000263.1 coordinate 40, forward strand.
TCGGCGTCGTACTGGTCGTGCTCGATACGTGACAACTTGTGCGAGAGCCACGGCGATGCAAACGCCGCGGAGTTGAATGCGTCGGTGACGGCCTCGGTCGTCAGGCTCAGGTGGTGTGCGACGCTCAGCGCCTCGCCGAGCCCCTGAGTGATGAACGCGAGCATCGTGTTGTTCGCGAGCTTCAGGGCCGTTCCCAGTCCGGCCGGACCGAGCCAGAGTGTCCGTTCGCCGAGCGCGGCGAACACCGGCACGACGCGGTCGCGCGCGGCGTCGGGCCCGGAAGCGAAGATCACGAGCGCTCCCGCTTCGGCCACGTCGCGGGAGCCCGTGACCGGGGCGTCGACCAACAACACGTCGGGACGGCGCTCGGCGGCCAGCGCGGCGACGCGCTCGAAGCCCTCGACGCCGATCGTGCTCATCTGCACCCAGATGGCGCCGGGTGTGACCGACTCGAGCATCCCATGGTCGTCGGCCACGTCGATCACGGCGTCGGCGTCGGGCACCATCGTGATGACGACGTCGGCGTCGCGTACCGCTTCCGCGGCGGTATCGCACCTTCGGGCCGGCGTGTCGTCGAACGCGGCAAGAGCCTTCGGCTGCCGGTCCCACAACGAAAGCGAGAAGCCGGCCCGCATCAGACTGTGGGCCATGCCGGTTCCCATCGTGCCGACGCCGAGGATCGCGACTTGCGGAGATGAATCAGCCATGGTGGTGCCTCCGAGACGGTGGTGCAGGGGATGGGTTCCGTTCAGGCTCGGTCGGGCTGGCCCTCGGGCGACGGGCCGACGACGGGCGCCGCGGACTGCAGGATGCGGTCGATCGTGGCGAGGTCGTCGTCGGAGAGCAGGACGCGTACGGCGCCCACCGACTCCTCGAGATGTGCGGGTGACGACGCACCGACGATGGCGCAGTCGACGCCGGGTTGGGCGAGCACCCACGCGACGGCGAGTTGGGGTAGTTCGACACGCCGATATGGCGGATCTTGTCCTCCTCGACGAGGTCGAGGAGCGCGGCGGCGGTCTCCTCCAACGGGGTGTTCGGGTCCGGCCAGTGCACCCCACTCGCCACTGAACTCCCACGTGCCGAAGCAGATCGGCGTGACCTTCAATCCGCTCCGGCCCAGCTCGATCGTCTGCATTCCGCCTCCCTGTTTCACGGCGTTGCGGTTCGGACCTCAGAAACCCTTGTCCCCGCGAGCGGGCGGGAATCGCGAAATCGACGGACGGATCTCCCGCGAACGCGTGTTTCCGTCCGTGGCCGGTGGTTTGGCGGGGGAAAGCCGGTCAAGGACGCGGGGCGAGCTCCGTGATGGAGACGAACGGCGTTCGGGAGGAGACCCGCGATGGCAGGTCGGCAGAGGTTGGTCGCGGTCCTGCGCACCGCTGCCTGGATCGCACTGGGCGGCCTTCTCGGTGTCGCGTGGATGGTGTACCGCCGGCGTCATCGCCATCCGACGGGCGCTGCGCGCCGGCACCGGATCGGTCACGCGACGTTCGTTGCCGCACTCGCGGTGGTCGTGGTCGGTGCAGGGACGCGGACCTATGTGGCCATCCGGGGCACGGAGCGGTGTCCGATCACGCTTCCGCCGGGGACGATCGACCGTATACAGGACCGGCGGCTCGTCAGCGCGGCCGAGTCGGTCGCGACGTGGGCACCGACCGGGATCGCGATGGGGGATGCCTACATCGTGGGCGGCGAGGTGTGCTTCATCCGGCCGTACCGCATGTACGTCGGCGTTCACGGCCGGTATCCCGGGCGCAGGTACATCACGATCGGCGACGCGTTCCTCTCCCGGACAGGTCTCGCTGCGACGCAGACGCCGAACAGGACGCAGCTCGCGGCGAACACGGCGCACGAGAGCCGTCACCGCGCGCAGTGGGCCGTCGGGACCATCGCCGGCGGACCACTGGCCTTCCCGGTCGTCTACACCGTGACCGACCTGTTCTTCCCGGGTGCGCGTAACCCGTTCGAGCGTATAGCCGGCCTGAAGCAGGGGAACTACAACCCCTACAGCTCGGCCGAACCCGTCCTGCGCCTGCCGCAGATCGCAATGCTCGTCGGTGCCGCGGCCGCACTGGAGCTGATCCATCACTTCGGATGGTGGGCACCGCGCCGGCGGCGTGGGCGGGGGCCGACCCGTCGGGAGGGCGCCGCGCGCGGAAGAGCAGCCGGTCAGGCGCCTGCGCCGACTCCACAACACTCACGCGCGCCCGCGTCCACGAGATCGTCGACACTCTCACCGCCGACCATGGCGCGCAGTGCGTCGCGGCTACGGGCAAGGTTGCGGCTGACGAACATCTGGCTGCGTCCGAGCTCGCGGCTGATGTCGACCTGGTTCCGTCCCTCGAGGTAGTACGCGCGCACGATGTTCTTCTGCAGTGGAGGGAGACGATCCACGAGTGCGTGTACCACCGTCGCGGCCTCGACCTGTTCGAAGCTGTGGTCCTCGGTCGCGATCTGCGCGGCCTCCGTGCTGGGATCGGCCGGTGCCGTGCTGTAGAGGTTGAGCGTGAGCTGCCCTCGCAGCGCGTCGGGTTCGCTCAGCCCGGCCTGCCGAGCGACGTCACGAAGCGTCGGCTGCGCCTCCTTGAGGCTGTGTTGCACGTCTTCGGTCGCATCACGTACGCGAAGGCGGAGTTCCTTGTCGCGGCGCGACGCGTGCACCGACCACGTGCGATCGCGGAGGTGCCGCTTGAGCTCGCCGAGGATGGTAGGCGTCGCGAAGGTGCTGAACGACGTCCCGTAGTCGGGGTCGAACCGTTCGACGGCCTTGAACAGGCCGATGCTCGCGACCTGGACCAGATCGTCGAACGGCTCCGATCCGCCACGGAATCGGCCGGCCATGGCACGAGCGAGCGGGAAGTGCTCTTCGACGAGCTCGTCGCGGAGGCGACGATCGCGCGTTCGTGCATACTCCCGGAACTTTTCTGCCGTATCGGCATGGGGCTCCACCATCACCACGACGAGCATCCTTCGTCTTCGAGCCGCAGTTCCATCGCCTGCGGCGAGTACAGCGTGCGGACGTTCGAAGCGTGACAGGGGCCGTCGAGCGTTTCATCACGCGACTTGGTGAACATCGCTCACCACGTCGGTTGTGTCTCGTTTCTGACCGCGTGCTTTCCAAAGGAGCCCGTCTTCGCCGTCCTCTTCATGCAGGTCCCGGCATGACCTCGAGCGCGGCGCGGTCCCACCCGCCGAGATCCGCGGCGGCGGCGTACGTGCTTTCGAAGAACGAGAGCAGCATGTGCTCGGGATTCTCGGCTGCGCGCACCGATGCATAGGGCAGCAAGAACTCGCCGAGGTCCTCGTCGTAGTAGGCCGCTTCAGGCGTCACCGGCCGCGTCGGGAATCCTTTCGGTTCGGGATAGGCGTACGAGTAGAACGTTCCTTCCTCACTGCCGGCCGGCCAGAAGCCGCAGCTGCTGACCTCGTGGCTGTACGCGAGCTCCATGACCCAGTCGGCACAGTTCGGTACGCCGCCCGGGTGCTTGGGAGCTCTGCGGCCCGAGAACCGTGTCACCGCCAGGTCCGAGCCTCCCCAGAAGAAGTGAACGGGGCTCACCTTGCCGACGAACCCGGCGCGAAATCGACTCATCACCCGGTGCACGTGAACCAACGCGGTCCAGAACCGGTGCACTGCGTCGGCGTCGTAGTCGTGGTGTTTCGTGTCTTCCGAAAACGGAATCGCCTCGACGACCTCGACGGGTCGCGGAAAGATCTTCACCGCGATACCCAGCTCGCCGAGGGCAGCCCTCGTCGCGTCGTAGAAGCTCGCAACCGTTCGTGGCTCGAGGCGTACGTGTACACGCCGGCCGTCGGACGTGCGCAGCTCGAGCACATGGTGGACGAGGTCGAACTCGATCTCGACCCCTACGTTTCCGGCGTGCATGAGCGAGGTCGTGAGCCCGCGCGCTGACACATAGAGCGGAACCTGCCACCAGTGGTTCACCATCGGCTCGAGCGCGAGGCGGATCTTGCCGACCACTTGGGTCCACATGTGGAAGGTGTCGCGGGTTGCCTCCCACCTCGAGAGCGTCAGGTCGGGCCACGTCGCACCGGTGCCACCGTTCCCGCGATCCAGGGAAGTCGTCATGGAACGATGTTCGTCTCGGCGTCAAGCCTCGTCGCCAGTCAGCGTCCCTGCCATTTCGAGCTGTGCCCTGGGCGGATGCGCGGGAGGGCATGGCCAGAGAGGCGTTGAACATATCGTGATGATGTGAACCGCCGACCTTGTGTGAATTCCGGGCACACGCGGTCCACACGAGCTGAGAGGAGCGTGTGATGGCGCAGCTGCGAAAGCGCAACGC
>CAZJSY010000264.1:0-4340 GCA_964548555.1 uncultured Burkholderiales bacterium
CGCGCCGCACGACGTGGTGCTCCCAGACCTTCTCCGCCAGCGTCCGAGCCATCGGGACGACTCCTGTTCGTCGCGTTGCTGCGTCTTCTCCCGTCTCGTGCTTGTGTCTCAGTATTCGAGACGGCAGTATTGAAGAGTGGACACCACCGTAGCAGGCAGCGGCGTCGGCGTGCTCGACAAGGCGGTCGCCATTCTGGACGCGCTCGCGGAGCGCGGCCCGGCCAATCTGGCCGAGCTCGTGCAAGTCACGGGGCTGGCCCGTCCGACCGCCCATCGACTCGCGGTGGCGCTCGAGGCGCACCGGCTCGTGGGCCGGGACGACTCCGGTCGGTTTCGACTCGGCGCCCGTCTGGTCTCGTGGGGCAACCAGGCGGCCGTCGCCCTCGCGTCGAATCTCGCCGTCGTCGAGGCCGCGACCCCGGTGCTCGCCCAACTGCGCGACGGCACCGACGAGAGTGCCCAGCTCTACGTGCGCGACCACTCCACCCGTGTCTGCGTCGCGGTGGCCGAACGGCGCAGCGGCTTGCGTGACACCGTGCCGGTGGGGGCGGTGTTGCCCCTGACCGCCGGTTCGGGGGCGAAGGTGCTGCTGGCCTGGGCCGAGGCGCGCGAGCCACTGCCCGACGGGGTCGACGCCGAGGAGATCGCCGCCGTGCGCCGGCGGGGCTGGGCGTCGTCGGTCGCCGAACGGGAGCCGGGTGTGGCCAGTGTCAGCGCTCCCGTGCTCGACGGCAACGGTCTGGTCGTGGCCGCGATCAGCGTCAGCGGCCCGATCGAGCGTCTCGGCCGCCATCCGGAAGCCCGCTTCGCCGCCGCCGTCGTGGCCGCGGCCCACGAGCTCGAGCGCAGGGCCGGCCTGGGAGCGGGAGAGGGTAGCCCCGAGCGGGGCCGTTGATGAGCCTGGCTGCGTGTTGTTTCCTGGGGCACGCAGGGAACTTTTTTATCGCGTCGAAACGAGCCCGAAACATGACCTCCGTAGTCTGACGACCGTGGACGTGGTCGTCGTCCGTTGGCCGGACGAACAGGCGAGGCTCGACCGGCTCCGAGCGGCAGGGACGCCTCGCTTGCTTCTCGTCGCGCCGGACGCCCCGCCGCCGCTGCCGGTGGATCCGCTCGAGGACTGGGTGCGACTCCCCGCCGACGATCGTGACCTGCGGGCCCGGGTCGCGACCCTGAGCGCGCGTGCCGACGTCGACCTGGCCCAGCCCGAGCTCGACGAGGACGGGCTGCTGCGCTACCGGGGCAAGTGGACCGCCTTGAGTCCGGTCGAGCGTCTGCTGGCATCGGCGCTCGTGGAGCGCTTCGGCGCGGTCGTGAGCCGAGAGGGACTCGCACGTCGCGCGTGGCCGACGGGCGCGCCAACTCGGAATGCGCTCGACGTGCACATGTTGCGACTCCGTCGTCGCATCGAGGCGTTGAGCCTCGAGGTGCGCACCGTCCGTTCGCGCGGCTACCTGCTGCAGGACGCGTACGCCGACCGACGCAGCTGACGCGGTCGACGTCCCACGCACCCGTAGCGTGCCGGTGCTGGGCGATGCCACCATGTCGCGGTGCACGTGGGAGCGGACACGGGCGGGACGTTCACCGATCTCGTCGACGATCGCGGTCGGATCCACAAGGTGTCGTCCACGCCGCACGATCCGTCCGCCGCTCTGCGATCGGGTCTCGAGGCCCTCGGTTCGGAACGGGCGAGCCGTCTCGCATACGGGACGACCGTTGCGACGAACGCGCTGCTCGAACGAACCGGTGCGCGCGTCGCGCTCGTGACGACACGGGGATTCGCCGACGTGATCGAGATCGCGCGGCAGGCACGTCCGTCCCTCTACGACGTGTGGGCCGATCGCCCGGAACCACTGGTGCCGCGTGACCTCCGGTTCGAGGTCGACGAGCGACTCGATGCACGCGGCGACGAGCTGATCCCCGTCGACCTCCACAGCATCCCGTCCTTCCCTGACGGCGTGGAGGCGGCTGCGGTCTGCCTGTTGCACGCCGACCTCGCACCTGCACACGAGCAGCGGGTCGCGGAGGCGATCGCGGCGCGGGGGATCGACGTCACGTGCTCGCACGAGGTCTCGCCGGAGTTCCGCGAGTACGAGCGCACCGTGACCACCGTGCTCAATGCCTATCTCCGTCCGAGGTGTCGCTCGTACCTGCTCGACATGGTGGGCCTCGCCGACGAAGTGCTCGTGATGACGTCCGCGGGCGGGCTCGTCCCCGCGATCGAGGCCGCCGATCTCCCCGCGTCGCTTCTTCTGTCGGGTCCCGCGGGTGGTGTCCGCGCCGCGGCCGCGGTTGCCGCGGCGTGCGGCTATCCCGATGCGGTTTCGTTCGACATGGGTGGAACGAGCACCGACGTGTGTCTCGTCCGCGGTGGTGCTCCCGAGCCCGCCGCGCAGCGCGTCGTCGCGGGATATCCATTGCGGCTCCCCGCGCTCGACGTTCACACGATCGGCGCGGGCGGTGGTTCGATCGCGACGCTGGATGCGGGTGGTGCGCTCGTCGTGGGTCCGCAGAGCGCCGGTGCAGTGCCGGGGCCTGCGTGTTACGGGCGTGGAGGCGACCGGCCCACGGTCACCGACGCAGATCTCTCGCTCGGTCGTATCCCGTCGGATGCGAGCTTCCCCGAGCTCGGTTGTCTCGACGTTGCGGCCGCGCGCAAGGTACTGGAGCGCGCCGGCGTACATGCCGAGGGGGTCGTGCACGTGGTCGACGTCGCGATGGAGCGAGCGGTACGGCGCGTCACCGTCGAGCGCGGCGTCGATCCGCGCGAGCTCGCGCTCGTCGCATTCGGTGGTGCCGGCCCCCTGCATGCGTGCGCGGTCGCGGAAGCGCTCGACATGCGTGCGGTAATCGTGCCGCCGCGCGCCGGTGTGTTCTCGGCGGCCGGTCTCCTGACCGCGCCGCAGCGACGCGAGCTCGTGCGCTCCTGGCCGGCGCCGTCGTCGCGGGTCGGTGTCGACGATGCGCTGCGCGCGCTCGCTCGTGAGGCATGCGCGCTGGTCGGTCCGGGCGCTTCGGCGACCACCTTCGTCGATTGCCGGTATGCGGGTCAGAGTCACGAGATCACCGTCGCGGATCCCGCCGCGTTCCACGACGAGCACCGCCGCCGCAACGGCTATACGCGGCCGGAAGACCCGGTCGAGATCATCGCGTTGCGCGCGCGAGCGGAACGACCGGCTGCGCTCGACATCACGGCATTGCCCGCTGTCGATCGACCCATCGTCAAGGGTCCGGCGGTGGTCGCCGAGGCCGACACGACCCTGTGGCTGCCCGACGGATGGACTGCGCAGCCCGAGGCGCTCGGGGCCTGGGTGCTTCGACGCTCAGGTGCGTAATGCTCGATCCCGCTGCGCTCCAGGTGCTCATCTCCCGCCTCGCCGGCATTGCGGAGGAGATGGGCGCAGTGCTGCGCAGGGGCGCGTACAGCCCGAACATCAAGGAGCGTGCCGACTGCTCAGCCGCGCTGTTCACCGTATCCGGAGAGCTGCTCGTGCAGGCCGAGCACATTCCGGTGCACCTCGGTTCGATGCCGGCAGCCGTGCGAGCGGCGATCGAGACGTGCGGGGACCGTGTCGGACCGGGCGAGCAGGTCGTGCTCAACGATCCCTTCGCCGGCGGCACCCACCTCAACGACATCACGTTCGTCGCGCCGTGCTACCGGGACGGTGTGCTCGTCGGGTGGGCTGCGAACCGGGCCCATCACGCGGATCTGGGCGGCATGGCACCGGGCTCGATGCCGCCGGACGCGCGCGAGATCGCGCAGGAGGGGCTGCGGATTCCTCCCGTCATCGTCGACGAGGACATCGAAGCGATGATCGGGGCTGCGTCGCGTACCCCCGAGGAGCGTCGTGGCGACCTCGCCGCGCAGCGGGGCGCCAACATGCTGGGCGCGCAGCGATTGGCCGCCTTCGCGGGCGCGCCGTTCGACGAAGTGTTGCGCTACGGCGAACGCCGCATGCGTGCCGCGCTCCTCGCACTCGACGACGGCGACTTCCAATTCGACGATGTTCTCGACTCGGCGGGGCCGTCGCCGGAGCAGCAACGACCGACTCGGATCACGTTGCGGCTCACGATCACCGGGGACGAGGCCACCTTCGACTTCACGGACACGGATCCTCAGCGGCCCGGCAACGTCAATGCGGTGGAGGCCGTGACCGTGAGCGCGGTTGCCTTTGCGCTGCGATGCGCGACCGACCCCACGATTCCCGCGAACGGGGGCTCGTACCGACCCGTGCATGTGATCGCGCCACGCGGCTCGGTGGTCGCGGCGGTACCGCCCGTCGCCGTGGGCGCGGGGAACGTCGAAGTGAGCCAGCGCGTCGCCGACGTGTGCCTGGGTG
>CAZJSY010000265.1:0-4293 GCA_964548555.1 uncultured Burkholderiales bacterium
CGCGACGTCGCCGGCCGGCTCGACTCGACGGTCGTGCTCGTGGCGGTCGACGAGCACGACAGGATCGTCGGCTCCGTCACGTACGTTCCCGACCCACAGTCGCCATGGGCCGAGACGCTGCGAGACCGCGAAGCGGGCTTCCGCCTGCTCGCGGTCGACCCGTTCGCCCAGAACCGCGGTGTGGGGCGCGCGCTGTTGTGTTCTGTGATCGAACGCGCCTACGCCGACGATCGCCTCGCGCTCGTCCTGCACACCACGCCGTGGATGCGCGCCGCCGGCCGTCTGTACGAACAGGCCGGTTTCGTGCGCACGCCGGAGCGCGACTTCGCAGTGGACGGCCTCGAGCTGATCGCATATCTGCTCGACCTGAGTGACCGGCGCTGCGGAGAGAGCCGTGAGTCATGAGGAGTGACGATGAGGCGGTCGTGCTCCTCACGTGGGTACCGACCGCGTTCGAGGCCGAAGTCGTCATCGCGCTCCTGCGGAGCAACGGCATCAGCGCGACGACGTCAGGTGGGAAGGGCTACTCGTACTTCCATCGCGCCGACTGCCCCCTGTTCGTGCTCGAGCACGATCTGGAACGGGCGCGCGAGATCCTCGCGAGCCAACCGGAGTCGTTTCCGGATCCCTGACCCGGATTCGACGGGCGTCCGGAATCGACTCGCGTCGGCGCGACCTGCGCGGTAGCCTGCGAAGCAACACGGGAGCCCGGTGCGCCGGGCTGAGAGGGCGGCACGAAGCCGCCGACCGCTCGAACCTGATCCGGGTAATACCGGCGAAGGGAGACCCCATGGATGCGCCGGCACGTTCCACCGACGAGCGTGCGCCACAACCGCTGACCGCGCTCGTACTGGCCGCCGGAGGACCCGTCGACCCGCGAGTCGCGCGCGCGTTGCCCGGGGCGGCGCTGGTCATCGCGGCCGACTCAGGGCTCTCGCAGGCACGACTGCTCGGCCTGCAGCCCGACGTGCTCATCGGCGACCTCGACTCCGTGGAGCCCGGCGAGGTTGTCGCGGTCGCGGCGTCCGGCACGCGCGTCGAACGACACCCCACCGAGAAGAACGAGATCGACCTGGAGCTCGCGCTCGACGCGGCCCGCGACGCCGGTGCCGCGAGGATCGTCCTCGTCGCGGGTGCGGGCGGCCGCCTCGACATGGCGCTCGGCAACCTCCTCGTCACCGCGCTCCCGAAGTACGCGGCCGTGCGCATCGAAGGTTGGGTGGGATCGGGCTGGTTCGCCGTCGCCCGCCCGAACCAACCGGTCGAGATCCTTGGCGCCGCTCGTGAGCTGGTCTCCATCTTGCCGCTGGGCGGACCCGCGGGCGGGATCACAACCGTTGGTCTGCGCTACCCGTTGCGCGGCGAGTCGCTCGCCTCCGGGACGACGCGCGGCGTGAGCAACGAGCTCACGGGCTCGCGCGCCGCCGTCACCATCAGCAGCGGCGTCGCCCTCGTCATCCGTCCTGAAGCACTGGAGGAACCATGACCCGCCGACAGCTCGCGCGGCGCGCCGCCCTGACCGCCGTCGCGGCATTCACTGCCGTGTGCCTCGCCGCGTGCGGCTCGTCGAGCGGATCGGCCAAGCCGGGATCGGGCACGAACCGACCCGTCACCATCAACCTGATGACCCACGACTTCTTCGCGACATCGAACGGGTTGCTCGATTCGTTCACGCGACGGACCGGGATCACCGTCAAAGTCCTCAAGTCGGGTGACGCCGGACGCGCGGTGAACCAGGCGATCCTCACGAAGGACCACCCGCTCGCGGACGTCTTCTACGGAGTCGACAACACGTTCCTCTCCCGCGCGCTCGACGCGGGAATCTTCGTGCCGTACACCTCGCCCGAGCTGAGCCAAGTGCCGGCGCAGTTCCAGCTCGACCCCAAGCACAGGGTCACGCCGATCGACTACGGCGACGTCTGCGTCAACGACGATCTGGCGTACTTCCAGGATCATCATCTGCCGCCGCCGGCGACCATCGACGATCTGGCCGACCCGCGGTACAAGAATCTGTTGGTGATGGAGAACCCGGCCGACTCCTCACCGGGGCTCGCCTTCGTGCTCGCCACCGTCGCCCGGTTCGGTCCGAACCACTGGCTCGACTACTGGAAGCGGCTGAAGGCCAACGGCGTGAAGGTGGTGTCCTCGTGGGACCAGGCCTATAGCGGTTCCTTCAGTGGGAGCGGCGCAGGCCGGCAGGCCGGCGGGGACCGCCCGCTCGTGGTCTCGTACGCGTCCAGTCCGCCGGCAGAGGTCTACGGCGCCAACCCGCCGCCCTCCACGTCACCGATCGGCACGCTGCTCGACACATGCTTCCGCCAGGTGGAGTTCGCCGGCATTCTGCGGGGCACACGTCACCAGGCCGCGGCTGCGTCGCTCGTCGACTTCATGCTCTCGACGACCTTCCAGCAGGACATGCCGCTCAACATGTTCGTGTTCCCGGTCCGTAAAGGAACACCGCTGCCCGACGTGTTCGCCCGCTTCGCTCAAGTTGCACCACACCCGTTCCAGTTGACGGCCGCCGAGATCGGCCGCAACCGCGACGCCTGGATCCGCGAGTGGACCGACACGGTCTTGCGCTGAGCGCGCGACCCGATGCGGTGCCTGAGTCGGGCCGGTCGCCCGGGCCGGGCTCGGTCGCCGACGCGGTGACCTCACGATCGACAGGGGTACGGCTGTTGCGCGCGCTCGGCCTCGCGGTCGTCGTGCTGATGCCGCTCGCGTTCCTCGGACTGTTCTTCGCGTATCCGGTCGGGACGATCATCGACCGCGGTCTGCGTCCGCACGGACGGCTCGATCTCGAGCCGCTGCGCAGCATCGCGACCGACGGCGCGTTGCGACACGTCGCGTGGTTCACGCTGTGGCAGGCGGCGGCGTCGACCGCCCTCACCGTCGTCGTCGCGCTGCCCGGCGCGTACGTGCTCTCGCGGTACCGGTTCCGAGGACAGCGTCTGCTGTGGGCAGCGGTGACCGTCCCGTTCGTGCTCCCCACCGTGGTGGTCGCGTCGGCCTTCCTGTCACTTCTCGGCCCCCGGGGCCGGCTGGGGTCGCTGGGCCTTTTGGGAACGGTCTGGCCGATCCTGCTCGCGCACGCGTTCTTCAACTACGCGGTCGTCGTGCGAACGGTCGGCGGCCTGTGGTCGCACCTCGATCCGCGGACCGAGGAGGCGGCCAGGGTGCTCGGCGCGGGGCGATGGCGCACGTTTCGCGCGGTGACGCTGCCCGCCCTCCGGCCCGCGATCGCGGCGGCGGCCTCGATCGTCTTCTTGTTCACGTTCACGAGCTTCGGCGTGATCCTGATCCTCGGCGGGCCGCGGTACTCGACGCTCGAGGTCGAGATCTACCGCCAGACGGCCGAGTTGCTGAACCTGCCGACGGCGGCGGCGCTCTCGATCGTGCAGCTCGCCGCGGTGATCGCGGTGCTGATCGTGTCGTCGCACTTCCAACGTCGTCGCGTCGACGCGCTCCGCCTGCGCGCGCAGGCAGAGACCGCGACAGCGGTCCGTGGCCCGGGCGCCCGGCTCGGCCTCGCGCTTAACGGCGTCATCATCGCCGCGCTGCTCGGACTACCCGTAGCGGTCCTCGTCGAGCGCTCGTTCCGCAACGGGAACCGGTACGGTTTCGGCTTCTACCGCGCGCTCGCGCACGCGCCCGGCAACAGCACCTTCTTCGTTCCGCCGCTCGAGGCGGTACGGAATTCGCTCGTCTTCGCGGCGGCCGCGACCGTCATCTCGGTGGTCATCGGAGGCATGACCGCGTTCACGATCGCCCGGCGCGACGCGCGGTCGCGCGCGTGGCGAGCGACGCGTCTGCTCGACACGCTCGTACTGTTGCCGCTCGGCACGTCGGCCGTAATCGTCGGCTTCGGGTTCCTGATCACGCTCGACCACCCGCCCATCGATCTGCGGACATCTCCCGCGCTGATCCCGATCGCCCACGCGTTGGTGGCGACACCGTTCGTGGTGTGGACCATGGTTCCGCTGTTGCGGTCGATCGACCCGAGACTCCGTGAGGCCGCGTCGATGCTCGGCGCGTCGCCGTGGCGGGTGTGGCGGGAGATCGACCTCCCGATCGTCACCCGCGCGGTGCTCGTGGCGGCCGCGTTCGCGTTCGCGATCTCGCTCGGCGAGTTCGGGGCTACGGTCTTCATCGCCCGGCCCGACTATCCCACGCTGCCCGTCGTGATCTATCGCCTGCTCGGCAAGCCCGGCGTGCTGAACTTCGGGCAGGCGATGGCTGCGAGTGTGATCCTCATGCTGGTGACGGGCGCGGCGGTCCTCCTCATCGAACGTT
>CAZJSY010000266.1:0-4291 GCA_964548555.1 uncultured Burkholderiales bacterium
CCGAGTCGGTACACGTCGACGTGAGCGACGGGAAGGCGGCCCCGGTACTCGCGCACCAGGGTGAACGTCGGGCTCACCACGGGCTCGTCGACACCGAGACCTGCGGCGAGGCCCTGCGCGAGCACCGTCTTCCCGCCGCCGAGATCGCCGGCCAGCACCACGACGTCTCCCGGACGCGCGAGGTGCGCGATCGCCCGTCCGACCGCACGGGTCTGCTCCGGAGACGTGCTGAGAAACCTCACTCGTCTGCTCCGTCTGCCGCACCGTTGCTCCGCGACCGCGCCAGCGCGCGCTTCACCACCACGAAGTCGGCGCGGCTCTGAGCAAGCGCGGTCCCGCCGCTGCGCAACACCGCCGAGGGATGCAACGTCGGAACGAGCACCGCGTCACCGAAGGGGAATTCCTTCCCGCGCAGCTTGGTGATGCCTTCCTTCGTGTCGAGCAACAGCTTCGTGGCGAAGTTCCCCAGCGTCACGATCACGCGCGGACGGATGAAGCCCAACTGCGCCGCGAGCCATGGGCGACACGCGTCGATCTCGGGTGGCAGAGGGTCGCGGTTGCCGGGTGGCCGGCACTTGACGACGTTCGCGATGTAGACCTCGTCGCGCGTGAGCCCGATGCCCTCGATCAGCTTGGTCAGCAGGCCGCCCGCCCGTCCGACGAACGGGATGCCCTGCAGGTCCTCCTGCTCGCCCGGTCCCTCACCGACGAACATGAGGTCGGCTTCCGTGTCGCCGGTGCCGAAGACGACCTGGCTACGTCCGCCCGCGAGCGCGCATCTCGTGCACGCGAGCGCCTCGCGCTCGACGTCTTCCATGGATGCGAACTGCGGGGCAGAAAGGTCGAGCGGCACGGCGCCTCGTGCTCCGGATGCGACCCACGATGCTACCGGGCCTCCAGGTCCCCTTCCGCCGGGGTTCCGGCCGCCCCCACTGCCGCCCTGACGGCCGCGGCGACGACCTCCGTCGCGGCGATCCGGACCCGGTCCACATGGCCTTCGACTGCGCCGGTGGCGAGGGCGAACGCGACGTCGCCGTCGAACCGGGTGTGCGACGGGCGCAGTGCGCGGGCGAGCCCGTGCTGGGCACTCTGGGCCACGAGAAGGCACTCGGTCTTGGTCAGCGCGGCGTCGGTGGCCACGACGACGAGCGTCGTGTTCTCGAGGGTCCCGAGCGCCGGCGTCGGGAACGGCGGGGATCCGGGCGGCGCGCTCGAACCGGCGAGCACGGTGCCGTCGTCGTCGATCACGTCTCCCACCGCGTTGACGACCGCGAGCGCCGCGACCGTCGCGTCGCCCTCGACGACGCCGGCCGTTCCCAGACCACCGGGCGCGGCGTGCTCGGGACCGTGCCACTTCCCCACCGTCGCGCCCCGGCCGGCACCGACCCGCCCGCTGCGCAGCGGCTCGTCACGCTCCGCTGCCTCCGCGGCGGCGTACGCGTTGGCCGCAGTGGGTCGATCCCCGCCGGACGCGACGAGGTCGAAGATCGCGGCCGCCGGCACGATCGGGACCGCGCCGCCGCCGGTCGGGAACCCCAACCCGCGCTCCGCCAGGAACTTCATCACACCGTCGGCTGCCCCCAGCCCGAAGGCGGAGCCGCCCGTGAGCACGACCGCGTCGACGCGCGACACGACCTTCGTGGGGTCGAGCAACGCGGTCTCCCGAGTCGCCGGTGCGCCACCGCGCACCTCAACCGACGCAACCGTGCCCTCGGGTGGGAGCACGACGGTGACGCCGGTTCCCGTCCCGGTCCAGCTGCCGACACGTACGCCGGCAACGTCGGTGAGGGCACCGGTCATCGAGGCACCACCGAGCGCGTGACCGTGTGTCGGTTCAGCGCGTCTCTCCGACGGCTTCCACCTGTGCGGGTGACCCGTCGATGACCTCGTGCGCGAAGTCGACGATCATCCGGTCGACCTCCTCGGTCCGCTCCAGCATGAGCATGTGACCGCCGCCGTCGAGCATTTCGAGACGCGCGCCGGGGATCGTGGCTGCGATGCGACGGGACTCGGCCGGCGGCGTGATGAGGTCGGCGCTACCGCAGATGACCAGCGTCGGCACCCGGATGCGGCTGATGTCGGGCACGAGGTCGAGACCGAGGAGCGCGCGCGTGGAGCCGCGCGTCGTCTCCGGGTCGCACGACTCGATCATGTGGCGTACGAGCTCGACGTGACTCGGCTGCGGGTCACGGCCGAACCCGATCCGCGCCAACAACAACCCAAGGTTGCGTCGCGCCATCAGACCGCCGAAGTCGGGAAGGAGATGGCCATGGCGCTCGATCAACCACTGCAAGCGCTTCGCATCGGTGAAGATCGTGCGGGCAAGCGTGGACAGCAGGACGATGCCCTTCACCCGCTGCTGCACGACCTCCGGGTGATACGCGGCCAGCGCCTGCACCGCGATGCCGCCCATCGAATGACCGACGAGCACCGCATCGCGTACGTCGAGCGCTTCGAGCGCGGTGCGGAGGTCGAGCGCGAGGTTGGCCACCGAGTGCCCGGACTCGCCCGCGCGTGAGTCGCCGTGACCACGACTGTCGATGGCGAGGACCGTGAAGCCCAGCTCCGGCAACCGTTCGAGCTGCTTCACCCAGGTACGGGCCGACAGCGTGACGCCGTGACAGAGCACGATCGTCCTGGAGCCCTCTCGAGTGGGAGCGGCGCCCCGGCAAAGGACCGAGATCGTGCCGCCGTCGTGACTGTCGAGCACGCGCACCTCGTCGGCGAGCGGGATCAGCTCGACACCGGCGTCGGCATCCGGCCGGCGGCGAACCCGCGTCGCGGCGAGGCGCTGCGCGCCGTACGCGACACCGGATGCCGCTGCGACGACGCCCGCGCCCACTCCGGCGATCCGGGCGACCCCGCGCGCGTTCGGCATCAGCGATAGCCCCGAGGGACGCGTGGGCCGATGCCACACACGATCTCGTAGCTGATGGTTCCCATACGCTGCGCCCATTCGGACGCGGTGATCTCCGCGTCGCCCTGGCGACCGATCAGCACGACCTCGTCGCCGGGCTCGACGGAATCGTCGCCCACATCGACCAGCAACTGATCCATCGTGATGGTTCCGGCCATCGCGCGACGCCGGCCGCGCACCAGCACCTCGCCACCCCGGTGTGCCAGGTCGCGCGGCACGCCGTCGGCGTATCCGACCGGGACGGTGGCGATCGTGCTCGCGCGGTCGAGCGAGTAACGCAGCCCGTACGAAAGGCGCTCGCCCGGATCGACGCGCTTCACGTACGACACCTGCGCCTTGAACGACATCACGGGTCGCAACGGCAGCGCGGCGTCGAAGCTCGGGGCCGGTGGCAGCCCGTAGATCGCGATCCCGCATCTGACCAGATCACGACGAGCGGCCGGGAACGCGATCGTCGCGGCAGAATTGGCTGCGTGCACGACGCCGGGCGCCACCCCGGCGCGCGAGAGCTCACCGAGAACAGCGTCGAGACACGCGAGCTGCCGGACGGTGTAGGGATCGTCGGGCTCGTCGGCAACCGCGAGATGTGTGAGCACGCCGCCGAGCACGAGCTCGTCGCGCTCGCCGATCAGGTCGACGAGCGCGCGCGCGTCACGAGGTGCGCAGCCGACGCGATGCATGCCCGTATCGACCTTCAGGTGCACGGACAGCGGCCCGGCGACACCGGCGGCGCTGGCCGCCTTGGCGAGCGCCTCGATGCCCGCCTCCGTGTAGACGATCGGCGTGAGCCGGCTCGCGACGACGGCGGGCGCGGCGTCGAGCGGTGGCTCCGACAGCACCATGATCGGGGCGCCGATGCCGGCCTCGCGCAGCGCCACGCCCTCTTCCACGAGGGCGACCCCCAACCACGCTGCACCCGCGTCGTGGGCGGCCCGGGCGACGGGGACCGCGCCGTGCCCGTACGCATCTGCCTTGACGACGGCCATCACCGCCGCCGGCGCGGCGAGTTCACGGAGGATACGAACGTTGTGACGGAGGGCCGCGAGATCGACCTCGACCCACGCGGGGCGGTAGCCGGGCACGCCCACCAGTCTCGCAGGTGGCGATCCCGCCCCCGGGGAACGGGTCACGCTCCGCTGTCGAGCTCCGGCACGCGGCGGAGCGCCTCCACGAGGTCGCCCGCGACGAGACCGCGGTGACCGGCCACGTCGGCAGCACGGCCGTGGACGAACGCCCCGGCTGCCGCGGCCTCCAGGGCCGGCGTCCCCCGGGCCGCGAACGCGCCGATGATCCCCGACAACACATCGCCGGTCCCGGCGGTGGCGAGCCACGGCCCGCCGGTCACGTTGAGCGCGACGCGTCCGTCGGGCGCCG
>CAZJSY010000267.1:0-4246 GCA_964548555.1 uncultured Burkholderiales bacterium
GGACTTGACGATCGTCACCGCGATTGTGCGATGCGACGTCACAGAGTGGATCACAGCGTAGGGAGGCCGTGATGGCCCGTTACAAGTGGATTGGTGAAGGTCCGGTCATTCTCGGCGTCCAAGACGTCGATGGCCGCACCCCGTACCTCGAACCGAACGACGTGGTCGAACTGCCGTTCGCGTTCGCGGACGATGAGCGTCCCGAGTTCCTTGTCCCCGTGGACGAACCGTCGACGCCCGCGGTGAAGAAGATCGCGACCCCGGACCCGGTTCCGGACGTGAGCGGCAAAGACATCTAAACCATCTAGGCGTCGGGGGCCGCCACGCACGAGGAGTAAGTAATGCCGTTCGCAACCTGGCAATCGTTCCTCGGGCTCGCTAAGGAAGCGACCCGGGGAACTGCACAAGCGCCGAACGTGTGGTTGCCGATAACCGGCCCGCAGCCGTGGGACAACATCAACTACCTCGAGGACAAAGGTCTTCGCGGGTCGATGGTCGAGATTTATAACCTCGTCCAAGGCCCGATCTATCAGGAGTACAACTTCGGCGGCCCATTTTTCCTCGACTCGACCCCAAACATTCTGATGGGGATTCTCGGGTCGGACACGGTCGCGACCACCGGCGCCCTGTTCTACGACGTGACCACCGCGTCAAATACGACGCTCACATGCCCTGGCGCGAACTTCTCCACGGCGCTCGACCAGGGTAAGACGATCACCGGGACGAACATCCCGGGTGGTACGACCGTCGCGTCGGTGCAGTCCGCCACGTCGCTCACCTTGTCGCAGGCCGCGACCGGGTCGTCGACGACCGGGAACTGCACGATCGCCCGGACCGGCGTCAACAACCACCAGCTCTCGCTGTTGAACAACACGGGTTCGACTGGGAATCAGCCGCCGTCGTACACGATTCAAGACACGAACGGCGCGACGGGCCGGACCCGTCAGGTGACCGCCCTGCAGTTTTCGGAGTTCATGTTCAAGATGAACGCCGACGGTCTGGCCGAGTACACGGCGAAGTCGCTCGGCAACCCGTCCACGGCGGTCGCGATCCCCACCTCAACGTTCACGACGGTTCTGCCCGACCCGGGCTGGTCGGCGCAGCTTGTCATCGCCGGTGCCGGGAACGTGAAGCTTTCCATGTCGGAGTTGAACTTCCGTCGGACGGTCGTGCCGCAGTTCACGGTGCAGAACAGTCAGACCCCGTACCGGCTGTTCGCCTCGCAGTTCCTGCTCGACGGGAAGATCACGTTCATCTACGAAGATGACACCGAACTCAACTACTACTTGAACAACACGCAGCCGGCAGCGTCTATCAACGTGTTCGCCCCAGCGTCCGCGTCGAACGCGGGTCAGACGATCGCGTTTCGTATGAACCAGTGCGCGTTCAAAGTGACGAAAGTGCTTCGCGGCAAGGAGTACGTCGAAACCGAGGCAGAGATCATGGCGATGCCGAACTCGACCGACGCCGCGGCGGGCGGCCTCTCGCCGACGCGTGTTGTGGTCAACAACGGCCAGTCAACCGGCTTCTAACAAGGCAAGGGGGCAATGATGCGTGTCGACCTTCCATCCGGGGGTTGGGTAGAACTGCGCGACCCGGAAACGATCACAGAACGGACCCGGCGGCAGATCACTGCCGCGTTCGCGTCGCTACCGGCGGAGACGATCGCCGCGGCCCGTGAGGCACAGGAGAAGGGTGTCGACCCGGAAATCCCGCCGTCCGACTATGTGAAGATCGCGGAAGCGAACGACGTCGTTGCGGTAGCGCTCCTCACCGCATGGTCGTTCGGTGACGAGATCACCGCCGATAAGCTCCTCGACCTCACACCGAAGGACTACGACGCGATCGGCACCGCGGCGGGGAAGATCGCCAATCAGATCCAGGTTGACACGTCACCGTCACCCGACCCGTCTTCCCCTACCACGCCCTCCAACGTGTGAGATGGGCGTTGGAGGGCGGGAGTATCACGGACCAGAACCGGCCGCCAGCCGAGTTGCGTGACTGGCAACTCGCGAAGACATTCGGGTGGAACAAGGCGCAGATCGACGAGAACCCTGCCCGGTGGAACGACTGGATGCTCGCGATCGAGAACGTGGCCCGTGAAGTCGAACGGGATCAGCAGGAGAAGGCGGCTCGAGATGCCCGGCGTTCTTGAGATCCGTTCGTGGCATGGGCTGAAACAGTGGGAACAGGCGATCGCCCGCAAGGTGGAACGCTCGGATCTGAGCGCCCGTGTCGCTGTTGAGGAGGCCGCAGGGCTAGTACAGAAGTTGGCGCAGGCACGCGCACCGCACCAGACCGGACGTCTCGCCGCGTCGGTCGTGTTCGACCCGCCGGTGAAGGTCGGTGCGGGCTGGCACACGCAGATTGGCGTATCCGCGCTCGCGAACTACGGCCGTCTCGTCGAGCTCGGCTTGCGGGGCACACGCCACCAGCCGACCCATTTCTTCGCCGACGCGTACACGGAAGCGTCGTCGCAGTTCGGTCGGATCTACCAGCGGGCATTCGCCCGCGACCTGTTCGGGGGCTGACCGGTGGCCGAGTTTCTACCTCCGGTGATCGCCGAGCTGGGCGCGGACATCACCCAGTTCAAAGCCAAGATGCTCGAAGCCCGGGCCGAGATGGCGAAAACCACCTCGGAGGGGCAGTCGAACTTCTCGAAGTTTGCGCAGCTCGGTAAAGGCGCGATGCTCGGTGTTGGCGCCGCGGCGGTCGCGGTCGCTGGCCTGTCGGTCAAACTTGCGGACCAGTGGGAGAAGTCGCACGCCCGTCTACAAACGGCCGTTGTGAACTCGGGGCACAAGATGTCCGAGTTCGATGGGCAGATCAAACGGCTCGACTCGTCGTTCACGAAATACGGGTATTCGGCCGACCAGACCGAAGGGGCGCTTGCCCGGCTGACGCAGGCGACAAACGACCCCGAGAAAGCTATTCGGAACCTCGGGCTCGCCGCCGACCTCGCGGCAGCCCGGCATATGGATCTGGAATCGTCAGCGAACCTAGTCGGCATGGTGTTGAACGGCAACACCGCCCGCCTGAAGCGGATGGGTATCGACCTCGGCACCGCGACGGGCGGGGTGCTCGGGTTGCATAAGGCGCAGGACGCCCTCGCGAAGGCGCAGGAAAACGCCGCACAAGCCGCCGAGAAGCTGTCCGCTGCGCACGGGAAAGGCGCGCAGGCCGCGAAAGACCATTACGCGAAGGCGCTCGAGGCAGTCCAAGCCGCGCAGAAGAAAGTCAACGACATGTCCGGCGCCGGCGGTCAGGCGATCGCCGCCCTGTCGCAACGCTTCGGCGGGTCAGCGGCCGCGCAGTCGAAGACGTTCGGCGGCGAACTGAAGAACATGGAAGCGTCGCTCAAAAACGTCGGTATCGCGATCGGCACGAAACTGATCCCAGTCTTGAAAGACTTGATGGACTGGGTGACGAAACACAAGACCGAAGTGATGATCCTCGCTGGGGTTATTGGCACGACGCTGGTCGCCGCGATGGTCGCCGCGACCGCTGCCTGGGTTGCTGCGAACCTCGCGTTTGTCGCGACACCGCTCGGTGCGATCATCGTCGGGATTCTCGCCGTCGCCGCCGCCGCGGTCTACCTGTGGACCAACTGGGACCAGGTGTGGAACTTCATCAAGAACAACCCAGCGTACGCGGTGGTCATCGCGCTGGTCGTCGGGCTCGTCGCACCGATCCTTCTCGTGGTCGCCGCGGCACGGTTCCTGTACTCCAACTGGGATGCGATCTGGACGTTCGTGCAAGACAAGGCCCAGGTCGTGTGGAACGTCATCGGTCCGCTCATCATGGGTATCTGGCATACGATCATGGACGTCGTCCACCTGGTGAGCGACATAATCCACGGGGACTGGTCGAAAGCGTGGGACGACCTTCAGAAGTTCGTTGGCGACGCTATCGGCACCGTCATCCAGTGGTTCATTGATCTGCCCGGCAAGCTGCTCGACGCGCTCGGCAAAGTGCTCGCAGCGATGTTCCAGTTCGGTGCGGACCTCGTCCACAAGATCATTGATGGGATCGGTTCCGTAGCGTCCGGTATCGGCGGTGCGATCAAAGGTGCGATCGGTAGCGCGGTCCGGTCGATCCCAGGTGTTGGTGGCCCCGTCGCGAACTTCTTGGGATTGGCGGGCGGCGGTCTCATGGCAGCGGGTGTGCCGTACCTCGTCGGTGAAAAGGGACCGGAGATCGTCATGTCGGGCACTTCCCGGCAGGTGGTTCCGACCGGGCAGCTCGC
>CAZJSY010000268.1:0-4228 GCA_964548555.1 uncultured Burkholderiales bacterium
GAGGTTCCGGACCCGAAGCTCGTGAACGACACGGATGCAATCGTTCGCATCGACACGACGACGATCTGCGGAACCGATCTCCACATCCTCAAGGGCGACGTTCCCGAGGTCGAGCCGGGCCGGGTGCTCGGTCACGAGGCGGTCGGCACGGTCGTCGAGACGGGCATCGGTGTGCAGTCGCTCCATCCGGGCGACCGCGTGCTGATGTCGTGCATCTCCGGGTGCGGACGGTGCATGTTCTGCCGGCGCGGCCAATACGGGCAGTGTCAGGGAGGCGGCGGTTGGATCCTCGGTCACATGATCGACGGCGTCCAGGCGGAGTACGCGCGTATCCCGTTCGCGGAGACCTCCACGTACAGGATTCCGGAAGAGGTGAGCGACGAGTACGTCCTCTACCTCGCAGACATTCTCCCGACCGGATACGAGGTTGGGGTGCTCAACGGTCACGTCTCACCGGCCGACACGGTCGTGATCGTCGGCGCCGGGCCGATCGGGCTGGCTGCCGTGCTCGGAGCCCAGCTGTATTCGCCGCGCGAGATCGTGGTGATCGAGCCGAGCGACGCTCGTCGTGAGTGGGCCCGTAGATTCGGCGCTCAACGCGCGGTTTCGCCGGACGATGCGGCTGGCGTGATCGCCGACCTGACCGGCGGGCTCGGCGCCGACGTCGCGATCGAGGCCGTGGGCGTTCCGCAGACGTTCGAGCTCTGCACCGAGCTGGTCCGCCCAGGTGGGCGGGTGGCGAACGTGGGTGTGCACGGCCGGGCGGCGACGCTGCATCTCGAGAGCCTGTGGATCAAAGACGTGACGATCAGCACCGGGCTCGTCGACACGTACTCGATCCCGACCCTCCTCTCGCTCATCAGCGTGGGTCGTATCGACCCGCTCCGGTTCACGACACACAGGTTCGACATGACAGACGCGCTCGACGCATACGACACCTTCTCTCGGGCTGGCGAGACGAACGCGATCAAAGTGACGATGTCCGCACGCGGCTGAGGTGCTGCATCGAGAAAGAGTGGGTGAGCCCAATGGCCGGCGAGGAATGGCAAGTCGACGAGATCGATGCCCAGGGGTTTCTTTCGGGTGGCCGGATCGCGGTGCTCGGTGCATCCGACGATCCGCGGAGCTTCGCGCGCATGATCTACACGGAACTCCGTAGCCGTGGGTACGAGGTGGTCGCCGTGAACCCGAACGCCACGACCGTGGCCGGCGATCCGAGCTACCCGGACGTCGCGTCAGCTCCGGCGCTGATCGATCGAGCCATCGTGATGGTCGACCGGGAAAAGGCGGTCGGAGTGGTGCGCGAGTGCATCGACAACGGCGTGTCGTTCGTCTGGCTGTTCAAGGGGCTCGGGGGGCGCGGTGCCGTTTCGGACGCGGCGGTGCATCTCTGCAAAGAGCGAGGCGTACGCGTCATCGAGGGCGCGTGCCCGATGATGTTCCTCGAACCGGTCTCGTGGTTCCACCGAGTCCATCGCGCCGCGCGACACGTCAATCGATCGCTGCTTCGGGCCTAGCTGTTCGGTTCCCGTCAGTGCATGACACCGGTGCCCGGCCGCGAGCAAGCGGCGACCTGACGAGGTAGAAACCGACGATGTCTACGGTGCGGACGGAGTGGTGCCCTGGGCGGACGCCCGGGAGGGCGCAACGGAGGGAACCATGAGCGTCGTGAAGATCAATGCCATCACCGTTCCCAAGGAGCGGGCCGACGAGCTGGTCGAGCGGTTCGCGGCCCGGGCCGGTGAAGTGTCGAAGATGCCGGGGTTCGAAGCCTTCGAGCTGTTGCGTCCCTCCGACGACCGCGACGTGTTCCTCGTGTACACACGGTGGCGGTCGGAAGACGACTTCCAGGCGTGGCTGACGGGCCCGGCCTTCCAGCACGGCCACAAGGCCCACAACACGCAGGGCCCCGTGGGCACCGGCAGCGAGCTGTGGCAGTTCGACGTCGTCCAGCACGAGGAAGCCCCGCAGGCCTGAACGGGTCATCGCCGGCGAACCGGTGCCGTCTGGGGAAACACCTAGGCTCGCTGTTGTGACAGGTTACGACGACACGCTGAAGCAGCTCACCGGCCCGGGCGGCATGTTCGAGATCGTCCACGAGGACGTCCTCGGCGTGCAGCTCCAGGTCTACAAGGACCGGCTGCGCTCTCTCCGTGAGCTCGTGACCGCGGCTGAAGTACGCACAGAGGTCGACTTCCTCGTCCAGGGTGACCGGCGGCTCACGTACGGCGCGCACAACTCGCTCGTACGGCGGGTCGCGCAGCGGATGCTCGATCTGGGCGTCGGACACGGCGACCGCGTCGCGATCCTCTCCGCCAACAACGTCGAGTGGGTCGTCATGTTCTGGGCGGCGGCCTCGATCGGCGCGGTCGTCGTTCCCTTGAACGCTTGGTGGAAGACCGACGAGCTGCAGTTCGCGCTCGACGATTCGGGCGCCACGGTCCTGTTCAGCGATCAACGACGGTGGCTCGTCGTGCGTGACGCGCTCGACCGGCTCCCGGAACTGCGGCACATCTTCGTCGTGGGCCTGGAGGAGCCTGCCGACCGTGTGCGCCCGAGCAGCGAGCTCTTCGAGGCCGAGGATCCCGGCACGCTGCCCGACGCGACGATCGCCGAGGACGACCTGCTCGCGATCATGTACACGTCTGGAACGACGGGCCGCCCGAAGGGAGCGACCGTCACGCACCGCCAGGCGATCGCGAACCTGCAGAACATCTTCTGCAACGCGGTGGTCCAGGCGACGAGCGGGAACGCTCCGCCCGAGCTCTCGCAGAACGGGACCCAGTCCGCCACGCTGCTCGTGGTTCCGCTGTTCCACGTCACCGGTTGCTTCGCCACGATGATGCTGTCGTACACGACCGGAGCGAAGCTCGTGCTCATGCCTCCCGGGCGCTTCGACCCCTCGCGCGCGATGCGGATCATCGAAGACGAACGGATCACCGCGATCGGCGGCGTCCCCACGGTGATCTGGCGCATCATCGAAGCGGCCGATTTCGCACGGTACGACCTTTCGTCGGTGACGCGCATCAGCTACGGCGGTGCACCGGCCGCTCCCGAGCTCGTCGAACG
This sequence comes from uncultured Burkholderiales bacterium, assembly GCA_964548555.1. Lineage (GTDB taxonomy): Bacteria > Actinomycetota > Acidimicrobiia > IMCC26256 > JAMXLJ01 > JAMXLJ01. Next base: position 3,070 of record CAZJSY010000268.1, read on the forward strand.
GATCAAGGAGGCATTCCCCAAGGCGCGTTCCACGCTCACGACGGCCTACGGGCTCACCGAGACCGCGTCCGTCGCGACGGCGAACGTGGGCGACGAGTACCTCACGCACCCCGGATCCGTCGGGCGCGCCGTGCCGACCGTCGAGCTTCGCGTCGTCGATACCGTGACCGGTTCCGACGCGCCGACGGGCGAGACCGGTGAGGTGTGGATCAAGGGCCCGACGGTCATGTTGCGCGGCTACTGGAACCGCCCCGACGCGACCGCCGAGGTGCTCACTGACGGCTGGTTCCACACGGGCGACATCGGCCGTCTCGACGCCGACGGCTTCCTCTACCTCGTCGACCGAGCGAAGGACATGATCATTCGCGGCGGCGAGAACGTGTACTCCGTCGAGGTCGAGAACGTGTTGTTCGAGCACCCCGACGTGCTCGACGCGGCGGTCGTCGGCGTCCCGCACCGAGAGCTCGGTGAGGAGATCAAAGCGGTGGTGCAGTTGCGGCCCGGTTCCACCACGACGGCCGAGGACATCCGGGTGTTCGCGGCGAAGCATCTCGCCGACTTCAAGGTGCCGGCGTACGTCGAGCTGCGCGACGAGCCCTTGCCTCGCAACCCGGCCGGCAAGGTGTTGAAGGCACAGCTGCGCGGCGACTCGACGTCGTTCGCAGCGCAGGACGACGCGGTCTTGTAGCGCCCGTGGCCGACGCGGTTCTGACGTTCCATCGCAACTGGGGCTACGTCGCGATCGTCCTGAACGGTCTCGCCGGTGTGATCGCGCTCGTGGCGTGGCGGTGGCGACGGGCCCGCGGCCGCTGGGTCTGGATCACCACCGCGATCGCGGAAGGTGCCATCCTGCTGCAGATCCTCGCGGGGACGATCCTGGTGGTGCGTGACAAGGCACTCGCGAAACAGAACGGCATCCGCTTCCACATGTTCTACGGCTTCCTTGCGTTCATCACGGTGGGTCTCGCGTACCAGTACCGCACGTCGATGCGGGGCCGTCTCGAGATGTTCTACGGGTTGGTCGGCCTGTTCCTCATGGGCCTCGGCATTCGAGCCGTCATGCAGGTGATGTGATGGGCGTCGACCGACGCATCCGCGTGCTGTTGCTCTACGGCGGTCGCTCGGCATCGCCGGTTCCGGATCGACGGCGGTGACGCGG
>CAZJSY010000269.1:0-4226 GCA_964548555.1 uncultured Burkholderiales bacterium
TGACGCTCACGACCGACTACGCGACCGCCAAGGACGTGTTCGCGTCGGGCAACCCCCAAGCCGGCATGCAGGCGTTCATGGCCGGCAAGGTGCGGGTCCAGGGCGACATGGCCAAGCTCATGGCCGGGGCCGCCCAAGGCGGCGGGCCGGCAGGGAACCAGGAGCTCCAGCAGGCGATCCTCGACGTCACCGAGTGACGATGCCGGGCGGCTGCGCGGCCGCGCCGGTATCAGCGGGCGCGCTCAGGCCTGCGAACGAGGCTGAAGCCGCGTCGCGACGTCGGCCTCGGTGAGGACCACGAAGGGCGGCGGGTCCAGGAACCACACCGGCTCGGGAATCTCGGTCGGGTCGACCTTCATGAGCGGACCCGGGCAGCGCCGCGGCATGCGCGCGTACCCGTTGCCGGGGCGGTTCGCCCCGGGTCGAACCGTGCCTCCGTGCGGAATTCGACGCATTGATCCCATCACCTGCCTGCCCCAGCCGTCCCCAGAACGGCGAGTCCGACGTTCTTGCCCTCCGGACGCCTCTGTCGAGGTCACTACGGTCCGTCACCACGCAGCGCAACATCACCACGCTCGGTGGAGAACGTAAGACACGCTCTGTGGCCGGGCAATAGTGCTCCCGACCCATTTACCCTGTCGGCCCGAGGCCCAATACTCCGTCAATTCCGGCATTCAGAACGGTCGTGACGTATTTCGCGCGCGCACTGTGGTGGTGCGACTACGAACGCGAACCTCACGCCCCGTACAGGCCGGTAACGGGGCCGCGCTACTTGCGCTTGGCCTGCTCCATGAGCTTCGGAACCTGCTCCTCGAGCTCGCCGACCGTCCAACGCTCCTGCTTCTCGAGCTTCGCCGTGAGCGTCCACGGCTGGAAGTACTGGACGAGTCCGCCCTGCACGAGGAAGCACTCGCCGTTGAGCGTGCACCCCTCGGTGGCGAGGTAGGCGACGAACGGCGAGACGTTCGCGGGGTCCCACACGTCGAACTCGGACGTGTCCTCCGGCTCCTTGACCGCTTCGCCGAGGCCGGGCGTCTGGAGCGTCAGGCGGGTCCGCGCCGCGGGCGCGATCGCGTTCGAACGCACGCCGTAGCGGTCGAGCTCCATCGCGCAGATCCTGCTGAACGCGGCGATGCCGGCCTTGGCCGCGCCGTAGTTCGTCTGGCCCGGATTGCCGAGAAGACCCGACGTCGAGGACGTGTGGATGAGCGACGCCTTCACGTCGTGGCCGGCCTTGGCCCGCTCGCGCCAGTACGCGGCGGCGTGACGGGTGGGCGCGAAGTGACCTTTGAGGTGGACGTGGATGACCGCGTCCCACTCCTGCTCGCTCATGTTGACGAGCACGCGGTCACGCAGGATCCCGGCGTTGTTGACGAGCACGTGCAGGTCGCCGAACGTCGCGACCGCGGTGTCGATCAGGCGCTTCGCGCCGTCCCAGTCGGCGACGTTGTCGACGTTGGCGACGGCCTCGCCGCCGGCTGCCTTGATCTCGTCGACGACCTGTTGCGCCGGGGCACGATCTTCACCGGTGCCGTTGATGTCGCCGCCGAGGTCGTTCACGACCACCTTGGCGCCCTCCTGCGCGAACAGCAGTGCGTGCTCTCGGCCGAGTCCCCGTCCGGCGCCGGTGATGATCGCGACGCGCCCGTCGAGTGCTCCCATGACGTCTCCCAGGTCGCAGATGTGGTGGACCGCGCATGGTATGCGCCGCCCGATGAGGGGGATCAATCAGCCCCCTCATCGGGCGCGGGGACTACTCGGTGAGCAGGACGTGCGTTCCTGGCTTGACCTGGGTGCCCGCCGGGATGCTCTGAGCCGTGATCTTCTGCAGCGGCACGTAGCGCGTCACGTCCGCCACGAGATTCAGCGAGTTGAGGTAGGCCGCGGCCGGTTCGATCTGCTGGCCGACGAGGTTCGGCACCGTGACCAGCTGCGGGCCCTTGCTGAAGATCACCGTGACCGTGCTGTCGCGCGCGACCGTCGCGCCACCGGGCGGGCTCGTGCGGATGAACTGACCGGCGGGCACCGTGTCGCTGAACTCACTCGACTGCACCGGCTTCAGCTGCACCGCCGAGATCGCGGCCGCGGCCTGGTCGTAGCTCACCTGTCCCGACAGCGCGGGAACCGTGCGCGGCGCAGGTCCGTCGCTCACGACGAGCTTGACGGTCGATCCCGGGGGCGCGCCTGCACCCACGGCCGGGTCGGTGTTGATCACCGCGTTGGGCGGAACCTTCTCGTCGTGCTGTGTGACCGCGGGCCCCACCACGAAGCCCTTCTCGGCCAGGAGCAACTTCGTCTCCTCGACCGGGCGACCGGCAACCTGCGGGACCGGAACGGGGAGCGGTCCCGTGGAGACGACGAGCTTGACGCCCGTCCCGCGCGACAACCATGTTCCCGGCGGCGGCGCCTGGTCGATCACGTAGTCGGCGGGCTCGTCGGACGGACGGTTGACGATGTCGATTCCCACGCCCGCGCTCGCGGCCCGGACGGCCGCCGTCGGGCGGGGCAGCCCCTGCAGGTTCGGGACGGGTACCCGTCCGCCACGGTCGCTCGCGCCGGCAACGGCGATGCCTGCGATCGCGAGCGCGATGACGATCAGCGCGCCGACGACGGTGGGCACCACGACGGCCGCGCCGGGCCAGCGCATGGGTGCGGGCCGCACGGGCGCGTTGTCGAGCAGGACGGTGTCGTCGGAGCGGTCCTGGTCGAAGAGCTCGTAGCGCTCGACCCCGACCTGCGTGGGATGCGGGTCGTCGCCGACCTCGTGGATCCCGCTCAGCACCAGCGGGCCCGGCGGCGGGAGCGCGGCGGCGGCATCGGCCAGTGCGGAGCCCATCGTCGCCGCGTCGGGATACCGCTCGTCGGGATCGACCTGGCCGGCCCGTTCGACCACGGCGCCGAGCGGACCGAGCTCCGACGGCGCGTTGATCCCCTCGTGTGTGCGGGCCATGAGCGTGCTCACCGGCGTGTCGGACGTCAAGGGCACCCGTCCGGTGACCGCCTCGACGAGCACCAGCGCGAGCGCGTACAGGTCGGCGCGGGCACCGAGCGGGGCACCGCCCGCCTGTTCCGGTGCCGCGTATCTCGCGGTGCCGAGCAGGGCGCCGGCCGGTTCCGTCCAGCTCGCCTCGGCGAGCGCGCGGGCGAGTCCGAAGTCGGCCACACGGACGATGCCGTGCTCGTCGAAGAGCAGGTTCGCCGGCTTGATGTCGCGATGCACGAGCCCGCGGACGTGCGCGTAATCGAGTGCTGCCGCGACCTGCCGGCCCACGTGCGCGGCCTGCGCAGGCGTCAGCCGGTGATCACGGTCGAGCATGCTGCGCAGGCTTCCGCCCTCGAGCAGCTCGAGGACCATGAAGGGCAGCCCGTCCTCGCCCCAGTCGTAGACGGCCACGACGTTGGGGTGGTGCAGTGACGCCGCGAGTTGGGCCTCGGCCCGGAAGCGGCGGAGGAACCCGGCATCGTCGGCGAGCGCGGCGTGGAGCACCTTCACCGCAACCCGGCGACGGAGCCTGACGTCGTCGGCCACGTACACACGGCCGCTCGCGCCCGCGCCGATCGGTGCCCGAAGGCGGTAGCGCCCGGCGAGCACCCGGCCGACGAGATCGCTCGCGCCGCTGGTAATCACGAACTTCCACGGTACCGGCCGTGGTCATGGGCGCTGTGCATGCCGCGACCCGTCGCTTCGACGCGGGCACGGGTACGGTCGTGGTCGTGACCGACCGGCTCGTCCACTTCCCCGGCCGCAACGGCGCAAGGAACGGCAACGGCAACGGCAACAGCGCCCGCCCGTCGCGCTCCGGGGATGCGTCACGGCGCGTGCGTCACCCGTGGCGGTTCGTGATCGTCGCGGGCGTGCTCGTCCTCGTGGCCAACCTCCTGTGGATCGCCGGGAAGACGACCGACACCAGCACCCACGCCCGCAGGCTCCCGAGCGAGGTCGCGGGGGTGCTGCCCGTGCCCGGAAGTCAGGTACGCGTCCAGGACACCGTCACCGCGGACCTGCGGGCCGATCTGTTCGGTGTGCTCGTGATCGACGGCATCGAGCTGCCGGAGAACCAGGTGACGCGCGTCGTGGCACTCGGCGAGGTCAGCTTCCGCCCCGGCAAGGGCAAGGTGTTCGAGCGCCTCGAGCCCGGCACGCACACGGTGTCGGTCATCTACTGGCCCCAGGTCAAGACCCGGGCCGACGGCACGAACAGCTACACCTGGCAGTTCCGCACCGG
>CAZJSY010000270.1:0-4215 GCA_964548555.1 uncultured Burkholderiales bacterium
ACGAGGAGTTCGGCGACAAGCTGATCGGCACCCTCGCCGGCTTCCTGCTCTACGCCGGTCTGGTGCAGGAAGGTCCGCACGCGATCGGCGTGCTCGAGCGTCAGACGGGCCGGCAGCTCGGAGCGACCGGACGCGAGATCGTGGCCGTCACGCTCGAGGAGAGCATCGTCCGCGGCCGCTAGCCGGGCCCTCGCCCGTTCAGGTGTGGCGCCGCCGTCGGAACGCGCGGGCCTTGGCACGGTTCCCGCACACGGCCATCGAGCACCACGTGCTCGAGCGGTTGCGGGAGGAGTCGTAGAACGCCCATCGACACGAATCGTCGCGGCACACCTTCAAGCGCGACCAGGAGCCGTCGTGCTGCGCGTCGTGTACGAGAGCCAGCAGCCGGGCGATCGCTCCTTGGACTCCGGTTGCGGCGGGAACGAGGTCGGAGCTGTCGCCGTCGATGCGGATCCGGACGGGGCTCGCCTGGCTGTGGCGTTGCAGCGTTGCGAGCGTCGACGCCGGTAGCGGCGCGCCGCCGTTGACCGACGCCAGGTCGCGCAACGCTTCCCTGACCTCCACGAGCGCGCGCAGCCCGTCGTCGTCGACCCGCTCGTCGGCTTGCAGCAACCCGCGTTCGTGCAGCCAGCTCGTTGCCGCTCCAGGCGTCGTGAGCTCGTCCTCGTCCGCCTCGATGTCGAGGGTGTTGACGAGCTCTTGAACGACGCTCAGGCGCCCCGGAGCGGGAAGTCGCGACGACTCCGTGCCCTCGCCGCCGGCTCCCTCGGTCGTTGACTGCATCGTCTCGGTCACCGGGTCGCTCATCGCCGTTCACCCCTGGCCCACGCTCCGAGGACGCTCGGAGGGGTGCAGGTCATTGTGACAGCCCGTCGTCCGAAATTCGCTTGCCGGGTCCGTAGCGAGCCCGTCACCATCGTTCGCGCTTGACCGGTGATCATAACTGATGTAAACCAAACGTTGGTTACTTCCCCGGGGTTCAGGCCGGCTCGGGGTGACGGAGGGAGGCGCGGATGAACCAGGAGTTCCTCGCCAACCTGGCGCGCGAGCGGCAGCTGCGCCGGCGTCGCGAAGCCGAGGCGGAGCGCCTGGCAAACGGTCGAGGCGTCCGCTGCACGCCCTTCCATCCGGAGGGCCGGGCGTGGTGGTGGCGGCGCGCCGTGCGGTTCCGTCCGGTCGAGCTCGGCTTGCGCAGCGCACTCGGCGACGAGCGCTGTTGAGCTGTTGAGAGGACCACGCCATGGGCTTCGCGATCCGCAACCTCGGCATCGACACGAACGATCTCGACCGCGCGGCGGCGTTCTGGCAGGCCGCGACGGGTTACGTCGAACAGGCCCGCATCACCGACTACGTGCTGCTCGCCGATCCCGACGGCGGCGGAGTCAACGTGCTCCTGCAACGCGTGCCGGAGCCCCGCACGGGCAAGAACCGGCTGCACCTCGACCTCACCGCCGACGACGCCGACGCCGCCGCGACCGAGCTCGAGCGCCTCGGAGCGACTCGGCTGCGCCGTTTCGACGAGCCGGGCGACACGTGGATCGTGCTGCACGACCCCGACGGCAACGAGTTCTGCGTGTGTCAGAGCGTCCCGAAGATTCCGGACGCCCCCGATCCCTCGTAACCTCCCGCGCGTGGCGCGAGAACCGGAGCGGGGGAGTGGTCGGGGGGCGATGGAAGGCATCCACATCGTCGGCTTGCGGGAGTTGGGCGTGCACGGCGCGCTGCCCGAGGAGCAGATCCGGCCGCAGCCGTTCGAGATCGACGTCCACCTCGAGGTCGACCTCCGGCCGGCGGGCGAGAGTGACGCGCTCGACGACACGGTCGACTACGGGGGACTCGCCGAGGCGGTCGCGTATGTAGTGCGTACCGAGCGGTACGCGTTGCTGGAGCGCCTGGCGACGCGCATCGTGGACGTGTGCCGTGAAGACCCGCGTGTGACCCGCGCGACGGTCACCGTGCGGAAGCTCCATCCTCCGGTTCCGGTCGTCCTCGATCACGTGGCGGTGACCGTCTCGCGATGATGCGTGCCTACCTCGCCCTCGGCTCGAACCTCGGCGATCGCGCCGCGACGCTGCAGCAGGCCGTCGACGGCCTGGGCGCGGCGGCCGGGGTCCACGTGGTCGACGTGTCGAAGGTCTACGAGACCGACCCGGTCGGCCCGGCCCAGCCCGACTATCTCAACGCCGTGGTGGCCGTGGACACGGATCTCGATGCACGGGGCCTGCTGGAGTTGGCCCGGCGGCTCGAGCGCGACGCCGGGCGTGTGAGGGGCGAGCGGTGGGGTCCGCGCACGCTCGATGTCGACGTACTGCTGTTCGGGAACGACCGGATCGACGAGCCGGATCTCGTCGTGCCCCACCCCCGGATGTGGGAGCGCGAATTCGTCCTGGCCCCGCTGGCCGACGTGGCGCCCGATCTGGCGCAGGAACCGGCGCAGGGCTGGGCACGGGTGCGGTCGAGCCGGGTACGCTTGACCATCGGCGCAGACCAGTAGTCCGGCACCCGGCGACGGGGCTGGAACGAGAAGGTCTCGGATTGGATCACATCACTCCAGCACGCGCGCTCGCCCTCGTCGGACCGGGTCGTGCAGGCACGGCACTCGCCCTCGCGCTCCACCGGCGCGGCTGGTCGGTGCGCGCCGTCGCCGGCCGCGCTGCCCACTCCGTGTCGACGCGCCGGGCCGCGGCACTGCTCGACGATGCCCCGGTCGCGACGGTCGACACCGCGGGTCGCGGATGCGACCTGGTGATCCTGGCCCCACCCGACCATGCCATCGCTGCCGTGGCCGCGAGCGTGGCACCGTCGCTCGAGCCGGGCTCGCTGGTGGTCCACCTCGCGGGCGCGGCCGGGCTCGAGATCCTCGATGCGCTGCGATCCGCCCGTCCCGACGTCAGGTTGGGCGCGTTGCATCCGCTGCAGTCGCTGCCGTCACCCGAGCGCGGCGCGGAGCGCCTCGACGGAGCGTGGTGCGCGGTCGAGGGCGACGCGGAGGTCGAGGAGATCGCGCGTCATGCCGGTCTCCAGCCCTTCACGCTGCACTCCGATCGCGAGACGAGGGCCGTCTACCACGCGGCCGCGTGTGTTGCATCCAACCATGTCGTCGCGTTGCTCGGTCAGGTGCAGCGTCTCGCCGCGCGCGCCGGCGTGCCCTTCGACGCGTTCCTGCCCTTGGTGCGCACGACGCTCGAGAACGTCGCCGATCTCGGACCGTCGGCAGCATTGACAGGCCCCGTCGCGCGCGGCGATGTCACCACGGTGGCCGAACACCTTGCCGCGCTGCCGGACGACGAGCAGGCGTCGTACCGCGAGGCCGCGTTGCAGGCGTTGCGGCTCACTACGCGCATCGATCCCGAGCTCGAGGCACTGTTGCAGCAGGTCCCCGCATGATCACGATCACACGCGTCGACGAGCTGCGGACCTATTGCGACGACACGCGGCGCGCGGGTCGCACGGTCGGGCTCGTGCCGACGATGGGGTACTTCCACGAAGGCCACCGGTCGCTGATGCGGGCGGCCCGTGCCCGAGACGACGTCGTCGTCGTGACGTTGTTCGTGAACCCGACGCAGTTCTCCCCCACGGAAGACCTCGACTCGTACCCCCGCGACCTCGAGGGTGACCGGGCCATCGCGATCGAGGAGGGCGTCGACGTGTTGTTCACGCCCGACACGACCGAGATGTATCCCCGTCCGCCGCTCACGAACGTCAACGTCGTGGGGTTGACCGACGGACTGTGCGGGACCTCGCGTCCCTACCACTTCGCCGGCGTGGCCACGGTCGTCACGAAGTTGTTCTCGATCGTCGGACCTTCACGCGCGTACTTCGGCCGCAAGGACTACCAGCAGGTCGCGGTGGTGCGTCGGCTCGTCGAAGACCTCAACCTGCCCGTCACCGTCGTCGGCTGCCCTCTCGTGCGGGAGCCCGACGGCATCGCGATGTCGAGCCGCAACGCCTACCTGTCCCCCGAGGAGCGGGCGGCGGCCGTCGTGCTCGTCACCGCCCTCGGGCGCGTGTTCGATGCGGTGAAAGCGGGGGAGCGTGATATCGAAGTGCTCCGGCGGGTCCTGGTCGCCGAGGTCGACGGGGAGCCGCTCGCCACGCTTGACTACGCCGAGATCGTCGACGCCGGGGACCTCTCCCGGGTCGATCGTCTCGAGGACCGCAGGGAAGTGCTCGTCGCCTTGGCGGCGCGCATCGGCAAGACCAGGCTCATCGACA
>CAZJSY010000271.1:0-4213 GCA_964548555.1 uncultured Burkholderiales bacterium
GGCCTTTTCGGGGGAGCGCTCCAGCGTCGAAGGCAGCCGCTCCTCGTCTGTCTTCCTGTCTGTAGGCATGTCGGGTTCCTTCCCGAATCCGGCGCCGGGCATGCCTCTCGCCATGCCGCTCGCACGGCGCGCGCTCAGCGCGCCCGCGCCGTCACGCCACGGCCGTTGCCACGAGATCGGCGTAGCCCTGGGCTCCGAGCGGACGCAGGTGGATCCGGTCGTTCCAGAACCACTCGGGATGCGCCGCCCCCGCCGCGTCCCAGTCGAGGAGCGTGGTTCCCGGCCACCGCGCGACGCCGGCACGCAACGTGTCGTTCACCTGCTGCTGCCACCAGCGCGGTTCGTGAGCGTTGAGGAACAGGACGCGGTGCCCGACGAGGACCCGCAGCATCGCGTCGAGCTGACCCGCGGTGATCGGTCCGTTCGTCCCGAGGTGTACCACGACGACACGGGGGAGCCGGTGCGAGGCGGCGAGCATCGCGAGGATCGACGTGCCGGTGCTCCATTGACGGCTCTCGGCCGCGTCGACCGTGATGCCCTTGGCGCGCAGCTGCCTTGCCGCGCCGAGCATCACGGAATCGCCGACCGCGAACACGCCCGGTAGGCCGACGGGGTCCGCGCCGGCAACCGTCGCCACCGCGGTCGGAGCGGGCCCCGGTGTCGTGGTGGGCACCGCGGTCGTCGTCGTGGTGGGTCCCGTCGTCGTGGTGGTCGTGGAGTCCGGTTGCGGCTGCCGATCGAGCGGTCCGGCCGAGCGAACCCGCCGCGCCGACCCATTGCCGGAGGGGCTCGTCGCGCAGGCCGGAATCGTCAGCACGAGCGCGAGTGCGACGAAGTGCAGACAGCGGATCGACAGACGGGTCATCAACAGGGGAGCGACATCGAGGGCGCCGCCGAGAAAGCGGCGACGGCCCGGGAAACGGGCCAGGCTACCGGCGTCGTACCCCTGGTGCCCGGATCTGCCCTACGTCGCGGGTTGCGGATCTGCTATCAGCAACGCATGAACGAACCTTCAACGCCGCTCGGACTGCCGCGAACCCGCCGGCCCCTGGCGCCCGCGACGGTCGCGGTGACCGCGGGACGCCCGGCGACCGTGCCCGACGGTCCGCTGAACCCCGGAGTCGTCTTCGCGTCGACGTATCACGCTGGTGGCCCCGTCGCGTACGGACGCGACGGGAACCCCACCTGGGACGCCTTCGAGGCGGCGCTCGGAGCGCTCGAAGGGGGAGAGACGCTCGCGTTCGCGTCCGGTCTCGCCGCCGTCGCAGCCGTGTTGGAGACACTGCCCGTCGGCGCGGTGGTCGTCGTACCGCGCGATGGCTACACCGGCACGCGCGCGTTGCTCGAGGAGTCGCCCGCAGGCCGTTGGACGATTCGCGGTGTCGACATCACCGACACCGACGCGGCGCTGGATGCATGCGAAGGCGCAGCCCTGCTGTGGATCGAGTCGCCGACGAACCCGAAGATGGACGTCGCCGACATCCCTGCGCTCGCGGTGGGCGCGCACGAACGCGGCGTCGCGGTCGCGGTCGACAACACGTACGCGACGCCGCTCGTCCAGCGGCCGCTGCGGCTCGGCGCGGACTTCGTCGTGCACAGCGTGACGAAGCTCCTGGCCGGGCATTCCGACGTCGTCATGGGCGCGGTCACCGCCCGCGACGCGTTCATCCCGGCGCTGCGGCTGCAGCGGAGCCTGCACGGAGCGATCCCGGGCCCGATGGAGACCTATCTCGCGTTGCGCGGCCTGCGGACGCTTCCCGTGCGCCTCGACCGGGCCCAGGCGAACGCGTCGGAACTGGCGCGCCGCCTCGCCGAGCACCCGGCCGTCGAGCGCGTGCGCTATCCCGGCCTGTCCGACGATCCGGGTTTCGAGCGGGCGAAGGCGCAGATGACCGGTACCGGTTCGATGCTCGCCTTCGACGTGTACGGCGGCGCGGACGCAGCCGAGGCGGTGGCACGCTCGACCCGGTTGATCGTCCACGCGACGAGCCTCGGCGGTATCGAGACGACGATCGAGCGCCGTCGGCGGTGGGCACGCGAAGAACTCACCCCGCCGCAGCTGCTGCGCTTGAGCGTGGGTTGCGAAGACGTGGAAGACCTCTGGGACGACCTCGCGCACGCGTTGCACATCGGCTGCGGCTCGCCGTAGCGCCGGCTTGTCCGTCTGTCCGTCTGTCCGTCTGTCGACTACGCCGCCGCGATCGGAACGCCCTCGGGCTCGGAGTTCTCGCCAGCACGCACCCTGAGGCCCGCGATCACGACCAGCGCGGTCACGAGCGCCGCGATCCCACCGAGTGCGAGGCCTGCACGGGGGTCGAAGACGTCGTCGATCCATCCGACGATCGGGCTCCCGATGGGGGTGCTGCCGAGGAACGCCACGGAGTACAGCGCCATCACACGGCCCTGCATCTGCGGATCCGCGTGCTGTTGGAGCAACCCGTTGGCGGTCGACACGAACATGACGCCTGCGGCGCCGACGAGCATGAGGACGAAGATCTCGAGGGACAGGCTCGGCACGCCCGCCGCGACGAGCAGCAGCGCACCGAAAGCCCCCGCCGACATGATCAGGACCCGCTGCGTGGCTCGCGTGCGGTGCGCGACGAACAGCGCGCCGAGCACGGATCCGACGCTCATCAGCGAGTACATCAGACCGAAGGTGCTCGCGTTGCCGCCGAACGTGTACTTCGCAAGTGCGGGCAGCACGACCTGGAAGTTGTACGAGAGCGTGCCGATCACCGCGACCATGAGCAGCGGAGTTCGCAGCTCCGGTGTGCGCCACACGTAGCGGAGTCCCTCGCTCAGCTGACCCTTCTTGCGCGGGATCCGCTCGGCGACGTGGAACTCGTCGGATCGCATCATGACGAACGCGACGATGGCGGCGATGTAGGAGATCGCGTTGGCGAAGAAGCACCATGCGATGCCGACGCCGGCGATGAGGATCCCTGCGATCGCGGGCCCGATGACCCGGGCGCCGGTGAACATCGCGCTGCTGAGGCTGACCGCGTTGGCGACGTGCTCCTTGCCCACCATCTCCACCGACAACGCGCGGCGGGCCGGGTTGTCGAGCGCGGTCACGACGCCGAGCAGGAACGCGAGCACGAAGATGTGCCAGAGCTGCACGACGTGAAACACGACGACGAGACCGAGCGCGGCGGCGAGCAATCCGGCGGCGGTCTGTGTGCCGGTGAGCAATCGGCGCTTGTCGACGCGGTCGGCGAGCACGCCGCTCCACGCGCCACCGATCAGGATCGGGAAGAACTGGAGCGCCACCGTGAAACCCACCGCCGCGCTGCTCCCGCTGATCTTCAGCACGAGCCACGACTGCGCGACCGACTGCATCCAGGTGCCGCACGTCGACACCAGCATGCCGATGAAGTAGAGGCGGTAGTTGCGGATGCGCAGCGACCGGAACGTCTGGCCGGCCGCCGACCTCAACGCGCTCACTCGGTCACCACCACACGCTCGAGGATGACGGCCGCGGCGGCCAGCGTCGCCCGTTCCTCGTCGGTCAACGACCGCAGTCGCCTGTCGAGCTCGGCGTCCTTGCGGCTCCGGCTGCGGGCGAGGAGCCGGCGTCCCTCCTTGGTGGTCTCGACCCGGCTGACGCGCCGGTCGTTCGGATCCTGGCGCCGTACGACCAGGCCCTTCTCCTCGAGACGAGTCACCACCGCGGTGATGCTGGGAGGTTGCACACGCTCCAGCGCCGCCAAGGCGCCGAGCGTGAGCGGGCCGGTGCGCTCGATCGCGGCCAGCGCGGAGATCTGGCTCGGCGTCAGGTCGACGACGGCCGACTGTCGAAGTTGACGGGCCAGGCGCGTGACCACCAGTCGAAGGCGCGCCGCGAGATCCGCACGTGTTCCGGGTCCCGTCGCCACCTTGGTCGGCATGTTCGTTGGGGTGCTCATAGTTCGGACAACTAATTAGTCTAGCGAAGTATTCCCGGGCCCGCGTGATGGGTAACGGGTGACGTCGGCGTCAGGTCCGTGGCATGCTGCGGCCATGGTGCGAGCCGAGGACACGCCGATGCGCGAGTGGGGCGTCGTCGGCGACGACGAGCTGCAACGGGTCGTCGTGGTGTCGCCCCACATGGACGACGCGGTTCTCGGGCTCGGGCAGCTCATGGCCGCGCACCCGGGTGTCACCGTCATCACGGTCTTCGCCGGCGAGCCGCCCGCCTATCCCGACCCGATGACCCGCTGGGATCAGCTCGCGG
>CAZJSY010000272.1:0-4192 GCA_964548555.1 uncultured Burkholderiales bacterium
TGGAAGATGGAGCTGGTCTCCATCGAGGATCCGCAGGCGAAGTGGGCGAAGGCGGTCGAGATCGCGCAGCTCGCCGAGGAGGTCGGGCTCGACTCGTTGTGGGTGTACGACCACTTCCACAACGTGCCCGTCCCCACCCACGAGACGGTGTTCGAGTGCTGGACGACGATGGCCGCAATCAGCCAGCGGACATCGCGCATCAAGCTCGGCCAGATGGTCGGATGCGCGCCATACCGCAACCCGGGATTGCTCGCGAAGATCACGTCGAACATCGACGTGATCTCAGGCGGTCGCTTGATCTGGGGAGTCGGCGCAGGCTGGTACCAGCACGAGTTCGTCGGCTACGGCTACGAGTTCCCGAAGGCGTCGGACCGCATCCGGATGCTGCGCGAAACGGTCGAGATCGTCAAGGCGATGTGGTCGGAGGCCGACGTCAGTTACCAGGGGAAGCACTTCACCCTCGAGGGGGCGCAGTGCGACCCGAAGCCGGTACAGCAGCCGCACCCCGAGATCCTGATCGGTGGCGGCGGCGAGCAGCTCACGCTGCGGGTGGTCGCGCGGCACGCGGACGCCTCGAACTTCGGCGGCAAGCCGCACGAGTGGCAACACAAGGCCGAGGTGCTCCAGCGGCACTGCAAAGACGCCGGCCGTGATTACGACGAGATCCGCAAGACGATCTCGCCGGAGGTGTTCATCCGCGAGACCGAGCAGGAGATCATCGAGGCCGGCTCCCGCTCGTTCTGGGGCGAGCCGATGGAGTCGTGGCGAGCCGGCAACTTGGTCGGTACCCCCGAGCAGGTCGCAGAGAAGGTGCAGACCTACGTCGACCTCGGGTGCACCGGGTTCTACCCGTGGTGCAGCGATTACCCGGACACCGAGACGGTGCGACTGCTCGCACAGGTTGCCGACAGTCTCCGCACCGCCCGCTCCTCACTCTCGTAGTCACAAGGTCTCCCCGTACTGGCTCACCGGCACCGGCGCGTCGGCGGCCCGGGAGTACTGTCGCTGTCGATGTTCGACCTCGGACCTGCGGCACAACGTGTCGCCGGACTGGTCGCGGCGACGGGCGATGCGCAGCTCGGCGACACGACTCCATGTCCGAAGACGACCGTCGGTGATCTCATCGACCACATCGGGACGCTCACACTGGCCTTCACCGCCAAGGCAGAGAAGCGAGACGACGGCATGAGCAGTCCACCGCCACCACCGAGTGCTGCGAACCTCGGACCGGGCTGGCGGGAACGCACCGGGGAGGACCTCCAGAGACTCGTCGCAGCGTGGCGCGACCCGGCGGCGTGGCGCGGCATGACGAGGGCGGGCGGCATGGATCTCCCGGCCGAGGTCGCCGGACTCGTCGTGCTCGACGAGTTGGTCGTACACGGCTGGGACCTCGCCGTCGCGACGAGGCAAACGTACGACCCGCCGATCGAGGAGGTCGACGTCGCGATTGCGTTCGTGTCGGCCTTCGATGCGCCGCGCGACGGCTCGCTCTTCGGCCCCGTCGTACCGGTATCGGCGGACGCGCCCGCACTCGACCGACTGCTGGGCCTCACGGGACGCGATCCGGCATGGGATGCCGCACGATGACGAAGGCCGTCGACATCGACGATGTCGAACGCGCCGTCGCGGTATTTCGCGATCAGGCCGTCGGGCTGAGGGCGACCGACCTCGGGCTCGAGACTCCATGCGTCGAATGGGACGTGAGCGCTCTGGTCGGGCACGTCGTCGGCGTATGTGAAGCAGTGACGAACGCGTTGCACGGTGAGCGGGTCGACCTCGTCGCCGCGCCCGCACCCCTCGGTGACGCACCGGAACGCGCCGTCAGCGATGCCGCAACCGCGATGTTGCGCGCCTGGCGCGAACCAGGAGCACTCGATCGCACACTCGCGACCTCAATCCGCGACATGCCCGCGGTGCTCGCGACCCGAATCGTGGTCGGTGACGCGCTGTTGCACGCGTGGGACCTCGCCCGAGCGCGCGGCCACGAGGTCGTGATCCCGAAGGATCTCGCCGAAACGCAACTCACGATGATGCAGCAGTACTACGACCCCGCCACACGCGGCCCCGGCCGGGGCTTCGATCTCGCCGTGGACTGGCCGCCCGACGCACCGGTCCAGGAACGGCTGGTCGCACTCTCAGGCCGGCACCCCGCCTGGCCGGCGGGACGCGCGCGCTGACTTCTCGGGCCAAGTTCGCGGTCTGCGGATCTACGCGGTTGGTCGGTCCATGAGCTGCTGCAGGATGTCGCTGTTCTGTTCGAGCAACCGTCGGTTCGACATCGCGAGTTGCTCGAGCCGTTCGTGGATGCCCTCGATCCGGTCGAACGCCTTGCAGTCCGTGTCGTAGTCGTGCTCGGCGAGCTGGCTAGCGATCTGGTCGGAGCGCTTCGCTGCGATCAAGAGAATCGCGCCTTGCAAACCCGCAACCATCGACAAGAACAGATTCAACAGAATGTACGGGTAGGGGTCGAACCCGTGCTTGCCATGCTGACCGAACAGATAGAACACGCTGTTCACGATCGCCCACACCGCCATCGTGAAAATGAAGATGAACACGAAGCCCCACGAGCCCATCGTGTTGCGCAGCGTGTCCGCGGCGCGTTCCCCGAGCGTGAGGTCGTCGCCGCTTCGCACTCCCGGATGACGGTCCCAACGGGCGAGGAAACCACGTTGGCGCCGCCGGAAAGGGAAGGGGATTCGATGATGCCCGTCAGTCGAGGCTGCCTGACTCTCCGTCTGAGTATTCATGCGCAAGAGGTTCGCGTACGTCCGGCCCCGCTAGGCATCACCGGACGGCTCGACCTGCGGGTGAACGGCGTGTCGTAGCAACCGGCCTCCGGTTCTTGCTCCGCACAGTGATGTCGGGCTTCTGACGCGCAGGCGGTCGTACGCTGAGCGGCATGACGGATGTCGAGATCTATGTCGATCCGAGTTGTCCGTGGGCGTGGATCACGTCCCGCTGGGTCGAGGAGGTAGCGCCGGCCCGCGAGCTCGCAGTGTCATATCGCTCGTACTGTCTCGAGATCAGAGATGACTACGGCGTGGCTCCATGGGTGCCCGCCGAGTTCCGAGATGCGGCGATCACAGGCCACGCGCTCTCGCACCGGATCCTGCGCATCTTCGAGGCAGCGCGCGCCCGCGCGGGTGAAGAGGCCGTCAAAGCCCTGTACACGGCGTGGGGCCCGCGCTTCTTCGCCCCAGACCGTGCAAACGCCGATGCGCTGTTCTCCGAATGCGTCACCGTGTGCAACCTCGACGCCGATCTTGTCGGCGCGGCCGACGACGAGAAGTGGGATAGCGAGATCCTGTCGTCGATGGAGGTCGCGTATGCGTTCGGTGGCCCGAAGACGCAAACACCCACCATCGTCGTGCGAGCCGAGCCGTCCTACGGCTTCAAGGGTCCGGTAATGGCCCCGGCTCCCACCGGGGAACCGGCATTACGCCTCTGGGACGCGATCCAAGTGATCGCGCAGGAATCAGGGTTCTTCGAGATCACGCGTCCGCGGACCAATCGGCCACACATTCAGCTCGCACACTGACGAGAAGCCGGCACCCCTGACACGACGTATCCGCAGGCGCAGTTCGAGCTTGCACCACGGCCCGCTGGATGCAGCAGCCATTGGAGCGCTCACCAATTCAGCTCGCCGGCTACTTGCTTCGTCGCCGCGTTGAGGCGGTTCCAGACGTTGATGTTCGCGATGGCCAAGATCAGGGTCGCAAGTTCCTCTTCGTCGAAGTGCTGTGCGGCTTCGTTGTAGACCGCGTCCGGCACCGGATCCGCCCGATCGCTCAGTCGTGTGACGGCCTCGGTCAGGGCGAGTGCGGCCCGTTCGGCGTCGGTGAAGTACGGCGCTTCCCGCCATGCGGCCAGTGTGAAGAGACGCTCGTCGGTTTCGCCAGCCTTCTTGGCGGCACGGGAGTGGCCATCGAGGCAGACGCTGCACCCGTTGATCTGACTCGCACGGAGGTGGACCAGTTCCAGCGTCCGTTCGGGGACGCCACCGTTCCCTACAGCCGTTCCGAGCGCCTGAAGCGCGTCCATGGCCTTGGGCACGACGAATGCCGGGTGGTTCATTCGTGCTTGCATCATGTCTCCCTTGTGACATCACAGGTTGTCGAGGATCACCGCCCTGACGACGAACGAGGAATGCCGAGATCGACACCAAGCTTCGGACGCGTCTCGGCACATGCGC
>CAZJSY010000273.1:0-4168 GCA_964548555.1 uncultured Burkholderiales bacterium
GAGCCGAGTTGCGCATCGACTGGTACAGCGCGCGCTGGCGCAACAGCGTGACGGGCTCCGGTCGGAACGCGGCGTCGGTGTGATCCGACGCGAGCGCGCGGTGCAGCTCGGCGACCCTTCGTCCGAGCAGCTCGGCCGACGGCAGGAAGTCACCCAGGAGATCGCTGAGGAGCTCGGGGGGCTCCCGACCGACGAGGTCGAGCGGCGCCTCGAGCGCCGGCGGCTCGACGTGGCGCTCCTCCTCCGTTGCGGCACCCGCCGGCGCGCGCTCGAGGTACTGCTCGGCTGCGCCCACGGTGTGCGTCCACGCGTCGCTCTCGTTCGGTACGAACCGGTGCGCGATCGCGACGGTGGCCGCGGGTTGGCGACTCGAGCGGTACTCGAGCGAGCCGGCCACCTGGGGCGCAAGGTCGCGGGCGCGCTCGGTGAGGAACCGGCCGATCTCGAGCTCCGGATTCACTCCCGGTTCGACTCGGCGGAAGGTCTTCAGGATCAGACGGTCGCCCACGAGGATCGACGTGTTCGACTGCTCGGCCCGCAAGACGTGGATGTACAGGTCCGACAGATCGGCGTCGGCGAGCGCGGCCGGCAGCGGCTGGTAGCCGGCCGCGGCGAGCTCGGCACCGTTGCCGCCGAAGCGGCGCCGGCGCAGCATCGACTGCACCAGGGTCCGACCGAACGCGGAGTTCCAGTGCGCGTCGTAGAGCACGCCCTCCTGACCGTCGCGGGTGCGGAGCCTTGCGAGGAGCGCGCCCGGGTGGTCACGGCTCACCGCCTCCGCCTCGTCGCCGGTCGCGTAGGCGATCGGTACGACGTACGTCTCCGGCTCGCCGTCGAGGTACTCGACACGCAACAGCGACACGAGCACCCGTTCGCCGGTCTCGCCGAGCGGCATCTGCACCGCGTCGGCGAGGCGCATGTGCGCGACACGGCGTCCCTTGCCGGCGAACCAGCGGCGTTCGCCGATGATGCGCGGCAGCGCACGTTCGAGCGCCTGTGCGTTGAGGCCTTCGAAGCTGCGTGGCCAGGCCTGGTTGACCGCGACGAGCGGCAGGGGCTCACCTTCGCCGACGGCTGCGGTCTCGCGCGAGGGCTCCAACGACAACCAGTAGAAGGTGTGGGGCCCGAGCGTGAGCAGGTACGGCCACTCGCCGATGGGTGGGAACGGCGTCTGGCCGAACAGCTCGACGGGATGCAACCCGCGAAAACGTGACAGGTCGAGCTCGACGTACTGCGGGAAGCGGGAGAGGTTCGCCACCACGAGCACCTGCTCGTCTTCGTACTGGCGGACGAAGGCGAGAACCCGGTGGTTGTCGGGCGACAGGAGCTCGATGGTTCCCCGGCCGAAGACCTTCGACCGCTTGCGCAGTGCGATGAGCTGGCGCATCCACCGCACGAGAGAGGCCGGGTTGTCGAGCTGCGCGGCGACGTTGACGGTCTCGAAGTGGTACTCGGGATCGATGTTGACGGGAAGGTAGAGGCGCTGAGGGTTGGCCGACGAGAACCCGGCGTTGCGGTCGGGGCTCCACTGCATCGGGGTGCGGACGCTGTCGCGGTCGCCGAGGTAGACGTTGTCGCCCATCCCAATCTCGTCGCCGTAGTAGACGACCGGGGTACCCGGCAACGAGAAGAGCAGGCCGTTCATGAGCTCGATCTTCTGGCGGTGGTTCTGCATGAGTGGCGCGAGCCGACGGCGAATACCGAGATTGATCCGCATCTCCGGGTCGTGGGCGAACACGCGGTACATGTAGTCACGCTCTTCGTCGGTCACCATCTCCAGGGTGAGCTCGTCGTGGTTCCTGAGGAACACGGCCCACTGGCAGCCCGGTGGCAGCGGCGGCGTCTGTTGCAGGATGTCGATGATGGGGAAACGGTCTTCCATGCGCGACGCCATGAACAGCCGCGGCATCACGGGAAAGTGGAAGGCCATGTGGCACTCGTCGCCGTCTCCGAAGTAGGCGATCGCGTCCTCCGGCCATTGGTTGGCCTCGGCGAGAAGCATCCGGTCGTCGAACTTCGCGTCCACGTGGGCGCGTAGGTCCTTGAGGAACTGATGGGTCTGCGGGAGGTTCTCGCAGTTGGTGCCCTCGCGCTCGAACAGGTAGGGCACCGCGTCGAGTCGGAGCCCGTCGACCCCGAGGCCGAACCAGTGATCCACGACGCGCAACATCGCCCGTCGCACCTCGGGATTGTCGAAGTTCAGGTCGGGCTGATGCGAGTAGAAGCGGTGCCAGTAGTACGCGTGCGCGACCGGGTCCCACGCCCAGTTGGACGTCTCGAAGTCCTGGAAGATGACCCGCGCCTGCCGGTACCGGTCGGGCGTGTCGCTCCACACGTAGAAGTCGCGCCACCGGCTTCCCGGCTTCGCGCGGCGGGCCCGCTGGAACCACGGGTGCTCGTCGGACGTGTGGTTGAGCACCAACTCGGTGATGACGCGTAGACCCCGGCGGTGCGCGGCGTCGAGGAACTGCTTGAAGTCGCGCAGGGTCCCGTAGCTCGGATGGACGCCCGTGTAGTCGGCGATGTCGTATCCGTCGTCCTTCAACGGGGACGGATAGAACGGCAGCAGCCAGATCGCGGTGACACCGAGATCCTGGAGGTAGTCGAGCCGTCTCGTGAGCCCTTTGAAGTCGCCGATGCCGTCGGCGTCGCTGTCCTGATAGGCGCGGACGTGCGCCTCGTAGATGACCGCGTCGCGGTACCACTCGGGATCGGGCCCGAGTGTGACGGATCGGCGGCTGCGTCCGGGTGCCGCCATCAGCCGGCGTCGCCGGGGGCGACATCGGCGGCGACGGCTTCACCTGGCGGATGCTCGGCGCCGTCGCCGGTTCGCGCGCGCGACACCGCGAACACGTGCGCCGGCACAGAGGACGGATCGAGCGCCACGAAGTTGTGCGCTCCGTGCCAGGTGTACCGCGCGTCCGTCAGCAGGTCGTGCACCACGAACGGCTCGTCCCACGGAAGGCCGAGCGCGTCCATGTCGAGGTGGACCCAGCCGGCCTGCGGATGGTGAGGGTCGAGGCTCACGACGCTGAGCACCACGTCGTCGCCCGCGTCGGTGCGCTTGGTCCAACACACCAACGCGTCGCTGTCGGTCGCGTGGAACTGGAGGTTCCGGTTGCTGTGCAACGCCGGATGGTCGCGCCGGATCGCGTTGACCCGCGCGATGAAGTACCGCAGGCTCTCCGGCCGCTCGAGGTCCCAGTGACGCACCTCGTACTTCTCGGAATGGAGGTACTCCTCACTGCCCGGTTCGCGCGCCTCGTGTTGCACGAGCTCGAACGGCGGCCCGTAGATCCCGTAGTTGGACGACAGCATCGCCGCGAGCACCAGGCGGGCCATGAACGCGGAGCGCCCGCCGTGCTGGAGGTACTCGTGGAGGATGTCGGGCGTGTTCGGCCACACGTTCGGGCGGAAGTAGTCGGAGCCGGGTGGCGTGGTGAGCTCGCGGAAGTACTCCTCGATCTCCCACTTCGCGTTCCGCCAGGTGAAGTAGGTGTAGGACTGCGTGAACCCGAGCTTCGCCAGACGGTGCATCACCTTCGGGCGCGTAAAGGCCTCCGCGAGGAAGATCGTGTCCGCGTACTGCTCCTTCACGTTGGCGATGAGCCATTCCCAGAACGCGAACGGCTTCGTGTGCGGGTTGTCGACGCGGAAGATGCGCACACCGTGCCCGATCCAGAACAGCACGACGTCGAGCAGGGCTTCCCACAGCGCCGGCCAGTCGTCGTTCTCGAAGTCGATCGGGTAGATGTCCTGGTAACGCTTCGGCGGGTTCTCGGCGTACGCGATCGTCCCGTCGGGGCGGTGACGGAACCACTGCGGATGCTCTTTCACCCACGGATGATCGGGTGAGCACTGGAATGCGAGGTCGAGCGCGACCTCGATGCCGAGCTCCTGTGCACGGTCGAGCATCGCATGGAAATCGTCGAACGTGCCGAGAGCCGGATCGATGGCCGTGTGGCCTCCCGCGGGACTTCCGATGGCCCACGGGCTGCCGACGTCGTCGGGCTCGCCGACTTGCGCGTTGTTCCGACCCTTGCGGTCCGTGGTGCCGATCGGGTGGATCGGTGGCAGGTACAGCACGTCGAAGCCGAGCTCGGCCACGTAGTGGAGGCGTGCGGTCACGTCGGCGAGCGTGCCGGGCCGGCCGGGGTCGGGTGATGCC
>CAZJSY010000274.1:0-2347 GCA_964548555.1 uncultured Burkholderiales bacterium
CGCGCGTAGTGCCAGAAGTCGCCCGGATAGTCGCCCAGCGGGTCGAAGTTGCCGTCGACGCGGGCGTGCAGCGATGCGGACAGGTCGCCTGCGCCGAAGATGACCGCTTCGAGACGCGAGCTCGCGCGCGCGATCTCTGCGGCGTTCGCGAGGCCTTCGGCCTCCTCGATCAGTACCTCGAGCGCGATCGGGCGCGGGAGACGGAGCTTGGTCTCGAGCTGCGTGAGCAACACGTCGACCCACCAGACATCACGCGCGGTACGCGCCTTCGGCACGATCAGCACGTCGAGCGCCTCACGCGCGCCCGTCACGATCTCGATGATGTCGTCGTGGCACCACGGTGTGTCGATGCCGTTGACGCGCACGGCGCGCACGGTATGGCCCCAGTCGAGATTCGCCAGCGCACGCACCGCGATGGAACGCGCGGACTCCTTCACGGCCGGCGCACAGGCGTCTTCGAGATCGAGGAAGACAAGGTCTGCGCCGGCGCGCGCCGCCTTTTCGCACATCCGCTCGCTGCTCGCCGGTGTCGCGAGCTCCGAGCGACGTGCGCGCGGCGTCCGCATCAGATCGTTCCTGCCATGCGGAGCTCGGCGAGCCGCTCTCGGTCGATCCCGAGCAGCTCACCGAAGATCTTTTCGTTGTCGGCGCCCAGCGCACGGCCGAGGTGGTCGACACGGCCCGGTGTGTCGCTCAGCAACGCCAGCGGGGCCTGGACGGTCATCGGGCCGAGGTCGGGGTCGTCGACCGTGACCCAGGTTCCTCGGGCGCGCAGGTGCTCGTCCGCGAGGAGTTGCTGCGCGTCGTAGACCGGCGCGGCGGCGACCTCTTCGGCGTGAAAGACCTTCATCGCGTCGTCGAGCGTCCGCTCGCGGACCCACGCGGCGACGAGTTCGTCGATCTCGCCGCCGCGGGCCTGGCGCGGGATCGCGTCGACGTAGTCGGACCGACCCGCGAGATCCGGTCTGCCGATCGCGCGGAAGACGCGCCTCGCGACGTTCGGCGCCGCTCCGGAGATCGCGAGCCACTTGCCGTCGACAGTTCGGTACGTGTTGCGGGGAGCGCTCGCGTCGAGCCGGTTTCCGGCTCGTCGTGGGATCGTCCCGAGTTGTTCGTAGGTGAGAGTCGCGGTCTCGACGAGTCGCGCGAGCGGCTCGACGAGGCTCACGTCGACGAGCTGGCCACCGCCGCCGTGGACGTCGCGGTGGTAGAGCGCCATCATGACCGCGTAGGTCGCGCTCAACGCCGCGACGCCGTCAGCGAGAAAGAACGGTGGAAGCGTCGGCGGACCGTTGGGCTCGCCGGTCACGTGCGCGAACCCGCTCATCGCCTCGGCGAGCGTCCCGAAGCCTGGCCGGTCGCTCGCAGGGCCGCCCGCGCCGAATCCGGTGACGTGGAGCATCACGAGCTGTGGGTGCCGGGCGTGGATCGACTCGTAGTCCAGGCGCCACCGCGCGAGCGCGCTCGGTCGATTGTTGACGACGAGCACGTCGCTGACGTCGAGCAGCGCGTGGAGCAGATCCTGTCCGTCCCGATGGCGAAAGTCGATCGTGACGCACGACTTGTTGCGGCTCATGCTCTTCCAGAAGAGGCCGATGTCGCTTCGGCGCGCGCCCCACGTGCGCAACGGGTCGCCCGCCGCCGGCTGCTCGACCTTGATCACGTCTGCGCCGTACTCGCCGAGCGCGGTCGCGACCATCGGCCCGGCGGCGAGCGTCGCAGCGTCGACGACCCGCAGGCCGGACAGCGCCAACTGAGGGCGCCCGGTCACCGGAGGCGGCCCACCGCGAGCTGTCACCCCGAACACACGTCCACCGCCTCGCTCATGTCCCTCTCTTCAGGAAGAAACTGCGTGGTCGTCACGCCACGGCATCGTGGCCATCAGCATCCCGTCGGGATCCTCGAGCAGCTCGACGTAGATGCCGAGCGCATCGAACGTGTCGAGATACGAGATGCGAACCGGGCCGAGATCACCGGCCATGACACATGGGAACCCGTCGGCCGCCGCGGCCGAGACGGTCGCATCGAGGTCGGCGACGAGGAAGCCGAGGTGGTGCGCGCCCGGACCGCGCTGCGCGAGGAATTCGGAGTGGATGCCCTCGCCACGTATGGGTCGGACGAGCTCGACCTGCACGTTCCCGCAGCGCGCGAACGCGAGCGAGAGGTCGCACGAGACCGTGGACCCGCGCAGGTCGTAGACGAGGTCACCCGTCCGGATCTCGACGAACTCGCTGCAGCCGAGGGTGCGGCGCATGGCCGACTGCGCCTGGGGAAGGTCGCGCACGACCCAGGCCTGCTGGAAAAGGCCCGTCCCGATCCGGGCGAGCAGTGCGCCGACGTTGGCTGC
>CAZJSY010000274.1:2447-4128 GCA_964548555.1 uncultured Burkholderiales bacterium
TTCGACCTGATGGACGAGAAGGGCACCACGGACTTCACGATTCTCGACGTGGCGTCGCGTGCGAAGCAGTCGCTGCGAAGCTTCTATCAGTACTTCGACAGCAAAGATCAGCTCCTGCTCGCGTTGTTCGAGGAGACCATCCGACAAGCCGTCAACGAGCTCCACACCGCGGTCGATGGCGAACACGAGCCGTTGGCGCGACTGCGGGCCTTTGTGATCTCACTCCACGAGCAGTGCGATCCCGACCTCGCGCTCCGACGACCCGATGCGCACAACCGCCGACCGATCTCGGAGTTCTCGCTGGACCTCGCGCGCAATCACCCCGAGCAGGTTCAAGCGATGTTCCTCCCGATCTCGCACCTGCTTGCAGAGCTCATCGACGCAGGCAAGCGCGCCGGTGTACTCGACTGGCCCGACACGCCGACCGCGACGGCACTCGTCCTGCGGTGCGTCATCTACAGCTGGTTCGAGGATCGCCTGACTCGCAGCGCGGGAATGCGCATCAGCGCCGAGGACAGCTGGCGATTCTGTCTCCACGCGTTGCGTGGTCATTCGATCTGAACAAGCGATTGTCGAAGTCTTCGGCCGCCAGCAGTTCCCCCGTCATTGTTGCAACAGCGTGGCAATGTCGGGATCGACCTCCAGATCGATCGAACGGAAGAACCACGACGTGGTCTCGTAACACCCGACGGTGAAGATGACGTCCAACAGCTGCCTCGGCTCGAATGTCGCCTCGAGCGCATGCCAGGTCTCGTCACCGATGACCCCGTCGTCGACGAGCTCGTCGACGGCGCGCAAGAGCGCCCGCTCCACGGTGTCGAGGAACGGCGCTTGCGGCCCAAAGGCGATCCGCGCGATCTCCTCGTCGGTGAGGCCGGCGTCGCGCGCAAGAAATACATGCTGTGCCCAGACGTAGGCGGCCTTGCGACGGGCCGCAACGCGAAGGATGAGCATCTGGCGGTGACGCGCGGTCAGCGTCGTGCCGAACAGCACGTGCCCGTTGAACGTGAAGAACGCCCGCGCCAACTCGGGGTGGTGCGCGAACGTCTCCATGGTGTTCGGCGCCTGTGGCCGGTTCTCCCGTACCGGGCTGGGATGGCGTTGTACGGCCGGGCGCATCGCGGCGATTGCTTCACGCATCTCGACCGGCCATTCGTCGCGTGGAAGGGGCGGGATGCGTGCCATCACCGCACTCCCTCGTGGACCGTTCCTGGTCTCGGCATGGATACCCCGGTTCGCACGACCCGCCTACTCCTGTCTTCTGCAGCGTGGGTCAGCCGATCACGCGGCCGCCGTTGACACCGATGACCTGTCCCGTGACGTATCCGGCCTCGTCGCGCACGAGGTACGCGCAGGCGGCCGCAATATCTTCGGGCAGCCCAACCCGCCGCACGGGCATCGCCTGCTCGAGTTGCTCCACGCCAGGGCCGAGGAATCCGGCCGACTCGCTGTCCCTCAGGGTCGGCGTGTCGACGAAGCTCGGCGGGATCGTGTTCACCGTGATGCCCTTCGGTCCGAGCTCGCGGGCGAGTGACCTCGTGAGGCCGATCACGCCCGCCTTCGAGGCCGCGTAGTGGACCTGGAGCGCGCTTCCCGTCTGTGCGCTCGAGGATGCAATGTTGACGATGCGACCCCATCCGGCGGCGATCATGTCGGGGACCACCGCTTGGCAGCAGTCGAA
>CAZJSY010000275.1:0-4101 GCA_964548555.1 uncultured Burkholderiales bacterium
CGTTGCGCTCGCGGCGTCCCACGAGGTGCCGTCCGCGTACACGCCGTCGTCGGCCACCGTGATGCCCCACAACGTCGTCCACTTGGATGCGACCGTGGGCAACGTGACTGCCGACGCGCCCTCGCGCCCGATGCGCAACACGAGCGGGCGCACGCCCGAGAACTCGTCTTCGGTTTGCCCGGCGGCCCATACCTGACCGTGGCGCACCGCGACCGACAACAACATCGAAGCGCTGTGGCCTGCCGAATCGCTCGGCACCACCGTCCACCGGTCTCCGTCCCAGTGCTCGATCAGCGCACGGTCGCCGTGCTCGGCGTCGAGCCGTTGACCGACGGCCCACACGTTGTCGGGCCCGACGGCCGCGACACCGTAGAGGTGGTTCCCGGCCTTGCCGGGGTCGGGTGACGGGATCACCGACCAGCGCGAGCCGTCGAAGTGCTCGACGAGCGTCGCGAAACGCCCTTCTGAATCCTGACGGTCGCCGACCGCCCACACGTCCGAGGTCGACCGGGCCGACGCGGCGAAGAACATGTCGCGTTGCTCACCGGGCTGCGGTACGTCGACGACACTCCAGTGCGAGCCGTCCCACTGCTCCACGAGCGCGCGGGCCCGGTAGTCGTCGTCGAGGTGCACACCGACTGCCCATGCACGTGAGTCGGCGGTCGCGACGCCGAAGAAGGTGTTGAAGTTGGGCCCCGCGTTCGGCGTCGGTACGGGCGACCACGTGTGGCCGTCCCAATGCGCGGCGAGCGACAACGTCGCGTCCGGGTTGCTACCGGTCGTGTCGGGGAGGAAGTTGCCGGCCGCCCACACGTCGCCAGGTCGCGTGCCGGAGACCGACCCGAGGCTGTTGTCGCCGGTTCCAAACATCGGCCCCTTCACGACGGTGAAGCCGCCACCGCTGACTGTCTTCGTCGTCTGCCCGGCAGGTTCCGTCGGCGTCGGTGTAGGCGTCGACAGGTTCGGAACGGTCGACGCATGTGTCCCGATCGGCTCGGTGTCCTTGACCGCGAAGAGGGCCGACAAGGGTGCGACGTTGACGTCGTCACACGTGTTGGCGAGACACCCGAGGCCGAACGACTGTTGGATCGTCTTGAGCAGCGAGTAGTGGTTGGCCGGTGTCGGATCCTCGATACCGCGGGGCCCGTGGTTCGTGACGACCACCGTCGCGACCTGCCCTCCGCCCGGATTGGCGCCGCAGCATCCGGCGGTGTCGTCGCCCTCGTCGTAGACGACCGCGATCGCGTTGTTGCCGTGCGACCAGAACTTCGCGTTGGTGATGGTGCTGACGACCTGACCGAGGTAGCGGTCGCCCGTAGCGACGAGCCGTTGGTCTTGCGGATCGAGCGGGGTCCCGGAGTCGAGGCAGAACGGCGGATCGCCGTGCTGGTCGTGGCACTCGTCGGGGATCACGTAACCGAAGCGGGGGACTTCGCCGTGCGCGAGATCGCGCTTGAGCGCTTCGACGGGCACTTGTCGTGACCAGTCCTTCGCGTTCCGCGACGACACGAAATTCTGGATCGCGTCGTGCTTGGACACGTACAGCGGATCCTTGTCGGGCACGCCGTTGCAGTTCGCGGGGTAGCAGATGCTCTTGTAACCCGCGTACGGCAAGCCTTGGAGGTACGCCTTCCAGCTGATGTCCTTGGCGTCGAGCTGTGTGATCAAGCTCGGTGCGGTGACGTTGTTGAGGTAGTACGGGTTGTCGTCGGTCACTCCGAATGTGCTTCCGCCGAGCAGTGCGATGTAATTGGGCTCGCTCGGGTGCGCAACGCCGAAGTAGTTCGTCGCGAGGCCGAACTGCTTGGCGAGCGCGTTGAGGTTCGGCGCGGCCGGGTTACCGATGACGTCGTGGAACCCGTGGTTCTCCTCCACGATCACGAAGATGTGGTCGTACTTCGGGACGGCCGACTTCGACGGGTCCGGCGACTTCGCCCCGACGGGCAGCGCCGTGCCGAGGGCCGCCATGGCGGTTACCGCGACGATCAACAACGTCAGGCGTCGTAACACGGTCGACCTCCGGGCAGGGACGCGGGTGTGCGATGTGAACGCTTACCCGAGTAGCGACACGACGCGGCTCACAGTCGGTGAAGGTCGACGCGCGCGGAGGTGAAGATGCGGTGACTCAGGCGACCTGCCGGTAGCGCGCGACGGCCATCGGCGCGCACACCGCGATGATGCCGGCGATCCAGACGATCGCCTGCAGGGTGTTGGACCCGGCGGCGTGGCCGAGCGTGAGGTCGCGGACCGCGTTGACGACGACCGACACCGGCTGGTGCTTGGCGAACGCCTGCAGCCACCCGGGCATCGAGCTCACCGGCACGAACGCCGACGACGCGAACACCAGTGGGGCCAGGATCGGGAACGATGCCGCCTGGGCGGTCTCGCTGTCGCGCGCCGAGAGTCCGACGATCGCGAACACCCACGACAGCGCGTATGCGAACGCAAGCACGAGGAGCACGCCGAAGACGACTGCAGCGAGGCTGCCGGCCGGTCGCCAGCCGACGATGAGGCCGACGACGCTCATCAACAAGACGACGAACAGGTTGCGGAACAGGTCGGCGAACGTGCGGCCGACCAGCACCGCGGAGCGCGCCATGGGCAGCGACCGGAACCGCTCGATCAAGCCCTTGTGCAGGTCTTCGGCGAGGCCGACCCCGGTGGTGAGCGAGCCGAACACGACCGTCTGCACGAAGATCCCCGGCATCAGGTAGTCGACGTACGGCACACCGGGGACGCGGATCGCGCCGCCGAACACATACCGGAACATCAAGACGAAGATGACGGGCTGGATGGTCGCGAAGACGAGGAGCTGCGGGTTGCGTCGGAGGTTGAGGAGGTTGCGCCACATGATCGTGAGCGCGTCGGCGACAGGATGCGGAGCGGCCCGTCGCTCGTCGACGACGACGTCGGGTGCGGTGAGTGCTTCGGTCGTCATGCTCCCGCCTTTGCGGTCTCTTCGGCCGGGTTTGTGCCCGGATCCTCGGCCCGGTGCCCGGTGAGCGCGAGGAACACGTCATCGAGCGTGGGCTCGCGCAGTGCCATGGCGGTGGGCGCGAGGGCGGCGCCGTCGAGCAGACGCACCGTCTCGAGCATCGCTTTGGCGCCCTCGGACACGCTCACCCGCACGTGGCTGCCGTCGCGCGTCACCGAACCGATGCGGGCGAGCATGTCCGCTGCGGCCTTCGCGTTCTCGTCGTCGGCGAACGTCACCTCGATGACCGTCGAACCGAGCCTGGCCTTGAGCTCGGCCGCGGTTCCTTCCGCGATCACGGTTCCGTGGTCGATGACGACGATGTTGTCCGCGAGCCGATCGGCCTCTTCGAGGTACTGCGTGGTCAGCAACACGGTGGTGCCCGAACCGACGAGGTCCTCGATGACCGCCCACAGGTCGGTGCGGCCCTGCGGGTCGAGGCCTGTCGTGGGCTCGTCGAGGAAGAGGACCGGCGGCCGGTGCACGAGCGCGGCCGCGACGTCGAGTCGGCGCCGCATGCCGCCGGAGTACGTCCGCACGAGGCGGTGCCCCGCATGGACGAGGTCGAAGCGCTCGAGCAGCTCGTCGCTACGCCGCCTGATCTCGGATTCCTCGACGTGCGTCAGCCGGCCGACGAGTCGCAGGTTCTCGCGGGCTGTCAGGTTCTCGTCGACCGCCGCGTACTGTCCGGCAAGGCCGATCGACGCCCGCACCATGCGGTCCTCACGCGTGACGTCGTGGCCCAGCACCTCGGCCTGCCCGCCATCGGGACGCAGCAGCGTCGTGAGAATGCGCACGGTCGTGGTCTTGCCGGCTCCGTTGGGACCGAGCAGACCCAACACGCTTCTCGGCGGGACCTCGAACGACACGCCGCACAGCGCGTGCACGTCTCCGAAGCGCTTCTCGAGGTTCTCGACGCGGATCGCGGGCTCGTTCACGGGTCCAGTCTGACGCGGGCGGTACCCGCATCCTTCCCAGTTTTTCGGCCAACAGTCGCTGAACGCCGGGTTTCGACCGACGGACGTCCGGTGCTAGGTTGGTTCTTCTCGACGCGGGGTGGAGCAGTCTGGTAGCTCGTCGGGCTCATAACCCGAAGGTCGCGGGTTCAAATCCCGCCCCCGCCACCA
>CAZJSY010000276.1:0-4093 GCA_964548555.1 uncultured Burkholderiales bacterium
CCTCGTCCTCATCCCGCAGATGAGCGACGAGGCACCATTCGCCACCCTCGCAGGCGGGCCGGCCGTCCATGGCCGTATAGAGCCGTCCCGGACGCGCCGCCATACGAACACACGTTCGGATAGCCCGATATTGCAGGTCAAGCGTGCGTCTCAGTCGATCGGCGGCACCGGCTGCCAGACGTTCGTCCCCCATCGCTGGTCGAGCCGATCCGACCAGTCCGTGAGCGTGCAGCCGAACCAGCGGTCGAGGCCCAACCGGTGCAGGAGCAACGCGCGTAACAGCACGCGCACAACGCGCGCTTCAACCGGCCGCGGCCGCTCCGCTCGCACGACCGGCACGGCGAGCCGGGCGGGACACGCCGCCGTTCCCGTTGCCGTGCGGGTCGCGGTGCGAGCGCCTCGGCGAGCGTCACCCGGCCTTCGCGCACGTGGCGACGTTGCCGGGCCGACAGGCCACCGAACACGCCGATGAGATCCTGACACTGCTCGATGGCCCACGCGGCGCAGTCGCAACGCACCCGACACCCCACGCACAACGCCACCGCGTCACCGAAGTAGTCGCCGCGCTCAGGGAACCAGTTGACGTCGAGGTGCCCGCGGCACGCGGCCTGACGATGCCACTCCGGCCGGGACCGTCCAGCGATCAGGAAACGCCAGTCTCCTCGGGGTCGAGACGATCGTGTCGCTCCCCATGTCGCCTTACCGGGCGGAAGGACGATGAAGACCTGGGAGCGACCTTCGCCGCCGTCATGTTCAGTGCGTCGGCGCGCGGTCAGGCGAGCAGAGATTGCGTTCGTGATGCGACGACCTTGGCTAGAAGGCTGGTCCTTTGAACAGATCGCCCGCGCTTGTGCCTGTGGGTCGGTTCAGCGAGCGTTCAGAGCGAGGTTTGATGTTCTCGATCGTCTGTGTACGCAGCAAACTGTGCTGTCGATCGCGTATCGCGTGACGCGGCCCGCGAATTCCGCCTGAAGGCGCGCCGCGTACCCCCAAAGGGGGTTGCGCATTGCGCGGATCGGCGTAGAACCGAAGGGAGTGAACGTTGGGTCCGGCACCCAAGGTGTCGGGTGTCGTCGTAGGTCGGATTCCGTTAATGACCGGGTGGGCGGACTCTCCACCACTGAGACCGAGAGACCTCCTTTCCTTCCAGTCCGTCGGGGAGTGAAGGAGCCGGCACCACCATTCGGGCCTCCCGCCTGAGCGTCCCGTCTCTCGAGGGTCGAAGAAGTCGTCGGGGTGCGCACACAGCGACCGCGAACAACGCCAGCACCCTCGCATCGCGAGCGCGTGCGGCCTGAGAGCGGCCTCTTGCAGGCAGCAATCAAACACACGCAACACCGAGCGGTCATTCGATCCGCTGCTGCGTCTCAATCACGTGAGAGGGGACCATCATGAGTTCATCTTTCGATCGGTTCCGCGAGGCGGAAGGCCCCGGCTCAGTTTCCGGAGCGCCGAACCTGCCCACGGCGTTCGGCGATATGTTCACGAGCCGGTTGGTTGACACGGGGGGTGTGCGCCTGCACGCGGTCATCGGCGGCGACGGACCGCCGCTGCTATTGATCCATGGGTGGCCCGGGTCGTGGTACTACTGGCGCCTCGTCATGCCAGCGCTCGGGCAGGACTTTCAGGTCGTCGCAGTCGACCAGCGCGGCATCGGCCTTTCCGACAAGCCCGAAGAGGGCTACGACACCGGCACGCTCGCGAACGACCTTGTCGGGTTGATGGACGGGCTCGGCCACGAGAAGTTCGCCGTTGTCGGCGTCGACACTGGACTGCTGATCGGCTACGCGCTCGCCGCGGATCACCCCGACCGCGTCGTGCGTGTCGCGCTCGGCGAGGCGCCACTGCCGGGCATCACGCCGCCGAACCCGCTGATCCTCCCCGACCCGCTCGTCGACCGCCTCTATCACATCCCATTCAACCAACTGAAGGAGACGAACGAGAAGCTCGTCCGAGGGCGCGAGGACATCTTCTTCGGCGCTGAGTTCTCTGCCTCGGCGGGAACCAAGAAGCTGCCCGACTACGCCGTGAAGTACTACGTCGACGAGCTCGCCTCGAGCCCCGAGGCGCTGCACGGCAGCTTCCAGCTCTACCGCGCGTTCGGCACGACCGCGACGCAGAACGCGCAGCGAAAGACCCGCCGCCTGCCGATGCCCGTCCTGGCGATGGGCGGCGCGGAGAGCTCCGGTTCGATGGTCGAGGAGACGATGAAGCTCGTCGCCGACGACGTGCAGGGGCACGTGTTCCCCGGCATCGGCCACTGGCTCGCCGAGCAGGCACCCGACGAGATGGTCGCGACACTCACGGCGTTCCTGGCGCCATATCGCCAGAGCGCGGCCGCAGCGCAGGCCGCCACCGCGTAGACCCCCTCGTTCCTCAGGCAGAGACCTGCGCTCTGGGCTCGGGTGCGGGCAACGGTCGGAGCAGTCATTTGGCTCGACGCGCTCAACAGAGGCATCAAATCCAAACCGGCGGGACTGCGTTCGAAGGGAGAACCATCATGAGCTCATCTTCACCGGGCGCCCTACCCCGGACGGGAACGGTTCAGAATCGTCATCAGACGACACGCGGGGTGCGCCCTCGCGGCGCGGGTCCATGAGCGGCGTGGCGGCGGCCGCCGCCGGGGCGTCACTCGCCGCCGGATGGATGCGACCCGCCGCCGCTTCCGCCCTCACGCGCGCCAGGAAAAGCGAGGGAGGCATGGAGAGCCGGGACGGTCGGGAAAGCCTCGCGTCCGTCACCGAGGCGCCGCACCTTCCAGACGGGTTTACTGACATGTTCACCGACCATTCATCGACACCGATGAAGTGCGCCTGCACGAGGTCATCGGCGGCGAGGGTCCGCCGCTGCTGCTGATCCATGGCTGGCCGCAGATCTGGTACCAGTACCGCTTGCCAATGCCCACGCTGGCCCGCGATTTCCGCGTTATCGCGGTGGACCAACGCGGCATCGGGGGGTCTGATATCCCGCAGCATGGTTACGACGGCGACACTCTCGCCCGTGACATGGTGCAGTTGATGGACGCGCTCGGCCACCAGCGGTTCGCCGTGGTCGGCTGCGACACCGGGATGCTGATCGGCTACGCCATGGCCGCGAACTATCAGCGCCAGGTCGAGCGGCTCGTCGTCGGCGAGGCCGTCATCCCCGGTGTGACTCCGTCACTGCCATTACTTTTGCCAAGTGCGGAGAACGATCGGGTGTTTCACCTTGCCTTCAACCACCTCGCCACACTGAACGAACAGCTCGTCAGGAGCGCGAAGACATCTTCTTCGGTTTCGAATACGCCATCCAGGCCGGGACGAAGCTGCCCGACTATGCCACCGACTACTACATCAACGTTCTCCGCTCCCGCGACGACGCATTGCACGGCAGCTTCGGGCTCTACCGCGAGTCCGGCACGACAGTCGCGCAGAACCAGCAGCGCAAGACCCGGTTGACCCTGCCAGTGTTGGCAATCGGCGGAGCAAAAAGCCTCGGTGCGAGCGTCGCAAAGACGAGCAACTTGTTGCTGACAACGTGCAAAGCGTGATCATTTCCGACTCTCGGTCTCATCGTGGCGTCGCCGTGTGAACGCGTTCCCCTGCCGAAGATCGAACGCCAGGAGATGCGATTCCTCGCGCCACCCGAGATCGCCCGTCTCGCGGAGACCATCGATCCCCGCTACCGGGCGCTGGTGTTGGTCGGTGCGTACGGCGGCCTGCGCGCCGGCGAGCTCTTCGGCCTTCGGCGCGAGCGTGTCGACGTGCTCCGGGCCCGGGTCGACGTCGCGGAGATCCTCATCGAGGTGAAGGGTCACCATCACTTCGGGCCGCCGAAGACACGCGCCGGTCGACGCGTTGTTCCGCTCCCTCGGTTGTCGCTCAGGAGGTCGGTCGACACCTCGAACGCGTGGAGCCGGGGTGGGTTGGTGTCCCCTGCGCCTGAAGGAGGCCCAGCGCGGGCGTCACTGTGGCGACGACGGTTCTGGGCTCCAGCAGTGGAGGCCGCGGGGCTCCAGCCGTTGCGCCTTCACGACACACCGCAGTCGCGTTGTGGATCGCGGCCGGTGCATCACCGAACGAGATCGCCGCACGGGCGGGCCACACGAGCGTCG
>CAZJSY010000277.1:0-4092 GCA_964548555.1 uncultured Burkholderiales bacterium
ACCAGCCGACGCCGTGCACCGATTGGAACGTGCGCGCGCTCGTCAACCACCTCGTGTACGAAGATCTGTGGGCACCTCATCTCGCGCGGGGCGAGACGATCGAGCAGGTCGGCGACCGCTACGAAGGCGATCAGCTCGGATCCGATCCGAAATCAGCGTGGCGCCGCGCGAGCGAGGCCGCTCTGGCGGCCTTTCGGGAACGGGGAGCGCTCGACCGCACCGTCCACCTCTCCTACGGCGACGAGCCGGCGGCCGGCTACCTCTCGCAGCTCGTCACCGATCATGTGCTCCACGCGTGGGACCTCGCACGTGGCATCGGCACCGACGACACGCTCGACCCCGCGCTGGTGTCCTGGACGTGGGAGATGATCCAACCCCACGAGGAGATGCTGCGGCACAGTGGTCTGTTCGGCGAGCGGGTCGACATCCCCGCCGATGCCGATGACCAGACGAAGCTGCTCGCGTTCGTGGGCCGGCGGCGCTAACGCGCACGAGGAGGCACCATGCGTTTCAACCACATGGAACTGACGTTCGAGCACGGCGTGCTCGACGACGTCATGCGCGCCGAGGTGGATCGCTTCTACGGATCGATCTTCGGCTGGACCGGCACCGACGTCGACGTCGTCGGGCAGAAGGCGCACTACCTGCGCGTCGACGACGACCAGTTCATTCTCCTCGCGGAGAGCAGCAAGCCCATGTCGTCACCCGGCTACGACCATCTCGGTCTGCTCCAGGACACACGCGCAGAGGTCGACCGCCTGCTCGAGGCGTGCAAGGAGTACCGCGTGCACGACGACCGTGTGCAGATCAAGGAGTACGACGATCTCGTGATCGGCGACCTCACGGTGCACGCGTTCTACGTCAAGTACCTGCTGCCGCTTTATTTCGACGTTCAGAGCATGGAACGGGCGAAGTAACCCCCGTACTTTCCCAGTTCAGTCCAGGCACTCCAGGTACTCCAGGTACCGGCCTCGGGTGGCAGGCGAAAGTCGCCCGACCCGTACCTCCTGTCGATCCACTTCGATGTTTTCCCATGGAACGAACGCGGTAGGCCATCAGCCTCCTCCGCCGTACCCGCTGCGCTCGGGAAGGAGGACTCGTGGACTCCGCCAAGTTGACTGCCTTGCGCAAGCGTTCGGTCGAACTGCGGCGACATTCGGAAGCGGTGCGCCGGCACGTCGAGGACCTCCTGCACACATCCGCCCAGGTCGTCGGACGCGGCGAACGTCTGGCGCGCGTGAGGGCGGAGCAGGCGACGAGGTCGCGAGCCGACACCCGCTGACTCTGCCTCGCGGACGACGCGTACGTTTTACGCGGTCGCGTAGTTCGGTCGGTCGCCGCCCGGCTCTTGCGACATTCCCGCATGCAAACCAGCGAGGTGCGGTAGAGGTGCGTGACGGAATGGTGGTCGCCGCTTCCGGTGTCGACGGAGAGGATGTCGCCATGACCGGACCCGCGTGGGGATGGACCAGTCTGACCCAAGGTGAGCTCTCCGTCGCCGAGCTGGTATCGGAGGGAATGACCAACCGAGAGGTCGCCCACAGGCTGTCCGTGTCGCCGCACACCGTCGACTTTCATCTTCGGCAGGTCTTCCGCAAGCTCGAGATCTCGAACCGGGTGACACTCACGCGTATCGTCGTGCAGCACAGGGTCGGCGTCTGAGCAGGCCAGTCGCGGACGTGATGTGACGAAGAGTTTGGTCGACGCCGCGAGCGGGCATCACGTGTTTGCGATGTTGCGGCGCGCCGAAATCTTCAATACCGAGACCATCTGCCTCGACGATGCGGTGATCGTCCGCCTGTGTGGCGAGCTCGAAGTCACCACGGCGGACTTGCTGCGTGATTGCTTGGAACGCGTCGTGCTCACGTTTCCCAGTCGCCTCGTGCTGGACCTTTCCGAGCTCGACTTCTGCGACAGCGCCGGACTGTCCGTCTTCGTTGAGTGGCACCGGCGGGCGCGTGCAGCGGGGCTCGAGCTCGTGCTGCGCTCGCCGAGCGCGCACATCCGTTCGCTGCTCGAGCTGACCCTTCTCACGAACCTCTTGGAAGACGGCTGAGGCTCGTTCGCCCCAGCCGTCCGAGCTGCTCGCGTGTTCCGCTCCCGGCCTCTGGGGTTCAGGCGATCCCGGCGACCGCGGGCTTCGCAGCGCGCTTCGACTCGGGCTCGAACTCGAGGGGCAGCCCCATCGTCTGACGAATGCCGGGCGAGTACACGAGCTCTGTCCCGTCGGGAATCCGGTACTCGGGAACACGACGGTGGAACTCTTCGAGCGCCACCCGAAGCTCGAGTCGCGCGAGGTGTGAGCCGAGGCACCGGTGCGGTCCACCGCCGAACGCCACGTGACGGTTCGCCTCCCGGGTGAAGCTGACGACGTCAGCGTCCTCGAACTCGCGCTCGTCGCCGTCGGCCGCGCCGATCAGGATCGTGGCCCGGTCGCCCTTCTTCACCTCGACACCACCGATGGTCGCGTCCTGCTTCACGACCCGCGCAACCATCTGCACCGGCGTCTCCCAGCGGAGCAGCTCCTCCACCGCGGCCGCGGTGAGTCCCGGGTTCTCGACGAGCTGCCGGCGCCGTTCGGGGTGGTGGGCCAGATACGCGATCGAGCAGTCGAGCGTGGCGGTGACGGTGTCGAGACCGCCGAGCATCAGGAGGTGGCACGTGCCGAGCAGCTCCTCGCGACTGAGCGGGCGGCCTTCGATCTCCGCGTGCACCAGACGGCTCAAGAGACCGTCGTCGGGGTTGGAGCGACGGTGTGCGATCGCGCGCTCGAAGTACTGCGTGATGTCGTGTCCGGTCTGGTCACGGATGCGCTGCGCACCTTCGAAGTCGCCGGGCTCGACGTCGGGACGAACCGTGTTGTCGCGCCACTGCAGGAACGTCGGCAGATCCTCGTGCGGCAGGCCCATCAACATGAGGAAGATCGTCGAAGGCAGCGGCGTGGCGAACTCCTCGTGGAAGTCGCACGTTCCGCGATCCGCGAAGCCGTCGATGAGGCGGTTGACGAAGTCGCGCGTCCCACCCTCGAGCTCGGCCATCCGTTTGGGCGAGAACTGCGGGTCGAGCAGCCGCCGGTACTTCAAATGATCGGGCGGATCGATCTGCAACGGGATGAGCGGCTGCTCCTGTCCGATCGACACCGCTTCAGCCGACGACGAGAACACCTCGGGGTGACGCAGTGCCCAGCAGACGTCCTCGTACCTGGAGACGATCACCTCCATCGCGCCGTCGTAACCGACCGTGCGCAGCACCGGAGTCTCGTCGCGGATCTTGCGGTACGCCTCGTGCGGTTCGTTGGCGGCACCCGGCGAAAACAACAGGATCGTGGGGTCTTCGCTGTTCATCATGTCCATGGTGTCCATGTCGTCGTCTACTCCAAGAGTTCCGGTGTTGTTCGGACAGGCGTTTCGCCACGTAGCGCGGCCCAACAGAATCCCCAGATGTACGAAGCGAGCTCGAGGGGGTCGCCGCGGCCGATCGTCACGTCGTGGATCGCGCTCAGCAGGAGACCGAAGATCGTCTGCGCGTCGCGTGCGTCACGCGCGGCGTCGCCCGGGCGAACCACACCCGCGCCGGCCGCGCGCGTGATCTCGGTCGCGAGCAGGTCGACCATCGGCGCGAGCGCGCCGCGCAGCTCTTCGGGAAAGTCCTCCGACAGTCGCCGGTGCTCGCGCACCAGCACGCCCGCGTAGCCGACCGCACCCGGCAGCGCCACCATCTCGAAGATCGCGTCCACGTAGGCGCGCAGGCGCGCCGCCGGCTCGTCGTGGCGATCGACGGCCTCGCGCAGCAGCCCCGCGCCCAGCTTGCTGTCGTCTTCGAGCAGCGCGAGCAGCAGATCGTCCTTGCCCCGGAAGCAGCGGTAGAAGCTCTTGAGCGACAGCCCGGCTCTGGCCGCGAGCTGCGGCACCGTGAATGCCGCGCTCCCGGATTCGCCGGCGAGGTCGCGGGCGGCCTGGACGAAGCGCTCCATGCGCTCCACCGACCGGGTGCGGGCCGGCTCGAGGGACCGTCGGAGCGCGCGCACCTGCCACTTGGGCGGGGCGTCGCCGGGTGCCGCGAGCGGGTGATCGTTCACCTCAGTGGAGAACG
>CAZJSY010000278.1:0-4074 GCA_964548555.1 uncultured Burkholderiales bacterium
ACCGGCTGGAGATCGCCGACGACGGCGAATGGGTGATCACCGACTACAAGACCGGGTCCGTGCCGTCGGAGCAACGCGAGCAGGCGCGGCTCGCGGGTGTGCACATCTACGCACTGCTCTGCGAGCAGATGCTCGGACGTCGGCCGGCTCGGGTCCAGCTGCTGTACCTCTCGAAGCCCGAGGCGATCATCGCCCGCCCTTCCGAGCAGTCGGTGGCGGGAATCGCCCGGCGCACCGACGCCCTCTGGTCGGCGATCGAACGGGCGTGTGCGGTCGACGATTTCCGTCCCCGTCCCGGTCGACTGTGCGACTACTGCGCGTTCCGGCCGTACTGTCCGGCGTACGGCGGCGATCCCGCGGAGGCCCGTGAGCTGCTCGGCCCGGGCACGGTGATCTCGCCCACCCTGCCGCTCGCCGCCGCCGGCGTACTCGGCGCGACCAGCTGAGAAGCCCGGCGGCCGGCTCCGGGGCCGCCCCGTCGCCGGTAGGCTCGAACGCTTCATGACCGCATCGAGCGACGCCGCCGCGCCGTCTCCGCCGCCGCCTGCGCCAGCCCCATGGCCGGCGGCGAACCGCTTCCTCTCCGGCGTCCGGCGCTTCGACGAAACGGTGGACGCGTGGGCCGGCACACACCGCAACGCCGTAGCCGACCGGGTGTTCTACGGGCTGTCGAGCGCGGCCGACCACAGCATCCTCTGGTTCGCACTCGGTGCGCTCCAGTCGGCCAAACGCGGCGACGTCAGCCGGGGCGTGCGCCTCGCGACCGCGATCGCGGGCGAGTCGATCATCACGAACGGAATCGTGAAGAGTTTCTTTCGCCGGGTGCGGCCGAAGCTCGAAGAGGCGGACGGGCGCATGCCGTTCGGGATGCGTCGCCCGGTCACGAGCGCGTTCCCGTCTGGGCACGCCACGTCGGGGTTCATGGCGGCCGTTCTGCTGTCGGAAGGCACGAGCCTCGGCCCGTTGTACTTCGGCCTCGCCGGACTCGTCGCCGCGAGCCGCGTCTACGTGCGGATGCACCACCCTTCCGATGTCGTCGCGGGAGCCGTGTTCGGACTCGCGCTCGGGCTCGTGGCCCGGCGAGTGATCCCGCGCCCGTAGGATCCCCGCACCGATTGCCGTACGTCCCGATCGGGAATCAGTTCTGGTACGACCCGGTTGCACTCCGCGACCGAGGAGGTGTCCTGTGCCGCGTGCCATCGCCGTGACGTTCGACTACCGGTGCCCGTTCGCCCGCAACGGCCATGAAGCCGTCGTCAACGCGCTCCGAGAAGGCGCCGATCTCGACGTGCGGTTCCTTCCGTTCTCACTCGACCAGGCCCACGTCGAGGAAGGTGAGCCGCCGGTCTGGGAACGCGACCCGAACGAATGGGGGACCGGAGTGCTCGCGCTCCTCTACGGAATCGCGGTACGCGACGCCTTCCCCGACCACTTCCTCGACTTCCACATCGAGACGTTCGCCGCCCGGCATGATCACGGCGAGAAGCTCGGTCACGAGGACGTGCTGCGGGCCGTCGCCGAGAAGGTGGGCCTCGATCCCGACGCCGTCGCCGCCGAAGCTCATTCGGGCCGGCCGCTCAAGACCCTGGCCACCGAGCATCTCGAGGCGGTGGAGCGCTGGGCTGTCTTCGGCGTGCCGACGTTCATCGAGGGCGACGAAGCCGTGTTCATCCGATTCATGGAACGGGGTCGCGTCGACGACCTCGAACGCACGCTCGATCTGCTCTCGTGGGATCGGCTCAACGAGTTCAAGCGCACCCGTATCCCGCGCTGAGACGGGCCTTGCGCACATGGCGCAGCCCGACCACCCTGTCCTCGATGCGCGAGCAAGGGTGGGACCAGGGGCGCACGAGCAGAAGGGACGCAACGTGCGCCGCATGACGGAGACCGAGTTCGTCATGTGGACGCTCGACGCGGACCCGGCGCTGCGTTCTGACTTCGTCAATGTCACGCTGCTCGACTCGGCGCCCGACGAGGAACGGCTGCGGGCCAAGATGGTCGGCGCGCTCCGTGACGTTCCACACTTCGCCGATCGGGTGATCACCACACCGCTTCGACTGGCACCGCCCGAGTGGCATCCCCAGCAGGAGATCGATCTCGAGTACCACTTCCGCAAGGTCGCGGTGCCGGCCCCGGGGACGCTGCGCGACCTGCTCGACCTCACGGCCGTCCTGGCCGCGACGCCGTTCGACCGGACGCGCCCGTTGTGGGAGTTCACGCTCGTCGAAGGTCTACGCGACGGCAGGGTCGCGCTGCTCGAGAAGGTGCACCACGCCGTGACCGACGGTGTCGGCGCGTTACAGCTGTCCTTGTCGATGGTGGACTTCGAACCCGACCCCGCGCCCTCCGACGAGGTGGTCGATCCCTACGGTCTCGATCGCCCTGACGCGGATCCGCTCGACCGCACCTCGGTGGTCGATGCCGTCACCGACGCGCTCGGATTCGTGTTGCGCCGGCAGCTCGGCTTGACCCGCCGGGCCATCACCGCCACCGCGGACGCGCTGCTCCACCCGCAGGAAGCCCCCACGCGCGCGTCCGAGGCCGCGGCGCTTCTTGCTTCCGTTCGGCGGCAGGTCCTGATCACCGATCCGGCGCGGTCGCGACTGTTCGCCGAGCGGTCGCTCGGTCGCCGGTACGAGACCTTCAGCGTGCCGTTCGAGCGGGCGAAAAAGGCGGCGAAAGCGCTCGGCGGCACCCTCAACGACCTGTACGTCACGGGTGTCGCGGGCGCGCTCGGCTCGTACCACGCGCGGCTCGGCGCGCCGGTCGAGGAGCTCCGCATGGCGATGCCCGTGAGCGTGCGCGATCGCGCGTCGAGGGGTCCGGGCAACGCGTTCGTTCCCACACGCATCCTCGTACCGGTGATGCCCGAGGATCCCGTGGAGCGGTTCGGTCTCGTGCGTGAGCGCCTCGGCGAGCTGAGGAAGGAACCTGCGATCGCGGCGGTCGCGCCGCTCTCCGGGATGATGGCGCTGCTCCCGCCGCGCGTGCTGCTCGCGCTCGCACGCGTGCAGTCGGCGACGATCGACTTCGCGACGTCGAATCTCCGTGGGAGCCCCGTCGACCTCTACGCGGGTGGTGCGCGCATCGAGGCGAACTATCCGATGGGTCCGCGCGAAGGCACTCCACTCAACGTCACGATGATCTCGTACCGCGACGAGTTGCAGATGGGACTGCACCTCGACCCAGCCGCGATCACCGATCCGGGCGCGCTGCTCGAATCGATGCACGAGTCGTTCGACGCGCTGCTGCTCGCCGGGCTCTAGCCGGCGCGTCGCACAGGCACGCTACGGACGATGCGTTCGCACCTCGGGCTCGTCGAGCGCGTCCGCCCACTCGGCAAACCCGGGGTCGCGCCAGCGCGGGTGCTCGCAGCGCGACGCGGTATCGACGACATAGAGGTGCAATGTGGGTGCCTGGTCGGCGAGATCGACCAGGTCGGGCACGCGGGGGTGCGGCGGCGCCGAGTCGAGCAGATCGACCAGCGCGACGACCGCGAGAACGCGGCTGCGGCAATCGGGACACGCGGAGACCGTCGCCGGATCGAGCGAGTCGGTGAGCGCCAGCAGGGACACCGCCTCGTCGGCATCGAGCTCCACCCGGGCGCCTTCGTCGTCGACGAAGTCGAGCGCACCAGCGGAACGCTGCTCGGACCTCGCCATGTACGCAAGCTACCGCCACGACAGTGGCGCCGTGACAACACCGCGGGAGACCCGAACGGCCGACAGCGCACGGTGGCCGCGTCGCCCGGGCCGCGGCGCCCGATAGGGTCGGAAGGGTGCGAGCGCTCACGATCGGTGACAACGGCCGCCTCGAGGTGACCGACCGCCCCCGGCCGGCCCCGGGCCCCCGCGACGTCGTGGTCCGGGTGGCCGGCGCCGGGCTCAACCGTGCCGACCTGCTCCAGCGGATGGGGCTCTACCCGCCGCCCGAGGATGCCCCGCCCGACATCCCGGGGCTCGAGTTCGCGGGCATCGTGGACGAGGTCGGGCCCGAAGTGGACGCGCCGGCGGTGGGCGACACCGTGTTCGGCATCGTCGGGGGCGGGGCGCAGGCCGAGTACGTGCGGGTCCG
>CAZJSY010000279.1:0-4056 GCA_964548555.1 uncultured Burkholderiales bacterium
CATCGGCGCGCTCCTCTCGGCGATCGGAATCGCGGGGATGGATCGGCTCGTGCAGCGCAACGTCCTCGCGATGTCGGGACGAGCCGTCGAAGCAGCCGGTGACGTTTCGACGCTGCTGCTCGACAAGACCGGCACCATCACGTACGGCAACCGCCAGGCGGCCGAGTTCCTTGTGATGCCGGGTGTCGACGAGCGTGAGCTCGCCGAGGCCGCGTTGCTGTCGAGCCTGGCCGACGAGACGCCGGAAGGCCGCTCGATCGTCGAGTTCGCGAAGCAAAGGTACGGGCTCGAGCCGCGCGAGATCCCGAACGCGGAACTCGTGCCGTTCACCGCGCAGACGCGTATGAGCGGCGTGGATTTCGACGGCCGTTCGATTCGAAAGGGCGCGGCCGACTCGGTCCGGAAATGGGTGGAAGCGCAGGGTGGGGAAATCCCCGATGCCCTGGAGACGATCGTCGACGGCATCGCGACCCGCGGCGGCACGCCGCTCGCCGTGGCAGAGGG
Source organism: uncultured Burkholderiales bacterium (assembly GCA_964548555.1). Taxonomy (GTDB): domain Bacteria; phylum Actinomycetota; class Acidimicrobiia; order IMCC26256; family JAMXLJ01; genus JAMXLJ01. Next base: position 505 of record CAZJSY010000279.1, read on the forward strand.
ATACCGCATTCTCGGAGTCATCTACCTGAAGGACGTCGTGAAGACGGGCATGCGGGATCGCTTCGACGAGCTGCGCACGATGGGGATCCGCACGGTGATGATCACCGGCGACAACCCGCGCACCGCGGCCGCTATCGCCGAGGAAGCGGGCGTCGACGACTTCCTCGCCGAGGCGACACCCGAGGACAAGATGGCGCTCATCAAGCGCCAGCAGACCGGCGGGTCGATGGTCGCGATGACCGGTGACGGTACCAACGACGCACCCGCACTCGCGCAGGCCGACGTCGGCGTCGCCATGAACACCGGCACACAGGCCGCCAAAGAGGCCGGCAACATGGTCGACCTCGATTCCAATCCCACGAAGCTCATCGAGATCGTGGAGATCGGCAAGCAGCTGCTCATCACGCGGGGTTCGTTGACGACCTTCTCGATCGCGAACGACGTGGCGAAGTACTTCGCGATCATCCCCGCGATGTTCATCGGCGTCTATCCGCAGCTCAACACGATCAACGTCATGAAGCTGCACAATCCGCACACCGCGATACTGTCCGCAGTCATCTTCAACGCGCTGGTGATCGTCGCGTTGATTCCGCTCGCGCTGCGCGGGGTCAAGTTCCGCGCGATGACGGCGGCCGCGGTGCTGCGGCGAAACCTGCTGATCTACGGGGTCGGCGGGATCATCGTTCCCTTCATCGGGATCAAGATCATCGATCTCGTCATCACGGCATTGGGGGTTCGCTGATGTTGCGTCGCCAGCTCATCACCGGCCTCGTCATGACGATCACCATGACGGTGCTCGTCGGCCTGATCTACCCGTTGGTCATGACCGGGTTCGCCCAGGTCGCGTTCCATGGTCGGGCCAACGGCTCACTCGTGAAGAGCAACGGAAAGACCGTCGGCTCGTCACTCATCGGTCAGAACTTCACCAACGCGAACGGTAACGCGCTCCCGCAGTACTTCCAGCCGCGTCCGTCTGCGGCCGGCACCAACGGCTACGACGCGACCGCGAGCGGCGGCTCCAACCTGGGCCCGTCGAACCCCAAGCTGATCGGGAACGTTCCGGGGGTCAACATCACCACGAAGACCAACCCGTACGCCACGCCGACCGACCCCTACTGCGTCCCCGTGCAACAGACCGATCAGAAGGGCAACCCCGTCACCGACAAGCAGGGCAACCCCGTGTACCAGAAGGACAACACCGGCAACTTCGTCTGCAACCCGAATACCGTGTTCGAACGGGCGCTGGCCTACCGGCAGCTGAACGGTCTCGCCGCCGACGCGAAGGTGCCCGTGGACGCGGTCACGGCCTCGGCCTCCGGCCTCGACCCCGACATCTCGGTGGCCAACGCCCGACTGCAGGCCGCACGAGTCGCCAATGCTCGCCACCTCGCGGTGGCGCGGGTCCAGGCGCTCATCGCGAGCCACACCAATGCGCGACAGTGGGGTGTGCTCGGGGAGAAGACTGTCAACGTGCTGAACCTGAACCTTGCGCTCGATCGTCTGAGCTGACGGACTCGGCGTGGCCCGCGGCAAGCTACGCGTCTACCTGGGTGCCGCCCCGGGCGTGGGCAAGACCTTCGCGATGCTCAACGAGGGTCGCCGGCGCCACAGCCGTGGTACCGACGTGGTGGTCGGGTTCGTCGAGACCCACGGTCGTCGTCTGACGGCGGCGCAGATCGGCGAGCTCGAGACCGTACCGCGCAAGCGGATGGAGTACCGCGGCACCGAGTTCGAGGAGATGGACGTCGACGCGGTGCTGGCGCGAAAGCCGCAGGTCGCCCTCGTCGACGAGCTGGCCCACACGAACGTGCCCGGCGCCCGCCATGCCAAGCGGTGGCAGGACGTCGAGGAACTGCTCGACGCAGGCATCGACGTCATCTCGACCGTGAACATCCAACACCTGGAGTCGGTCAACGACGTGGTGGAGCGGATCACGGGCGTGGTACAGCGCGAAACGGTTCCCGACGAGGTTGTACGGCGGGCCGAGCAGGTCGAGCTCGTCGACATGACACCTGAAGCGCTGCGACGGCGGATGGCTCACGGCAACATCTATCCGGCCGAGCGCGTCGATGCCGCGCTGGGCAACTACTTCCGGCCCGGCAACCTCGCGGCGCTGCGCGAGCTCGCGCTGCTGTGGGTCGCGGACCGGGTCGACGAGACGCTCCAGCAGTACATGGAGGACCACGGCATCACCGCATCGTGGGAGACGCGCGAGCGTGTCGTCGTCGCGGTTACCGGTGCCCCCGGCGGCGAGCATCTCATCCGGCGGGCCGCGCGCATGGCGACGCGCACGCGAGGCGACCTTCTCGGGGTGCACGTGCGGGGCGGTGAAGGACTGGCCGGCCCGCCGCCCGGCTTGCTCGATCGACACCGCGAGCTCCTCGAGGAGCTCGGGGGTAGCTACCACGAGGTCGCGGCACCGGAGCCGGCGAAGGGTCTGATCGACTTCGCCCGAGCCGAGCACGCGACGCAGCTCGTCCTCGGAGCCAGTGGACGGTCCTGGTTCAACGAGCTGCTCCACGGATCGGTGATCAACAAGGTCATCCGCGGCGCGGGCGACATCGACATACACGTGATCTCCACGAAGGCGGAGGGCGAGGAGAGACCGCTGCGCAACCCGCCGAGGCTTCCGCTCGGTCTCTCGAAGCGGCGCCAGCTCACCGCTTGGGCCATTGCGGCGCTCGGCCTGCCGCTGCTGACCTTGGTGTTGACGCAGGTGCGATCGAGCGTCGCCCTTGCCGGCGCACTCATGATCTATCTGCTGTTCGTCGTGGTGATCGCGACCGTCGGAGGATTCCTTCCCGCGATGGCTGCCGCCATCGCCGCGACGCTCCTGGCGAACTGGTTCTTCACTCCCCCACTGCACACGTTCACCGTCAGCGACACCGTGAACGTGATCGCGTTGATCGTGTTCATCGGGGTCGCCGGAATCGTGAGCACACTCGTCACGCAGTCGGGACGGAGGTCCCTCGAGGCGACGCGTGCGCGTTCCGAGGCGGGCACGCTCGTGCAGCTTGCCGGAGCGCTGCTCACGGAAGACGACCCGCTGCCGAGCATCATGAGCCAGCTCCTCGCCGCGTTCGGGAATCTCCAGTCGCTCACCGTGCTGCGCCGATCGGGGGAACGCGCCTGGCGGGTCGTCGAGACAACCGGGGAACCGATCCCGCGTTCACCCGAAGAGGCGACCGACACGGTGGAGCTCGACGCCGACGACGTGCTCGCGATCATCGGACCCGACCTGACCGCTGACGAGCGACGCGTCCTGCACGGCTTCACGTCACAACTGGCCGTCGCACTGGAGAGCAGGGAACTGCGCGCGGAGGCGAGCGCGGCGACGGCTCTCGCGCAGGCCGACGCGTTGCGCACCGCGTTGCTGCGGGCCGTGTCACACGACCTGCGAACGCCGCTCGCGTCCATCAAGGCCGCGTCGACGACGCTGCTGGCCGACGACGTGGAGCTGAGCAACGACTCGGTGCACCAGCTCCAGAAGACGATCGACGAAGAGGCCGACCGCCTCAACGAGCTCGTCACGAACCTGCTCGGCATGAGCCG
>CAZJSY010000280.1:0-4045 GCA_964548555.1 uncultured Burkholderiales bacterium
CTTCTACTCGTTCTCACTCCTGACCGACTTCTTCTCACCCGGCCCCATCGAGCATCCAGCCATTCCCGTCTATCTCGCCGGTGTCAACACGGGTATGGCCCGCGTGGCAGGTGAGGTGGCCGACGGGTTCCACGTGCATCCCTTGCACTCGCCGCGCTATCTCACCGAGGTGGTACGGCCGGCCATCGCCGCGGGAGCAGAGCACTCCCGTCGCCCCTCTGGGGCGGTCGCGCTCGCCGTTCCTGTATTCGTGGCGGTCGCCGACCGCGACGACGATCTCGAACGCGAGCGCAGCTCCTTGCGCCGGCAGATCGCGTTCTACGGCTCGACGCCTTCGTACCGCGCCGTCTTCGAGCTCCACGGATGGGCCGACACGGCCGCGAAGCTCAGCGCGCTGCAGCGCGCCGGCGACGTCGAGGGCATGACGGCCGCGATCACCGACGACATGCTTGATACCTTCACGGTCACCGCGAACTGGGACGATCTCGCGGATCGTCTCCTCGACCGGTATCGAGGCATCGCTACCCGCGTCTTCCCGTACGGCTTGGTGCAATGGTCGGATCGCGACGCGCGGGAGCGATGGGCCTCAGTCGTGTCCGCGCTGCGGGAACGATGACCGATCTCGTGCTGTACGAAGTGTGCGACGGCGTGTGCACGCTCACGTTGAACAACCCGGAGCGCCGCAACGCGTGGAGCCACGCCATGGAGCACCAGTACTTCGCGTCGCTCGACCACGCCGCGGCAGACGAAGATGTCCGTGCGATCGTGGTTACCGGCAGCGGAAGTTCGTTCTGTCCGGGTCTCGACACGCAGCGCCTCGCGGCCGAGTCGAAACGCGAGAGCTCGCTCGATCTCGCGGAACGCCGGCCGCAGCACTTCCCGCTCACGGTCCCAAAGCCGATGATCGCGGCCATCAACGGCGCGTGCGCCGGGATCGGCCTCGTGCAGGCACTCGTCTGCGATGTGCGCTTTGCCGCCAAGGGCGCGCGCTTCTCGACCGCGTACGCGCGTCGTGGGCTGCCGGCCGAGTACGGCACCGCATGGCTCCTCCCGCGCCTGATCGGTACCGAACGCGCCCTCGACCTGCTGCTCTCGGCGCGGACGTTCGAGGCCGAAGAGGCGTACGCGTTCGGCTTAGTCAGCAGACTGTCCGAACCGGAGAGCGTCGTCGACGACGCGCGTGCGTACGGACGCGATCTCGCCCGCAACTGCTCACCCCGCGCGATGGCCGCGATCCGGCGGCAGGTCTGGGGCGATCTCACCCGCGGCTACACCGAAGCGAACGAGGGTTGGCTCGCCGTGATGGCGCAATTCAACAGCAGCGTGAATCCCGACTTCGCCGAAGGCGTTGCGAGCTTCACCGAGAAGCGATCGCCCGTGTTCGAGGCTCTTCCGCAAGACTGGGAGCTCCCCCCGCTGCCGCCGTTCGCGGCACAGTGACGTCCGAGCTATGGACGTGCGCTACCCGCCCGAAGCCGAGGCGTTCCGCCGCCGCGTGCGAGCGTTTCTGGCCGACGCGCTGCCGGCCGACTGGCGCGGTCTCGGTGCGCTCGACCGCAAGGAAGCGGAGGCCTTCGTCGAGTCGTGGCGCGCGACGCTCCACGAGCACGGCTTCCTCGGCGTCTCGTGGCCGCGCGAGTACGGCGGCGCAGGCCTGAGCAAGCTCGAGCAAGTGGTGTTGGTCGAGGAGCTCGCGAAGGCCGGCGTGCCCGCCATGGCGCCGAACGACACGTTCAGCATCAAGATGGTCGGTAACACGCTCGTGCGATGGGGTAGCGACGAGCAGAAGCGCCGATTCCTGCCGCGCATCCTGTCCGGTCAGGATCGTTGGTGTCAGGGCTACTCCGAGCCCGACGCCGGTTCCGACCTGGCCGGGCTGAAGACGCGCGCCGTGCGTGACGGGGACGAGTGGGTCCTCACGGGCCAGAAGATCTGGACGTCCCGGGCTCGTGAGGCGAACTGGATCTTCGTGCTGGCCCGAACCGATCCCGACGCGCCGAAACACAAGGGCATCTCGTTCCTGCTCGTGCCGATGGACCAACCCGGCGTCGACGTGCGGCCCATCCGCATGCTGAGCGGCGAGTCCGAGTTCAACGAAGTGTTCTTCGACGGGGCACGAACCTCCGTGGCCAACGTGGTGGGACCGGTCGACAATGGTTGGGTCGTCGCACAGACACTGCTCGGTCACGAGCGTGGCGAGGAAGCCGCGACCAATCCGGTCTTGTTCCGGGCCGAGCTCGATCGGCTCGTGGCCATGGCACGGGAACGCGGCAAGCTCGCCGATCCCGTCGTACGCGACCGCGTCTGCCGTTGCTACGTGAGGGTCGAGACGATGCGGTATCTGGGCTACCGCATCCTGACCGGCGTGCTCACGACCGGGGCGCTCGGCCCCGAGGCATCGATCGCGAAGTTGTACTGGTCCGAGTACCACCGTGAGGTCACCAACCTCGCCATCGACGTACTCGGTCCGGACGCGTTGGTGATGCATGGCCGCCTGCCCCTGCGCGCGTACCGCACCGACGACCCTGACGCGCCGAACACATCCGCGTCGTGGCTCGGCGCGTGGTACAACGCGGTTGCCGGCACGATCTACGCGGGCACGTCCGAGGTGCAGCGCAACATCCTCGGTGAGCAGGTGCTGGGCCTACCGAAGGAACCGCGGCCGATCCCATGACCACCCGGCCTCGTGTCCGTATCGGGTACCGCCCACCGCACGAGCTCTTCGACGTCGCCGACGGTCGACTGCGCGAGGTGGTCGCGCGCGCCGAATCGGCCGGAATCGACCGCGTGTGCGTCGGTGACCACGTCAGTTTTCGGGGCGGCCGGGGATTCGACGGGCTCGTGCACGCGACGGCTGTGGCGATGCTCTCGTCGCGATTGGTCGTGCAGACGGCGGTGTACCTGCTGCCTTTGCGCCACCCTGTCGCCGTCGCCCGTCAGGTGGCATCGCTCGCCGCGCTCGCACCGGGCCGGTTCGTGTTCGGCGTGGGCGTCGGCGGTGACGACACGGCCGAGGTGCAGCACTGCGGGGTCGATCCCGCAACGCGCGGACGGCGCATGGACGAGTCGCTCCCGATCGTGCGCGCGCTTCTCGCTGGTGGCGAGGTGGACTTCAAGGGTGAGTTCTTCACCCTGGTCGGGACGCGCATCCTCCCGCGTCCGGTCGAGGCGGTGCCGATCGTCGTCGGAGGCCGTGCCGACGCCGCATTGCGTCGCGCGGGACGGTCCGGCGACGGCTGGCTCGGTCTGTGGGTGTCGCCCCGTCGTTGGGCCGAGGCCGTTGCGGTCGTCGAGGCGGTGGCGGCCGGCGAGGGCCGCACCGACGTGGAGTGGTGCCACGGGTTGCAAGCCTGGTGCGGCTTCGGCTCGCAGGCCGGCGATGCGCGCGCGCGAGTCGCGGCGGCGATGGAAGACCTGTACCGACTCCCGTTCGAGCGCTTCGAGCGCTACGTGCTCTGCGGTCGGCCGGCCGATGTCGCCGAGGCGCTCGAGCCCTATGTCGTAGCGGGATGCCGCGACATCAACCTCGTTCCCGTCGCGGCGAGCGTGGAGGAGTCCGTCGACGCCGTTGCCGAGGTCCGCCAGCTGCTCCTCAACCCCTCACGTTCAGTTGGGACAGAAAGTCGCTCATAGAGCGAACTTCTGTCCCAACTGATGAGTAGGGAGGGCGTCAGTCGCGAATTTGCGCGCGGCGCAGTGTGGCCGTGCGCTGTTGCAGTCGCCATCCCGCATCGGTGCGCACGACGACGTCGTCGTACACCGCGCTGCCGACGCGGCCTCCTCGCCCGACGCCGATGCCCTTGGAACGCACCCGAACCGTGCCGTCGCCGTCTTCGGTGACGACGATGTTGGTCGCGTGGTGTGCGAGCGGGTGCACCGCCTCGTTGCCCGACCAGTGCTCGCGCAGCTCGGCGAGCGACGTCGTACGCGGGCCGTCGAAGTCGGTGGCGTCGAAGACGGCGTCGTCGGTGAACACGAGACCCAGGTCCGACCACCGCCGATCGTCGATCAGGTGTCCGTAGAGCGCGAGCAGCTCGTGGATCGC
>CAZJSY010000281.1:0-4024 GCA_964548555.1 uncultured Burkholderiales bacterium
GCTTCGTGCGCCGGTGCGAGTGGCTCAGGCTCATGCCGAAATGCGGGCTCTTGCCACACACCTCGCAAACGGACGCCATGGGATGACCTCGGGACAGTCGATCGAACGAGAAGAGGGGACCGCCACGGACGGTTCCCGGAGCCAGCAAGGCTAGCAGGACCGGCGCGACCGGCTCCGGCGTTCCGGTCGGATGCGCATGGCGCGGCGGTACGATCCGGCCATGAGCTCCCTCGACAGGCTCGGAGCGCCGGAGCTGCGTCTGGTCGTCAGCCGTTACCGCGATGCGCTGCGGGCACACCAGGAGGAGCTCAACCGGCTCAACGTGTACCCGGTCCCCGACGGCGACACCGGGACCAACATGGCGCTCACGCTCGAGTCGGTCACCAACGAGATCGGTACCGCAGCGTCGATGGCGGAGGTCTGCCGAGCCATCGCGCACGGGTCGCTGATGGGTGCCCGCGGCAACTCCGGCGTGATCCTGTCGCAGATCCTGCGGGGGCTCGCCGACACGTTCTCGCCGCTGGAGGCCGCCGGCGCCGGCGACGTGGTCAGCGCGATGCGGCGGGCGGCCGATGCCGCCTACGAGGCGGTCATGCACCCGGTCGAGGGCACCATCCTGACGGTCGCGCGCGACGCGGCTCTCGCCGCCGAGGCCGCGTACGCCGACGGCGGGGGCTCCCTCGGCGCGGTGCTCGACGCGGCGCTCGTCGCCGCGCGCGAGTCCGTGAAGCGCACCCCCGAGTTGCTGCCCGTCCTGCGCGAAGCCGGCGTCGTCGACGCGGGCGGGCACGGATACACGCTCCTGCTGGCCGCGTTCGTGGAAGTGGTCGACGGCCGCCCGATTCCCGAGCCCGAGGTCATCAAGACGCCCGCCGCGGTCGAAGCGCACCTCCGCGGCGGCGACGTCTCCTCGTTGCGCTACGAGGTGATGTACCTGCTCCACGCCAACGACGCGACCATCCCCGCGTTCAAGGACGCATGGGACTCGATCGGTGACTCCATCGTCGTCGTCGGCGGTTCCGGTTTGTGGAACTGCCATGTGCACACCAACGACATCGGCGCGGCGATCGAGGCGGGCGTCGAAGCCGGCCGCCCTTCACGGATCCGTGTGACCGATCTGATCGAGCAGGTCGAGGAAGAGGCCTGGGTGCGCGAGCACTCGGCCGACGTTGCCGGGCCCGCGGTGCACACGTTCGCACCCGACGAAGTCACCACCGCGGTCGTGGCGGTCGCGGTGGGTAACGGCGCTCGCCGGTTGTTCGCCAGCCTCGGTGTGCAGGCGATCGTCGCCGGCGGACAGTCGATGAACCCGTCGACCGCGCAGATCCTCGAGGCCGTGGAGTCGTGCAACGCGCAGAGCGTCGTCGTCCTGCCCAACAACAAGAACATCGTGCCCGTGGCCCGTCAGGTTGCCGAGCTCACCGCGCGCGACGTCGCCGTCGTGCCGACGTCGTCGGTCGTGGAGGGTCTCGCCGTGCTCGTCTGCTACGACGCGGCGGCACCGCTGCCGGTGAACGCGAAGTCGATGGAGGAATCGCTCGAGCGGATCCGTTCGGGCGAGGTCACGCAAGCAGTGCGTGACGGCGTCGGCGAGGCCGGCCCGATCAAGGCCGGCGACTGGATCGGGCTCGACCGTGAGGGTATCCACGTCGTGGCGTCGACACCCGCCGATGCCGCGATCGGTCTGCTGGATCGGCTCGTCGACGACGACTGCGAGCTCGTCACGGTGCTGTGCGGCGCCGACGCCGAGCGCGGCGCCACGACTCGCATCGAGCAGCACCTCGCGCTCGCGCACCCGCACGTGGAGATCGAGTTCCACCAGGGCGACCAGCCGCTGTACCCGTACCTGATCGGGGTGGAATAGCCATCGCACGCGACCGGTCGCTCGGCGGGTACCGCACGCTTCGCGAGCTGTCCCGCCTGCCGCTCGCGGAGCTCGGGGTGAAGGAACGTCTCGGCGAGCGGCTCGCCATGATGGACATCCATTCCGCGCTCGATCTGCTGCAGCACTATCCGCGCCGCTACCACGACCGCACGAAGCAGGCCGAGATCGCCGAGCTGCGTGAAGGCGACGAGGCGACCGTGTTCGCGGAGGTGCGGCGCATCTCGTCGCGCCAGACGCGCAACCGGCGTGCGCTCGTGGAAGCGGTCATCTACGACGGCACGTCGTTGTTGAACGTCACGTTCTTCAACCAGCCGTGGCGCGCGAAGCAGCTACGCGAGGGGACGCAGGCCGCGTTCTTCGGCAAGGTGGACGTGTACCGCGGGCGGCGCCAGCTCACGAATCCCGTCGTGGACATTCTCGGAGCCGAGGGCGAGAACACCGGGACCGTCGTGCCGGTGTACCCGCAGTCGGGGAAGGCGGAGGTGTTCACCTGGCAGATCCGCCAAGTGGTGCGGAACCTGCTCGAGCAGGTCGGTGAACTCGCCGAGCCGCTCCCTGCATCGGTGCGCGACGAGCTGAAGCTGCAGGACCGTACGTGGGCCTACAACCAGGTTCACGAACCGGAAAGCATCGAGGCGGCGCGCAGGGCCCAACGACGGCTTCGGTTCGACGAGTTCCTCCGTATGCAGGTCGGCCTGGTCGCGCGGAAGCGCGCGCTCGAACGTGAGCAGTCGGGCATCAGCCACACCGTCGACGGCCGACTGCTCGCCCAGTTCCTCGACGGCCTGCCGTTCGAGCTCACGAGAGACCAGCGCCGCGCGATCGACGAGATCCGCGCCGACATGGCGTCGGCGGCGCCGATGCACCGCCTCCTGCAGGGCGACGTCGGCTCCGGCAAGACGGTCGTCGCTCTCGCGTCGATCCTCTGCGCGGTGCAAGGCGGGTACCAGGGCGCGCTGATGGCGCCGACGGAAGTGCTGGCGGAGCAGCACCACGCGGTCGTGTCGCGGCTGCTCGAGGGGCTCACGGTCACCGACGAGGCAACGCTGACCGGCGAGCGTCCGGTTCGGGCGGCGCTGCTGACCAACCGCACGGGTGCGGCGGAGCGCCGTGCGCTCTCCAGCGCCCTGGCCAATGGGGAGGTCGACGTCGTCGTCGGTACGCACGCCTTGATCTACGGCGATGTGCCGTTCGCACGGCTCGGCGTCGCCGTGATCGACGAGCAGCACCGCTTCGGCGTCGAGCAACGCGCGCTGCTGCGCGGGTTGGGCAGCTCCCCCGACGTCCTCGTGATGACGGCGACACCGATTCCCCGCACCGCGGCGATGCTCGTGTACGGCGACCTCGACAAATCCGAGCTGCGTGAGATGCCGCCCGGTCGTACGCCGATCGTGACGACCGTGGTGGGCCCGAACCCGCTCGAGCGCGAGGCCGCGTACGAACGGCTGCGCACCGAAGTGGCCGCCGGGCACCAGGCGTACATCGTGTGTCCGCTCGTGGAAGGATCGCCCCGCGTCGAGGCGAAAGCGGCGACGGAGGAGCTCGAGCGCCTCGCGTCGGCGGAGCTCGCGGGGCTGCGGCTCGGTCTCCTGCACGGTCAGCTCAAGGCGGCCGACAAGGAACGGGCGATGGCCGCGTTCCGTGCTCAGGACATCGACGTGCTGGTGGCGACGACGGTCATCGAGGTCGGCGTCGACGTTCCCAACGCGACGGTGATGATCGTCGAGGACGCCGATCGCTTCGGGCTCTCGCAGCTCCACCAGCTGCGCGGCCGCGTCGGCCGTGGCGGCAGCCAGTCGTGGTGCTTCCTGTTCAGCGATCCGACCACGCCGGAGTCGCAGGCCCGGATGGCGGCGATGGCCGAGTCGACGGACGGCTTCCTGCTCGCCGAGCGCGACCTCGAGATCCGGGGCGCCGGGGAGGTGTTCGGGGAGCGTCAGGCCGGCCTCGGTGACCTGAAGCTGGGGCGAATCCCCCGCGACGTGAAGTATGTCGAGGCCGCGCGCGACGTCGCCGAGCGTTTGCTCGACGACGACCCGACGCTCTCCCGGCACCGCGAGCTCGCCGAGGAGGTCCAGGACCTCCTCGGCGACGACGTGGAGTTCCTCTTCAAGAGCTGAGGGGTGCGAGCATCGGCCC
>CAZJSY010000282.1:0-3992 GCA_964548555.1 uncultured Burkholderiales bacterium
GTCTCAGACGTAGCGCTCGAGGATCGACGTCTCCGCGAGCCGCGACAGGCCTTCCTTGATCGCGCGTGCACGGGCCTCGCCGACCCCTTCCACCTCGACCAGATCGCTGACGCCGGCCCGCATGATCTTCTGCAGGTTCGAGAACCGGTCGACAACGTGATCGGCGACGATCTCGGGAAGCCGCGGCACCTTGTGGAGCAGCCGAAAGCCCCGCGGCTGCACCGGCGTGTCGAGATCGGTGTCGGCGGGGAGGCGCAACACCGCGGCGACCTCACGCAGGTCGACAAGCTGCTCGGTGTCGAGACCCGACAGCCGCTCCATCACGTCGTGGAGCTCCCAGTCGGGCGCCTCCGCGAAGTAGTCCTTGGCGACGAGACGGCGGTCGTCACCGACGCCGCCCATGAGCTCCTCGAGCTGCAGCAGCACGAGCCGGCCGTCGCTTCCGAGCTCGATGATGTACCCCTCGATCTCCTCGGAGATCCGCCGCACCATCTCGGCGCGCTGCAACACCGTCGCGACGTCGCGCACAGTGACGAGGTCCTCGACCTCGAGGGCCGAGAGCGAGCCGCTCACCGCGTCGAGCCGGGCTTTGTAGCGCTCGAGGATCTGCAGCGCCTGATCGGCGCGGGCCAACACCCGGGCGACGGGCTCGAGCGTGTGCTTCTGGCCCCGCCGGTGGATCGCGACCACCGACATGTCCTCGGAGACCGTGATGACGGGGACGTCGATCTGGCGCGCGACCCGCTCGGCGGTCCGGTGACGGGTGCCGGTCTCGAACGTCGGGATGTTCGGATCGGGCACGAGATGAACGTTTGCCCGCGCGACCCGGGACGTGTCGGACGCGAGAATGATCGCGCCGTCCATCTTCGCCAGCTCCGACAGGCGCTGCGGGGTGAACTCCGCATCGAGCAGGAACCCGCCCGAGCAGACGCTGAGCACGTCGGGACCGTCGCCCACGACGATGAGCGCGCCCATCTTGGCCTGGAGGATCCGGTCGAGCCCCTCACGGAGCGGGCGACCCGGCGCCACGAGCCGCAGCGCAGCCAGCATGGCCTCCGAACGCGGCTGTGCGGGCACCCGGATCTCACCTCCTCGTGATGAATCGAACGAACGGGGAGAGAACGTTCGACACCGCAGGCGCAATGTACCAGCCATTTTCCCACGCGACCGCGTGGACCCGGACCACGAGATCAGAGCTGGACGGCCGCCTGTACGCCCACGCCGGCTGCCTCCAGCGCCCCGGCGACGTCCGGAACCCGCAGGACCCGGATCCCGACCGTCTCGGGTGCCGACGTGGGCACGATCGCTGTGTCGAACCCCAGCCGAGCCGCCTCGGCGAGCCGCCGGCCGAGCTGACCCACCTGGCGCACCTCACCTCCGAGCCCGACCTCGCCGATCGCCACGACACCGGCCGGGACGGCGACCTCGAGGCGCGAGCTGACGACGGCGATCGCGGTGGCCAGGTCGGCCGCCGCCTCGCCGACCCGCACGCCGCCCGCGACGCTCGCCCACACGTCGAGCTCGTGGAACGAGCCGACGTGCGTGCGGCGCTCCAGCACCGCGAGCAGCAATGACAGCCGGCTCCCGTCGAGGCCCTGGGCGATGCGCCGTGGCATCGGCGCCCTCGTGCCCGCGACCAACGCCTGTACCTCGACGAGGAGCGGACGCGCGCCCTCGAGGACCGGAGCGACCACCGATCCCGCCCCGTCGGGACGCCGGTCGGCGAGGAAGAGCGCGGACGGATCGGCGACCCCGGCCAGGCCGGTACCCGTCATCTCGAACAGGCCGAGCTCCTGCGTGGATCCGAACCGGTGCTTGAGCGCGTGCACCATGCGGAGGGAATGGTGGCGGTCACCCTCGAACGCGAGCACGGTGTCGACGACGTGCTCGAGCACGCGCGGCCCCGCGAGCGCGCCTTCCTTCGTGACGTGCCCGACGAGGAGCACGGTGACGTCGCGTTCCTTCGCCATGCGGACCAGTCGCGCCGCGCAGTCGCGCACCTGCCCGACGGACCCTGCGACACCGGGAAGATCCGGATCGACGACCGTCTGGATCGAGTCGACGGCGACGACGTCGGGACGCAGCACGTCGATGTGCGCGAGCAGCGCGGGAAGGGACGTCTCGCTCACGACGAACAAGCCCGCCGGCGCGGCGCCGAGACGTGACGCGCGCAGCCGCACCTGATCCTTCGACTCCTCGGCGGTGACCAGCAAGGTACGCGCGCCGTCGTCGCACATCGCGGCGAGCGCCTGCAGGACGAGCGTGCTCTTCCCCATACCGGGCTCGCCACCGAGCAACGTGACCGATCCGGGGACGAGCCCACCGTCGAGCACCCGGTCGAGCTCCGGGAGGCCTGTGCGGCGTCGCGTCGCTCCAGCGGCATCGAGCTCCGCGAGCGGCACGGGAACGTCGGCCGCGGCCGCGACGGAGCGCACAGCGCTCGGCACGACCTCGCGTTGCTCGACGAGCGTCCCCCATTCGCCGCACTCAGGGCAGCGCCCAAGCCAGCGCGGGGTCGCGGAACCACATTCGCGGCAACGATGAACGGTCCGGGCCTTCGACATCTCCCCCGGCTCCCTACGCTCCGCCGTCCCGGCCTCCGGCCACGGCTCCGCTTCGTCCGCACATTCCCCGGACGTTACCGACGGGGTGTGACCGTTATGGCGATGCCTCGTCGGTGGCAGCGGCGGCCTCGGGCGCCACGGCTTTGGTCTCGTCGCCGTCGGGTGCCACCTGCGTGGCCGGGACCTGCTCCGACACAGCTTCGTCGTGCGTCACCGCTTCCGGTGCTGACGCGGGTTCGTCGGCTCCGCGCCGGCGGCGTCGGCCGGGCAGGAACCACGACGTCACGAGCAACAGCACAGCCGCGCCAGCGAGTGCGATCGCGGCGAACAACCACGCCAGCCGTCCGGGATTGGGAACCGAGCTCGTGGCGCGCGCTTCCACGTGACCGCCCGGAGCAACCGACCACGTCTTCACGCGACCGTCGGGCAGCGCGAGCACGAGACGCATGTCGACCGCCTGACGCAATGGTGCGTCGAGCTTGAGCTCGAGAACCGTCGGATCGAGACCGACGAGACGCAGCCGGTTCGCGAGATCGCGGTCGTTGACCACGCCGACCGCCAACGGGCGCAGGTCGGCGTCGATGTGCACCACGAAGTTGGTGCGCGAGAACGTGCGTGTGCGCGTGGCCGAGACGGCTCCGACGAGACCACTCGAACCGGTCAACTCGTGGACGGTCGGCGCGAGGTCCTGCGGTCGCGCGAACGGCTTCTCCATCGTGATCGACGTCGCGTCGGTCGTCACCTGCCAACCTGCAGCGCGCAGATCGTCGAGCTTGACGGACGACACCGGGACGCGTCGTAGCGCGTCCTGATCGAATGCCAGGTGCACACGCACGCGGCCGCTGCCGTCGCGGTGCAGCTCGACGCCCACGGTGGTCTCGACCCGGCACGCGCCGAGGAGCATCGCCGCGACGATCAGCAGCGTTGCCCCGCGCCGTGCCCTCATCGGGTTCATCGAAGCAAACAGATGGTCCATGACGCGAAACGGCGGACGGTTTCCCGTCCGCCGTTTCATCGTTCGGTTCGTCGCCTTCGACGAAGCTCAGCCCTCGCTCCCGCTTCCGGCGAGCTCCACCGGCGGGGGCTCCACACCCTCGATCGCCCGGAAGACGATCTCCTCGCCGTCGGCGTCGACCTTCACGGTCTCGCCGGCGTGGAACTCCTTCCAGAGGATCTTCTCCGACAGCGGGTCCTCGACGAGCCGCTGGATCGCACGGCGCAACGGCCGGGCACCCAGCTGCGGGTCGTAGCCCTTCCTCGC
This sequence comes from uncultured Burkholderiales bacterium, assembly GCA_964548555.1. GTDB lineage: Bacteria > Actinomycetota > Acidimicrobiia > IMCC26256 > JAMXLJ01 > JAMXLJ01. Next base: position 3,826 of record CAZJSY010000282.1, read on the forward strand.
GAGCAGCAGCTTCGCCTCGTGCGTGAGGTCGAGGCCGAGGCCCTGGCCCTCGAGCTGTGCCGTGACCCGACGGATGAGGAGGTCGACGATCTCGGTGACCTCTTCGCGCGTCAGCTCGTTGAAGACGATCACCTCGTCGATGCGGTTGAGGAACTCGGGCCGGAAGT
>CAZJSY010000283.1:0-3984 GCA_964548555.1 uncultured Burkholderiales bacterium
GCGCAGCGGCACGTGGAAGTGCGCGGCGAGTTCGCGCGCGACACCGATGATCGACATCGCGTCCGGGCGGTTCGGCGTGATCTCGAGGTCGAGGATCACGTCGTCGAGGCCGAGCACCTCGCGGACGTCGCGACCGGGCTCCGCCGTCCCGTCGAGGTGCAGGATGCCCGAGTGGTCGTCGCCGAGACCGAGCTCCTGCGCGGAGCACAACATGCCGTCGGACACGACACCGCGGATCTTCTTGCGCTCGAGCGGTTCGCGACCGGGGAGGCGTGCGCCGGCGCGCGCGTAGGGCACGAGATCACCGGGGGCGAGGTTGCGCGCCCCGCACACCACCGTCGTGGTCGCGCCACCCGCGAGCTCGACGTCGACGAGCGTCAGCTTGTCGGCGTTCGGATGGGCCTGAACGTCGAGGACCTTTGCGACGACGACACCGTCGACCTCGCGACCAGGTTGGTGGACGGCATCGACGACGAGGCCGAGCTGGTTGCAGGCGTCGACGATCGCGTCGAGGTCGGCCTCGACCGGCGCGAATTCACGGAGCCAGGAAAGCGGGACGAGCACGCGCGCCCCTTAGAACTGTCGGAGGACGCGAACGTCGTCCTCGAAGAAGGTCTTGATGTGGTCGACGTCGTGGCGATCCATCGCCATGCGGTCGAGCCCGAACCCGAACGCGAAGCCGGAGTACTCCTCGGGATCGATGCCGACGGCGAGCAGCACGTTGGGATCGACCATCCCGCATCCGCCGAGCTCGATCCAACCGGTGCGCGAGCACACGCTGCATCCGGCGCCGTCGCAGAACGTGCACGTCACCTCGAACTCGGCCGAGGGCTCGGTGAACGGGAAGAACGAGGGCCGCAGCCGCGACGTCTTGTCGGGACCGAAGTAGGCCCGCGTGAAGGCTTCGATGGTGCCCGCCATGTCGCCGAACGTGATGCCACGGTCGACCACCAGCCCCTCGATCTGATGGAAGACGGGCGAATGCCGGGCGTCGAGCGTCTCCTTGCGATACGCACGGCCCGGCATCACCGTGTAGATCGGCGGCTTGCGGGTCTCCATCACCCTGATCTGCACAGGCGACGTGTGCGTGCGGAGCATCACCTGCTCGGGACGGCCCAACTTCACGTACAGCGTGTCCCACATGGAACGCGCCGGGTGTGCCGGCGGCATGTTGAGGGCCTCGAAGTTGTACCAGTCCGTCTCGACTTCGGGACCCTCGGCTACCCGGAAGCCGAGGCCGACGAACACGTCCTCGAGCTCGCGCTGGACCTGCGTGACGACGTGCAGGTGTCCGCGCCGGCGGCCGTGCCCACCTTCGGTCAGGTCGATCGCGTCGCGTGACCGCGTCGCGTCGCGCTCCACCGCTTCCAATGCATCGCGGCGCGTGTCGACGAGCTCGGCGAGCGCGGCGTTGTACGCGGACACCGCCTTGCCGACGACGGGCCGATCCTCGGCGGTGAGCGTCTTGATGGCTTCGTTGACCTGACTGGCGGGCGATCGCTTCCCGCCGAACTGCCGCCGCACGCTCTCGAGGCCGGCCAGGTCGGCGACGCGCTCGATCGCCTCGCGCGCCTCGTCGAGCGCGCGGTCGAGCAGCGCACGGGCCTCGTCGGCGTTCATGACGTTCCCCGAGCCCGTTGGCGGGCCGCTTCGAACAGCAAGACGGAGCCGGCCACCGCGAGGTTGAGCGACTCGGCCGGTCCGACCATCGGAATCGTGGCCAGGGCGTCGACGTGGTCGAGCACCGCCGGGGGCAACCCGCGCGCCTCGCCGCCGAGCACGAGCGCGACGGAGCCCGTCAGATCGGCCCGGTCATAGGGCTCTCCCCCGCGAGCGACGGTGGCGAGTCGTCGCCGTCCGTGCGCGCCGAGCGCGTCGAGCACCTCCACCGGACTCTCGACCTCCAAGACAGGGATTCCGAAGAGCGCGCCGGCCGACGACCGTACGACCTTGGGGCTTCCCGGGTCGACCGAATTGCCGCAGAACACTAGTGCTGCCGCTCCGGCGGCCTCCGCGCTGCGAACCAGGGTACCGGCGTTCCCGGGATCGGCGACATCGATCGCGACGACCACAGGACGGTCTGCGCCGGCCCGGGCGAGATCGTCGAGATCCGCGTGCGGACGCGCCGCCAGAGCAATGATCGGCTGGGGCGTCACCGTGGACGCGACGCGCTCGATGACACCACCCGTGACGAAATGCACCGGTACGCCAGCGTCGTGCAAGCGCGCGAACACGTCGCGGCAGTGCTGCGACGCCTCCGGTTCGGCGAATGCGGACACGAGCGCCGCGTTCCGATCGAGCGCGCCGTCGATGACGCGCGCGCCCTCGAGAACCACCAACTGCTCGCGTCGCCTCGTCCGCGCGTCTCGCACCAACTCCCGCAGGTGCCGGACCTCGGCATGACGAGCGCCGAGCACCGGGATGTCCCCGGCGGCGCTGCGACCGCTCAGGCCGCGAGCGCCCGACGCGCGGTGTCGACCAACTTCGTGAACGCGGCGGCGTCGCGTACCGCAATGTCTGCGAGCAGCTTCCGGTCGACGTCGACCTCGGCCGCCTTCAGCCCGGCGATGAAGCGCGAGTAGCTGATGTCGTTGCTGCGGCACGCGGCGTTGATACGCACGATCCAGAGCCGGCGGAACTCACCCTTGCGCGCCCGTCGGTCGCGGTACGCGTACTGGAGGGAGTGCATGACCTGCTCGTTGGCCTTGCGGAAGCTCCGGCTGCGCGAGCCCGAGTATCCCTGGGCCGCGTCGAGCACGGCTCGACGGTGCTTCCTGCCGTGGACCGAGCGCTTGACCCTGGCCATCGTCACTTCCTCCGTTCTGTGGTGGCTTCGCTGCTGCTGCGCCCGCGTGGCGCAGAGGCGTCGGCTGATGTCAGCGGCCGAGCAGACGCTCGACGTGCTTGCGGTCGCCGCCGGTGACCTCCGCCGGACGGCCGAGACGGCGGGTCCGCTTCGACGACTTCTTCTCGAGCAGGTGAGACCGGAACGCCTTGCGGCGCAGGATGCGACCGCTCCCCGTGATCTTGAAGCGCTTGGCTGCGCCACGGTGGGTCTTCATCTTCGGCATCAACGTGCTCCTGTGGCATCGGCCGGCGCCGGTGAGCCGGTCGAGGCGGGCGGCGGCGGGGGTGTCGGACGGTCGGCCGCCTGCTCCTTCGGGCGTCCGCCGCTCGACGGCTTCTTCGTGGGGTGCAGCACCATCGTCATGTTGCGTCCGTCTTGACGCGGAGCCGATTCGACGACGGCGCTGTCGGCCACCTGCTCGGCGATCCGGTTGAGGATCTTCAAGCCAAGTTCCGGGTGAGCCACCTCACGACCGCGGAACATGATCGTGAGCTTCACCTTGTTGCCGTCGGCGAGGAACCGCTCGACGTTCTTCATCTTCGTCTCGTAGTCGTGGCCGGAGATCTTGGGACGGAACTTCATCTCCTTGATGACGACGTTCGTGGCCCGACGGCGCGACTCCTTGCGCTTCTGCTGCTGCTCGTACTGGTAGCGCCGGTAGTCCATGATCCGGCACACCGGCGGGTTGGCGTTGGGAGCGACCTCGACGAGATCGAGGTCCTGTTCCCTGGCGGTCTGCAACGCCTGGGGCAAGGGTCGCACCCCGAGTTGCTCACCGTTCTCACCGATCAACAGGACCTCGCGTGCGCGGATCCGGTCGTTGATCCTGGCTTCAGTCGCAGCAGCGATCTCCGCATCACCTCTTTCGGGAAGACCGCCCGAACCGCAGGCGGCGGACACGGGAAGCGTCCGCCGCGGACAGGCCGGAAAATCGGCCCGAACAGCAACGAACCCGGCGACCGCTCACCCTTGACGCAAACCCCGACAGAGGCTTCGGTGAGGGTGCCGGGTGGGGAAGAATCAGGCCGGCGGCAGGATGCCGTCGATGTCCGTTCCACCCACTTCCCATGTGGTTGTCCCCGGGAGGATACCAGCGTGAGCAGCCTGTGGACACCCTACGGCGAGCGCCAGCCCGA
>CAZJSY010000284.1:0-3984 GCA_964548555.1 uncultured Burkholderiales bacterium
GCACCACTGCGCGATGCGACCGCCCGCTGCGCGGTCGAGATGGCATCGGCGAGGGTGTCGCGCTCACACCGGAACTTCACCACACGCCCTCCTGTGATTCATGTTCTTGTTCATTGAATGTTGTTGTCGTAAGGCCTGTGGATTGGGGACGACGAGCTGTCGGCGCTGGTGGGACAGGCAATACGAATCCACCTCGCGTCCCCAGCTGTCCACAGTCAATCACCAGGGGAAGTGGTGTGGCAGCGCAGTATCCGGAGAGAGCGTGCCGATATCCCCAGCTGTCCACAGTGTTATCCACCGGTGCCGAGCTTGATTCGACCGATGAGCTCGTTGACCTGGTCGAAGATGGCGTGTCGTTCCGCCATCTGTGCCTTGATCTTTTCGACCGCGTGCATGACCGTCGTGTGGTCTCGTCCGCCGAACTCCTCGGCGATCTTCGGATAGCTCGCGTCGGTGAGCTCACGAAACACGTACATACCGATCTGACGTGCAGTCACGAGTGGACGTCGCCGGCTCTTGCCGCAGAGATCCTCGACTGTCCACCCGAACATCTTGGCGGTCTCGTCGAGAATCAGCTGTGGAGTGATCACTCGCGGCTTCGACGCAGGGAGCAGGTCGGCGAGCACCGTGCGGGCGATCTCCTCCGACAGCGGCGAGTGATTCAGACTCGAATAGGCGGCGACGCGGATCAGCGCGCCCTCGAGCTCACGCACGTTGTCGGTGATGTTCGAGGCGATGAACGCGTGGACCTCGGTGGGAATCCCGTCGAGGTGCTCTGCTTCGGCCTTCTTGCGAAGGATCGCGAGGCGAGTCTCGAACTCCGGCGGTTGCACGTCGGTGATGAGGCCCCATTCGAACCGAGTGCGCAGCCGGTCCTCGAGTGTCGCGATGGACTTCGGTGGACGGTCGGACGAGATGACGATCTGGCTCCCGCCCTGATGCAGGTCGTTGAAGGTGTGGAAGAACTCCTCCTGCAACTCCTGCGTGCGCTCGAGGAACTGGATGTCGTCGATCAGCAGCACGTCGAGGTCGCGGTAACGGCGTTTGAAGGCCGGCATCGACTTCGACCGGATCGCGTCGACGAACTCGTTCATGAACGCCTCGGTGGAGACGTACCGAACGCGCTTCATGCGGTGCATCGCTTGCACGTAGTGGCCGATCGCGTGCAGGAGATGGGTCTTTCCGAGGCCCGCGGCGCCGTAGATGAAGAGCGGGTTGTACGACCGAGCCGGCATTTCCGCCACGGAGAGCGCCGCCGCGTGCGCGAAGCGATTCGACGCGCCGATGACGAACTGATCGAAGGTGTACGTCGGATTCAGAGTGCCGGGCGCCCAGACGGAGCGGGAGCCGGAGTCGCTGGTTGCGGTCGTCCCGGTACTCAGCGTTGCCACGGCGGCGGCGGGATACGAGGGTTCCGGTCCGGTGACGACGAAGTCGTCCTCGCGCGGCGCGGTGTCGACGACGAGCTCCAGAGTGACGTTGCCGCCGGTGATCTCCCGCAACGCGTCGAGCACGAGACCGCTGTAGCTCGACCGGATGCGCTCACGGGCAAGCGCATTGGGAACCGCGAGCACGAGGATCCCGTCGCCGAGGCTCACGGGCCGGACGCCGTGGAACCACGTCGCCCACGTGGCTTCGGCTAGTTGGGCGCGAAGGAGCTCCGTCGACCGGGTCCAGATCTCTTCGGCCGTTGACGCGGCATTGCCAGCGTTTTCCACAGAGGCGTCCACAGTTGTGGAGAAGAGTCCGGAGCGGTCCCCGGCCTACACGGCGGCTGGTTCTCGGCCTGTCCGGACCGCAGTGGCCCCCGGGGAAGTCCGCCCCGCCGAGGCCGTTGCGACGGGGCAAGCCGCGGAACGTAGCACCGGCCTCGGGGACCGACAAGGGGAGCGAGAAGCCGCTGCTCAGGGCACGCCTGGTCGTGTCGTGGAGGCGTCCACACCGCGTGAGTCGTGTTGGCGGCATTCCGGTGGGACGTTGTTGCAACTGCAAGCACGTCGCAGAGCCGGCGCCGGCGCGTTGCGACCATTGGACTCGGGCCTTAGAATCGTTCGTCCGCCCTCCGCCGTCGCGCGGCCTCGAGCTGTTTCTTCGCTGCGCGGATCGGGCGTCCAATCTTCGAGGAGGCCATGCGTGAAGCGCACCTTTCAGCCCAACAATCGCCGCCGCAAGAGGAAGCACGGGTTCCGCTCGCGTATGCGGACGCGCGCCGGCCGGGCGATCGTGAAGGCCCGGCGTCTCCGGGGCCGGTCGCGGCTCACGGCCTGATCTGGCGGATCCGCGACCATGCCACCTTCAGTGCGCTGCGGCGCGCGCGCCCCTTCCGCCGCGGGCCGGTGACCGTGCGGGCGGCGGTGGTTGTGGATCAGGAGTCGCCGCCACGCGTCGCGTACGCCGTAGGACGCAGCGTGGGCGGAGCGGTGGAACGGAACCGGCTTCGTCGGCGTTTGCGCGCGGCCGTACACGAGGAGCGTGAAGCGCTGTGCGCCGGGTGGGCGTATCTCGTGGGCGCGCAGCGGGGCGCGAGCGGGCTGTCGTTCACCGAGCTGAGGTCCCACGTCCAGCGCGCGTTGCGGAGCGTCGGGGGTGATCAGCGGTGACGCGGGGTCGTTCCCCGTTGGCGCGCGCGATGATCGGAGCAGTTCGCGGGTACCAGCATCTCGCAGCGGGGAGTACTCCCCGCTGCCGGTACTGGCCGACGTGCTCCCAATACACGCTCGAAGCGATCGAGCGGCACGGCGCACTGCGCGGCGGGTGGCTCGGCGCACGGCGGCTCGGGCGCTGCCACCCATGGGGCGGCCACGGTGTCGATCCCGTGCCCGGTCCTGACCGTCAGCGGGAGCCCGAACTCAAGCCAGAACCAAACATACGTTCGACAACCACCGGCCCTGCCTCGGCCGGTCGAGAGAGCAGGCACTGAGCCATGTTGGACCCGCTCTACAAAGCCTTCGGATGGCTACTGGCGCTCTTCTACTCAGCGGTACCGAACCTCGGGGTCGCCATCATCCTCCTCACCATCTTGGTGATGTTGATCCTTTTCCCGCTCACGGCCAAGCAGGCGAAATCGATGCTGGCGATGCAGCGGGTGCAGCCGGAGATCAAACGGCTGCAGGCGAAGTACAAGAACGATCGCCAGAAGCTCAACGAAGAGATGATGAAGTTCTACAAGGAGAACCAGATCAACCCGCTCTCGGGTTGTCTGCCTCTCGTTGTTCAACTTCCCGTCTTCTTCGCGCTGTACCGGGCGCTGCGATCGCCGTTCAAGTACGTGCCGATCGACTCGAAGCTGTTCAACGCGTTCTGCCATCCTGCGAAGACCGTTGCCCAATGCGCCGGCCACGTCCATCACCTCAAGTTCTTGTCGATGGATCTGTCGGTCAAGCCGACGCAGGTTCACGGTTTCGGGAGCGCACTGCCGTACTACGTCCTCGTCGCTCTCGTGATCGGCACCGGGTTCCTGCAGGCCCGTCAGACCACGCGCAATCAACCTGCGGGCGGGAACCCGCAGATGGCGATGGTCGGCAAGATCATGCCGGTGTTCTTCGGCGTCATCTGCCTGGAATTCCCTGCCGGTCTCGCCCTCTACTTCTTCATCAGCAACCTGTGGAGGGTCGGCCAGCAAGAGGTGATCCTGCGCAAGATCGCCCATCCCGACAAGCTGCCGCCGCTGAAGACCAGCATTCCTGCCGACGAGGTGATCGAGGTCGAGGCGGGCCCCGGCAAGAAAGCGGGGGGATTCCTGGATCGACTGTTCAACCCGCCCGCACAGCCGGGGAATGGCAAGGCCGCGGGTGGAAAGACCGATGGCGGCAACGGCAAGGCGGCTCGACCCGCGCCCAAGCCACCCGCGGCGAAAACGCCCGGGACGAACCCACGAGGGTCGGGCGCGTCCGGCACCAACCGCAGACCCCAAGGCCAACAGCGGCGCCGGAAACGGCGGCGGTGACATGGAGTGGGTGGAGACCACAGGCCGGACCATCGAAG
>CAZJSY010000285.1:0-3980 GCA_964548555.1 uncultured Burkholderiales bacterium
TGAACATCGCGGCCGGCGCGTCGAGACGCCCGGCCGCGAAGTAGCACATGTCGGTGGAGGCGAGCCCGAGGTCGACGACGTCGGCGCCGGCCATCGTCGCGCCTTCGATGAACGCCGCGCTGAGCGGTTCCGAAGACGGCCGCATGTCACGGCCGACGATCACACGGGCCGCGCCCGTGAAGCGGACGAAGGAATTGCCCACACGCCGGGCGACCGACTCGTCGAGCTGGTCTGGGTAGACGCCCCGGACGTCGTAGGCCTTGAAGATGGCATCGAGCTCGGACGACACAGTGGTCTCCTGGGCTGGGGACGCGTCATGCTAGCGCCGGGTGGTGGGTGGTTTCGCCGGTATCGCGCGGTCCGTCCCGATCTGTGGGGGGCTCCAGACCGTTGCCGGTGCCGTCCCGACGCCGCCGCCACGGGCGGGGTCGGCCGACGGTGCCGGACGGCGCCGGACGCCAGCGCACGAGGACGACCAGACCGCCGATCCCGCCGAGCGTCACGAGAATCCCGAGCCATTCGACGCCCGTGCGCCCGTAGTGCAGCGAGACGTCCCGGCTCGTCGGCACGACCACCATCAGGTTCGGGGTGAGGCGCCACGGGCCCTTCGCTCCGCTCGCCTGCCAGTTCGGGAAGTAGGACGCCTTCACGACGACGGGCACGCCGGTGCGGGCCACGTGGAAGCTGATGCGGTCGTCGCTGCTGCGGACCCGCGTCACCGTCACCGGAGGCAACGGTCGATGTTCGGGCGCCAGGTCGGCGAACTGAGCGGAGGCCCGGACCCACGATGACGGGCCACCGCTCGCGAGCGGACGGTCGAGATTGGCCGCCTTGTCGAACCAACCCGCAGCGAGGCACTCCCACGGATCGAGATGCACCGGCGCTCCGGACGTCGGCGGGGTGCCGTAGCACTCGGCGGTGGTGCCGGACTTGATCGACGTGGCGACCACCGGCTCGTACTGCAACCCCTCGACCAGGGGCGCGTTGCGCACCTCGTAGACCTTCCACCCCTGCGGCGCCTGGTTGTCGAGGTCGGGAACGGTCGCGACGAGACGCAAGTCGCCGGGGTCGTTGTCAGCCGCGGTCTTCGCGTCGTTCGAGTACGCCATGTAGTAGCGCACCCCCAGGAGACGGAGGTATCGCACACCGAGACGGAAGTCGCTGATCGTCTTGTACTGGAGACCGCGCACTGGGTTCGAGGCGTTGCCCGACGCCGACAGCGCCGACACCGCGACGAAGTGGTACGGCGTCGTGGCGGACGACTCGAAGTACAGGCCCTCCATCGATGCGATGCGGCCGTGCGTGTAGTACGGCAGGAGCTCGAGCGCGAGTGGGGTCCCGTACCGGTCGATCGCGCTGCCGCCCTCCCACATGACGCGTCCGGAGGGCAGCGCGCTCATCGTCTGGACGAGGCGGTGGAACTCGGCCGACGCCTTCCCTGCACGTCCCGTCGACTGCTCGTATCCGCTGTAGTTCCACTCGGCCCAGAACGGGAGGAATCCGCGCCGTTGGTGGACACGGACGAGCGTCCCGATCGACAGCGCGGCGACGAGGAACATCGCGAGCGAGCCGGCGAGCACGACTCGTGATCGAGCGACATCCGTCCTCGCGTCGGAGTACGCCGGCACATCGAACGCCGGCACATCGGCGCCGGACGTGACAGGCACGGTGTCGGTCGCGACATCCTCCCGATCGGCCGCGGCGACGGCCGCGTCCCGGGGATCGCTCGGCAACACCACCCGGGCCACCAACGACGCGCCGGCCACGACGATCTCGGCCGCGCCGATGCCGGCGAGCAGGAAGAGCCCGAGATACCAGAACGGCAGGAACCGCAGGTTCCACGCATGCGACTGCGGCCAGAAGCGGAACACGAGGCCGAAGACGATCGTGAGCGCGAGGACGATCATCGTGCCGCGCCGGCGCGCGATCGCACCGACGAGGACGGCAACGATCGCGAAGCCGAACACCCACCAGAAGTAGCGGGGGAACATGAAGAGCGCGTACTTGTTGATGCGCTCGTAATTCATGTTCGTCGTGTAACCGAACGTCGACGCGAGTGGGAACGACCAGAACGCGGTCAGGGCCACCGCGACAGCGGCGATCGCCGCAGCGATTCGCGCGTTCACGGCCGGGCGGTAGGCCAGCCAGATGATGACCGCGCCCACGCCCGCGAAGATGCCGACGACGAGATGGCTCAAGACCGTTGCCGCGAGCAACGCCGCGGGTAACGCGAGCCGGCGGCGCCGTTCGAGCGCGTACACGAGCGCGGCAAACGCGAACAACGCGAGCGCCAGCGCAATGGTGAACGAGAACTCACCCGCGAGGTTGCTCGCGAGCGTGCCGCCCATGATGTGCTGGTCGAAGGCCGCGGTCTTGCTGTCGGGATGCGTCCGCGGGTCGCCCTTGAAGAACAACAGCACGACGGTCGCGAGCGAGCACAGCGGTGCGGCGAAGCGCGGGAGGCGCAACGACCGGATGAAGAGGTACGCCGCGATCGGCAGGAGAACGGGACCGGCCGCCGACACGAGCTTGAACGCGACGTTGTACGGCAACACGACGTCGAGGGCGATGATCGCGAGCGCGGGCAGCGGGAAGTAGAACTGACCCACCGGGAAGCCGGCGTACCAGTCGGGGGCCCAGCCGGCCACGCGCCAGTGCGGCAAGAGGTGGTCGCGCACATACGCGGGCCACCACACGTGGGCGCCCATATCGCCCCCGTTCGTGGTGGTGTTGCGCAGCAACAGGTCGGGTCGCAGTTGCCACAGCACGTAGACGGCGCAGGCGACCACGACCGCAATGGCGAGCACCTGCTCGGCGAACCCCAGATTGCGGGTCCACGCCGGCCAGCGACCGGCCGCCTCACCCGACGGAGCCGTGGTCAGACCCGCCGTCGGGGCGTGCTGCTCGAGACCGGATCCGGCGTCGTGACGGCCGTCGCCGGGCGCGGGAAAATCAGGCGTGCTCGGGGGGTCGACGGCCACGCCGCCATCCTGCCAGGCCGTCCACCCACCACCCCGCGCGCGGTGGCGCCTGCGTCAGCCCCGGGCGCGGCCCCGGCGTTACCTCGGTACGCGTGCGAGGTCGAGGACCCGCTTCAGCGAGATCTGCCCCTCGGCGCCTTCCCAGGCCTGGGCCTCACACCGGCCACAGCGCCGGAACACCACGTCCGACTCGCCGATCCGCATCCGGATCTCGACCAGGCGTCCCTTTGCGCACCGTGCACACTGCATCGTTCGTCGCCTCCCATGGTTGTCCCGCATTCGTTGATTCGGAATCGGTAGCGGTCGACCTTGAGGATGATGGAGGGATGAATTCGCCGGCTCGGGACGAAATGGCTGGTCAGCGGCTCGCCAACACCGCGATGACCGTCAGGGAGTTGAACCCGACATGCAGCGCGATGGAGCGCGAGAGCCGTCCGGTACGTGCGGCCTGGTAGCCGGAGAAGACGCCCAGCGCGAGCAGTGCCGGCACCGCGATCAGGCTGCCCAGGGTCGGATCGAGCAGCGGATGGACCGCAGCGAACACGAGACCCGAGACGAAGATCGCGGGCGCCGGAGGCAGGCGCCGCAAGAGGGCGCGCAGCAGCACGCCGCGGAACAGCAGCTCCTCGACGACCGGCGCGACCACGAGCACGCCGAGCACGAACATCGCCGTCGCGAGGCCGCTCGACGCCTTGAAGATGTCGACGATGTCCTGGCTGCGATGACCCTTCGGCAGGAGCTGGCTCAACGGGTACAGCGCCTGCGTGGTGACGACGGCGATCAGGATCCCCGCGCCTGCCCACGGGGCGTCGCGCCAGTCCCACGCGAAACCGAAATCGGCCGCGAGCGTCCCACGACCTTTGACCCGACTCACCCAGACGGCCACGAGGACCGACACCGCGGACTGGACGAAGAGGGCCACGACGGTCGCGGTGACGGAATCCCGTCGAGGTGCGCTGGGACCGGGGGCGAACGGCGCCGCCGCGATCGCGCCCGCGA
>CAZJSY010000286.1:0-85 GCA_964548555.1 uncultured Burkholderiales bacterium
TCGGACAAGCCCATCACGACCGCCCGCTGCGAGCCTGCCGCGTCCATTACCGCGCGAACGTCGTCCATCCGTTGCTCGAACGTCG
>CAZJSY010000286.1:95-3955 GCA_964548555.1 uncultured Burkholderiales bacterium
AGCTTGCCTTGCCGAAGCGCACTCGGGTCGTCGAAACCGATTCGAGCATTACCGCGAACTGGTCGTTCACCTCGGCTGTGGCACCGACGGGATACGGGTCGGGGCATTCCATGCGCGGGAAGGTGTTCAACAGGACCAGCGCGACGGTGCGGTTGGGATAGCTGGCGCCGAACAGCATTGCTAGGGGTCCGCCCTCGGACAGGCCCATCACGACCGCCCGCTGCGAGCCTGCCGCGTCCATTCCCGCGCGAACGTCGTCCATCCGTTGCTCGAACGTGGGCATGGTCGGCACCGGGTCGGACAGACCCGCGCCGCGCTTGTCGAACCGGATGAGACGAGCGAACGATGGCAACGGCTCGAAGAACTGAGATTGCAGCGGCTCCTCCCGCTGGAACTCGACATGCGACGCGAACCCGGGCACGAACACCAGATCCACCTGGCCCGCCCCGCTGACTTGATAGGCAACGTGGATGTCTCCACTCTTGGCATACCGTGTCAGGGCACGTCGAGCATCCGCCGCCTTTCAGCTACTTCGAACTCTCGACGCGTTCGAGCAACGCCGTCGCGCGCCGTTCGATGGCACCGAACCCATAGCGGCGCGCCGTCGTGAGCGCGTCGTCGAGCATGGGCAGGGCACGTCTCCGGACGCCCGCCTGGTTGCGCCGCACAAGCATCTCCGCCCAGTGGTACTGGTTCTGCGCCAGGAATAGGGGGGAGCGGAGCCGTTCGGCGAGGGCGGCACCCTGGGCGAAGAAGGCCTCGGCGTCGCGGTAGCGGCCGAGGGTGGTGGCGAGAAGCGCAAGGATGGTGGCGACGGGCCCGGTGGAGCTGGGCCCGTTGTAGTCGACTTGTTCGGCCCACGGCGCGAGGAGTTCGAGCAGCCTTTTCGCGGCGAGATGGTCGTCGTACGCGACGACCCGGGCGCACAGCATCATGGCGGTGAGCCACAGTGCGTCCGGCGGGTAGCTCGTGAACCCGTCCGCACGGTCGGGCGCGATCAGACGCCGCGCCTCCTCACGCCGGTCGATCTCGCAGTACAGCGTCGAGAGCGCGGCACGATACACCGGCAAACCGGGATTCTCGGCGAGGGCCTGCTTGACCAAGTCTTCGAGTTCGCCGAGGCGGCCCTGCGCGTCGCGGATCATGAAGAGAAGCGCGCCGTACCACGCGAGGGTGTCGGGTTGGCCGGTCTCGACGCCGAGTTGGAACCCCTCGGTTGCAAGCCGTTCCGCGTCGTCGAGACCACCGTCCCAACACGCGGTCGCACCGCGGTTGAACAGATCCAGCCAGCGCGCCGACGGCTGGACCTGGCGGGTCGCGAAGCGGTGGCACAACGCCAGGCACCGATCGGCCTCGTCGCGATCCCCGGCCTGCACCGCGCTGAGGTGGTGCAGGCCCGCGAGGTTGAACACCAGCATCGGGTCTTCGAGCCGCTCGGCGAGCAGCAATGCTTCGGCGCCGTTGGCAAACCGAAGCGCCAAGGTCTCCGGAACCCAGAACGGAACGTAGGTGTCGTGCAGCGTCCACGCGAGCGTGGCCGGGTCAGCGACCCGCCGTGCCACCGCAACCGCGTCCTCAGCCAAGGCGAAACGGCGCTCAATGTCACCGGCGAATGTCAACTCGGTGGCGAGCCGGGCCAGGACCCGCGCCCGGGCCGGGCTGTCAGCGCCACCGAGCGCCGCGCACGCGGCGTCGAGGACCGCGACCCGGTCGGTGTCCACGCCACCAGTCGCGCTGTTGATGCCACGAGTGTTGGCCAGCACGGCTCGCACGAGCAGCTCGGTATCGTCGAGGCGTTGGGCAACATGCGCAGCATCCAGCAGCGTCTGCCGGTAGGCGGGGTCACCGACTTGGCGCTGCCCATCGCCGAGACCGATCAACAGTTCGCAGCGCAGACGCTCGTCAGGTACAGCCTGTCGAGTGAGCAGTTCCAGCGCCTGGGTGTACCAGCGGATCGCGTCGTCGGGGGCGAGCAGGGCGCGGGCGCGGTCTCCCGCTCGACGGGTGTACTCGATAGCTCTGGTCGCGTCGGCCGGTCGCGTCGCCTGGGTCCAGTGATACGCGAGCGCCCCAACCCGTTCATCGGGCTCGGTGTCACAGAGGGCTTCCAATGCCTCGCCGACGCGCTGGTGGAGGCGCTGACGGCGTGTCGCGCTCAGGTCCTCGTAGAGGGTGTGTTCGATGAGCGCGTGGACGAAGCTGTACCGACCTGGCGTGTCGGGGACTTCCTCCACGAGCCCCGCGTCGATCGCGGCGTCCAGCACGCTAATGAGCGGGTCCTCCTCGCGCCCGAGGGTCTCGGCGAGCAGGTCAAGATCGAAATCGCGCCCGATCACCGCGCCCGCACTCAAGACATCCCGCGCATCGCGACCGAGGTGCGCGACGCGGTGCCCAACGACCTCGCGCACACTCTGCGGCAACCCGAGACCGGCCATGTCCGCCGCCATCGTCCATCGGCCGTCGTCGCGCTGGGAGATCGCGCCGGTCTCGGCGAGGTGACGCAGGATCTCCCCGACGAAGAACGGGTTGCCGTCGGTCTCCCGATATAACGCGTGCGCAAGCCGGACCCCCGATTGGTCGAGGTCATGACCTGCCGCGGCTTGCATCAACGCGATCAACTCGCTGTCATCGAGCCCGCCGAGCGCGAGGCGTTGCACGTCCCGCTCACGATGCAGCCTGCCGAGCAGATCGGTGAGTGGATGATCCCGCCTCAAGTCGGCTTCCCGATAGGTGCCGATCACGAGAGCACGGAGCGGATCGTCGGAGGAGACGAGATGCTTGAGCAACACCAGCGTTGGCTTGTCGGCCCAATGCAGATCATCGAGAACCAACACCACCGGCTGCTCCACCGACACGTCAACGAGCAACCCGACGATCGCCCCGAACAGCAGGTACCGCTCGGTCTCGGGGTCACTGCTCAACGGTTCGGGCACGTCCGGCACGCGCGCACGCAGTTCCGGGACCAGGCGCACAAGTTCCCCACCGTGGCGTCCGACGTGACGGACCAACACGGCCTCATCGACGCGGGCAATCAGGTGGCGCAACGCCTCCACGAACGGCTGATACGCCACGCCGAGGTCCTCGTCGCACCTGCCGTACAACACGGTCGCGCCCTGCTGATTGGCGTCGCGGGCGAACTCGGCCGCGAGGCGCGTCTTGCCGATCCCGGGCTCCCCCGACACCAACACCACTTGGCGTTGACCCTCGATTGCGCCTTTGAACGCGGTATCCAGCAGCGCCCGCTCGTTCGCCCGGCCGAAGAACCCGACGCCGGCGTCGACAGACAGTCGCGCGGGCAGAGGTACGCGCTCTTCCGGTAGCGGTGCCCACTCGACCATCCACGCGGACACCGGCGCGTCCAGGCCCTTCAACGTCAGCTCGCCCAGCGGCGCGAACATGTGCTCGCCGCGAGTGCCAACCAGCGCACGCACCAACTCGGTGGTCAGGATCTGGCCGCCCTGTGCGGCCGCGCACAACCGCGCCGCCTCCACGACCGGATCGCCGAAGAAGTCGCCGTCCTCGGCGGTGGCGTCACCATGGCTGAGCCCGATCCGCACCCCAAGCGGCTCACCGCCGCGCCGGTTATGGGCCTCGATGCGCTGCTGCATCGCCACCGCACCGTCAAGCGCGGCCCGGACGCTGGGAAACACGACCATCAGCCCGTCCCCGAGGTTCTTCACCTCACTTCCGCCGCCCAGCGTGATGGCGTCGCGCAGCAACGAAAAGTGCCGCTGGCGCAGCGCATCCGCCTCGTCCGCTCCCAGACGGGCCGCCGCCGCGGTCGAGTCGACGAGATCGGTGAACAGCACCGAGACCGTGAGCGTGGAGCCCACCGCTCCCCCTCGTCCTTGCGCGACCGA
>CAZJSY010000287.1:0-3912 GCA_964548555.1 uncultured Burkholderiales bacterium
AGGCCCATTCGGGCTGGGTCATCCTCGAGCTCACCGGAGCGCCCGACCAGCTCGACGGAGCGATCGGTTACCTGGAGGGCCTCGGCTGCCGGGTCAACCGCATGGAAGGCGACGTCGTCGAGGGTTGAGGGCACCGGCGTCAGGCCGTGGCACGTTCCCACACGGGGAACGAGATGTACTCCACGCCGTCGCGCATTGCGGTGCGGCCGTTCGCTCGCAGTCCCGGGAGGTTCGCGTCGACGACCTCGAACCCGGCCATGCGCTTCCAATCGGCGACGGGCAGCAACAACGGACCATCCGCATCGCCTTCGCGCAGCAGCGCGTCGACCTCGAGCACCAGATGGGCAGGATCCGTCGGGTCGATGCAGTGACTGAAATAGATGATGCGCTCGAACACCGCCGTCGCGAGCACCCGCAATTCCTTGGCTCCCTCCCTGCGCCCTCCCGGGCGTCCGCCCAGGGCGCAGCTCGTCCGCACATTGTCCTTGGCTCCCTCCCTGCGCCCTCCCGGGCGTCCGCCCAGGGCGCAGCTCGTCCGCACATTGTCCATGGCTAAGCGGCGATGAGTCATGAGCGACGGCTGCCGCCGGGGATCGGGCCCGATGCGCCCGACGTCGAGACGGATCCGGCGGGAGCGGAGGCGCGCGGCCGCGCAATGGTGCAAGAGGCGTCGGCGGCCATCCTTGCCGGTGTCCGGCGTGAGCTCCCGGGGTGGGTGACCCGCCAGGTCACACGCCTGCTCGACGCATGGGGGAGCGATCCGCAGACCCGAGCCACAGCCGACGCCGATGCGCGGCGGGCCGCCGAACAGGCGACGAGGCGGGTCGTCGAGGAGCTGGAGCGCCTGTTCGCGCTCGACGTCGAGGCGCAACGGGCGACGCCGTTGCAGGTCGTCCGCAGCGCCTACCGAGAGCCGACGGAGGTGTTGGAGGCGGCCGGCGTCCCGGCGGTGCGGCGCGACGAGTTCGAGGAGCAGGCCCTTCCCGACGACCGCTACGGACTCGCCATCCGGACCCTCGGCGAGCTGGGCGACGAGGACCTCTCGCCCTTGCTGCTGGCCTGGGGCGTCGGCAAGGCCACGGTGGTTCGAGCCCGCCGGGTCTGACGGGCCGCCTGGTCATACTTGGAAAACCCGGCTTCAACTCGGGGTCCGAACGTCCGATAGCTGTGACATGCGTCTCGTTCCTGCCGGCGACGGCAGGGAGTCACCCCCCGCGGCCGGCGGCCGGATTGCCGGGACGCGTGCCCGACGGCTCCCCACGCCTGCGCTGGCCACGCTGACCGACGCCGGGCGCCTGGAGGCGCTGGGGCGCGCCGAGGAACGTCTCCAGGCGCTGCTGCAGAACTCGGCCGACTTCGTACTGGTGTGGGACGCCGACGGGACGATCACGTACTTCACGCCGTCGGTTCGCCGATTCATCGGCGATCTGTTCGACCAACGGCAACGGGGCAAGGAATTGGGGATCACCCATCCCGACGACCGCGAGCACGTGCGTCTCGCCGTCGCCCGCGCGGGCGCGCATCCGGGATACGTCGAACGCTTCCGTTTCCGCGTGAAGCGAAGCGACGGTGACTACCGATGGCTGGACGCGACGGTCACCAATCTGCTGCACGACTCGAGCGTCCACGGCATCGTGCTGAACGCACGTGACGTGACCGATCAGGTCGATGCCGAGCGCGCGTTGCACGAGAGCCACGAGGCGTTGCGTCGATCCATCGCCACCCTGTCGGCGATCGTCGACAACTCACCGCTCGCAATCTACGCATTGGACCGCGAGACCAACGTCATCTTCTGGAACCCGGCCTGCGAAAAGCTCTTCGGCGTCTCGTCCGAGGAAGCCGTAGGCCGTCCACAGGGTGTCGTTCCGCAACATCAACTGTCGGAGTTCGAGTGGCTGCAGCGGCAGCTCGCGCGCGGTCGCGTGCTCAGCGGCATCGAGGCGCGGACACGGCGGCCCGACGGGCGGGAGATCGACATCGCGTTCTCCGCCGCGCCCCTCCCGGGTCAAGGCGGCGAGCACGCCGGCATGCTCATCATCTGCGCCGACATCACCGACAAGAAGCAGACCGAGGAGGCGCTCCGGCGCAGCGAGGCGACGTTCCGGGGCGTGGTCCAACACGCGTCCGACCTCATCCTGTTGCTCGACTCCGACGGCTTCATCCGGTACGCGAGCCCGGCCGCGGAGGAGCTGCTCGGCTACACGGAGCAGAGCGTGCTCGGTGTCAACCCGGTCGACTTCGTGCATCCCGACGACATCGACCGCGCGAGCGGTTGGTTCGAAGCCGACGTCTCGCACGGCAATCCCCGCCAGGAGATACGCGTGCGCCACGCCGACGGATCCTGGCGCATCGTCGAGGCGGTGGGGAGCAACCTCCTCGACGACCCGCTCATCCAGAGCTATGTCGTGACGGCCCGCGACATCACGTCACGCCGTGAAGCCGAGGAGGCGCTGCGCCAGAGCGAGGCTCGTTATCGGGCGATCGTGGAGGACCAGACCGAGTTCATCACACGGGCCGACAGTGAGGGCAAGTACACGTTCGTGAACGACGCCTTCGCGCGCTCCATCGGGCGTTCTCCGGAGGAGCTGATCGGTGTCAGCGTGTTCGAGCTCTTCGACGCGGACGAGATCCACGAGGTCGCGGACGTGATCGACGACAATCCCACCCCGGGGAGCGTCACCACCGAGCATCGCACCGTGCTGCGCGATGGCGAGGTGCGCTGGGCGCATTGGATGACTCGGCCCGTGTTCGACGACCGCGGTCAGATCACGGAGTACCAGTCGGTCGGCCGCGATGTCACGGACCGCAAGCGCGCGGAGGATCGCTCGGCCGCGCAGGCCGAGATCCTCGAGCTCGTCGCGACGGGACGGCCGTTGTCGGAGACGCTCGAGGCGCTGTGCAACGCGGTGGAACAGCACGTCCCGGGTGCGCGCACCGCGGTCCACGTCCTCGACGAAGCATGCACCGGTCTCATGTGTGCCGCTGCTCCATCCCTGCCCGAAGAGTTCGCACGTCTCGCGGCCACCATGCCCGTCGCACCGGGCGCTGGACCATCGGGTATGGCGGTTGCGGCGGGTTCGGAGGTCATCGTCGCCGACGTGGCGGCGGATCCGGCCTGGGTCGCGCACCGCGACGGCTGCGTGGCGAGCGGGATCGCGGCGATCTGGGCGATACCCATTCGTTCGGCTTCGGGTGGCGCAGTGCTCGGCGCCTTCACCCTGTACCACGGGTTCGCTCGGGGACCGCGTGACGACGAACGCCAGCTGCTCGGTCAGATGGTCCATCTCGCTGCCATTGCAGTCGACCGCAAGGCGTTCGAATCCCGCCTCGCGCACCAGGCCCATCACGACCCCTTGACCGGTCTGCCGAACCGCAGCCTCTTCTTCGAATTCCTCACCCATGCACTTGCTCGATCGAGTCGGAGCGACAGCGCGGTTGCGGTGCTGTTCCTGGATCTCGACCGGTTCAAGTACGTCAACGACAGCTTCGGCCACGACGCCGGGGACGAGTTGCTGACCTCGCTCTCCCTCCGGTTGCGAAGTGTCGTTCGGCCCGGCGACACGATCGCCCGGTTCGGCGGCGACGAGTTCGTCGTCCTGTGCGAAGACCTTCGTATCGCGACCGCGCGCGAGCAGGCGATCGAGGTCGCCGAACGCCTCATCGGCGTCGTGCAGGAACCCTTCTCTTGTCAGGGTCAAGCCCACTTCCTCAGCACGAGTGTCGGAATCGCGTGCTCGACCGGCGTCGACGCGCGCGCGGAGACGTTGCTGCGCGATGCCGACGCGGCGATGTACCGAGCGAAGGAACGGGGCAAGGGTCGCTGGGAAGTGTTCGACGAGGAAATGCGAATGAACGTGGTGCAGCGCGTGGAGACGGAGAACGCGCTGCACCGCGCCATCGAGCGCAATGAGT
>CAZJSY010000288.1:0-3886 GCA_964548555.1 uncultured Burkholderiales bacterium
ATCCGTGTGGAACCGACGATATCGATGGCTCCCTCGGCTGCGCCCTCCCGGGCATCCGCCCAGGGCGCAGTTCGTCCGCACGATTGATCGAGCTCGCGTCGCAACCCGTCTGAGCGCGGGCTCAGGCGTGTGCGAGGCCGCGTTCGTCGGCCCACATCGCGAGCCGCCGGTACGCCTCGCCTTCCGGGATCGGCCCCTCGTCCAGGCGCATCTCGAGCAGGTGATCGAGCGCCTCACCGACGAGCGGCCCGGGTGGGATACCGAGGAACTCCATGACCTGCCGCCCGTCGAGCGGCGGGCGGATCTTGTCGAGCTCCTCCTGCTCGCGCAGTGTCCGGATTCGCTTCTCGAGCTCGTCGACTCGGCGCATCAGCGAGCGGGCGCGTGCCCGGTTGCGGGTCGTGCAGTCGGCCCGCACGAGCTCGTTGAGCTCATCGAGCAGCGATCCGGCATCGCGCGCGTAACGGCGGACCGCTTTGTCGGTCCAGCCCATCGCGTACGTGTGGATGCGCAGGTGCAGGTACACGAGCTTCGTGACGTCCTCGACGACGTCGCTGGGGTACTTCAGCGCGCGCAGACGTTCCTGGGTCATACGCGCCCCCACGACCTCGTGATGGTGGAAGCTGACACCGCCGGACGCGAACGAGCGGGTCTTCGGCTTGCCGACGTCGTGGAGCAGCGCGGCGAGACGGAGCCGCAGCTCGGGCTTCGTGTTGCGGACGACCGCGATCGTGTGCGCGAGGACATCCTTGTGTTGGTGGATCGGGTCCTGCTCGAGCTGCATCGCATTGAGCTCGGGAAGGAATTCGTCGCTCAACCGCGTGCTCGACAGGAACCACAGTCCGGCTGACGGATCCTCCGTCAGCAACAGCTTCGACAGCTCGTCGCGGATCCGCTCCGCGCTCACGATCTCGAGGCGATTGCGTAGCCGCTCCACCGCGGCGATGAGCGCACCGTCGGGCTCGAGGGAGAAGCCCGCGACGAAGCGCGCCGCGCGCATCATGCGCAACGGGTCGTCGACGAACGACACCTCGGGATCGAGCGGCGTGCGGAGCCGGTGCGCAGCGAGGTCGGCTGCACCCCCGAAGGGGTCCACCAGCACCGGATCCGGCAGGCGCAGGGCCATCGCGTTGACCGTGAAGTCGCGCCGGCCGAGGTCGGTCTCGATGTCGTCGCCGTAGGTGACCTCGGGCTTGCGACTCTCCGGCCGGTACATCTCGGCCCGGTACGTGGTGATCTCGAAGCGGACGCCTCCCACCTCGCAGCCGATCGTCCCGAAGCGCTTGCCCTGAAGCCACACCTGGTCGGCCCAGCCCCGCACCAGCTGCTCGACGGCGTCCGGACGCGCGTCGGTCGCGATGTCGAGATCGGCGGCGGCCCGGTCGAGGAGCGCATCGCGGACGCTGCCGCCCACCAGGTAGCACTCGTGCCCGGCGCCCGTGATCCGTTGCGCGACGCGCTGCAGCGGCGAGTCGTCGGCGAGCAGCGCCTGCAGTCGTTCGGGGACCGTCACCCGTCCATTGTCGCGGCCGTCACCAGCATGACGGGAAAGATTGCAGTTGCGGTAGGCCTCCGGCGGGGCTCAGCGCTGCTCGGCTGCAGTGGTGGCGGCCTCCAGGCGGGACAGCTCGAGCTGCTCCATCTTGAGGCGCAGATCGTGGGGTTGGGTCGCGGCGGCGAGCGCGTCGCGCCGCGTCACCTGGCCGTCGGCATAGAGCGCCAGCAGGCTCTGGTCGAACGTCTGCATGCCGTAGTACTCGCCCTCGGCGATGATCTGCTCGATGTCGTGGGTGCTGTCGGGGTCCACGATCCGGTCGAACACCCGGCCCGTGGCCACGAGGATCTCGCTTGCCGGCACACGGCCCTTGCCGTCACGACGCTCGAGCAACCGCTGGCTCACGATGCCCCGAAGCGATCCGGCGATCGACATGCGGACCTGCCGCTGCTGGTGCGACGGGAAGAAGTCGATGATGCGGTTGATCGTGTCGGTGGCGCTGATCGTGTGCAACGTCGAGAAGACGAGATGGCCGGTCTCGGCCGCAGCAAGCGCGGCCCACACCGTGTCGGGATCGCGCATCTCGCCGATCAGGATCACGTCGGGGTCCTGGCGCAACACTCGCTTCAGCGCGGAGTGGAAGTCCTCGGTGTCGGTCCCGATCTCGCGCTGGTTCACGATCGAACGCTTGTCGGCGTGCAACACCTCGATCGGGTCCTCGATCGTGACGATGTGACGCTGCTGGTTCGCGTTGATGTGGTCGATCATCGCCGCGAGGGTCGTCGTCTTTCCCGAACCGGTCGGACCGGTGACGAGCACGAGACCGCGCGGCTCCTCGGCGAGCCGGCGGATGACGGGAGGAAGGCCGAGTTCCTCGATCGACGGGATGCCGGGCAGCACGCGCCGCAGCACGAGCCCGACCGAACCTCGCTGACGGAACACGTTGACCCGGAATCGACCGAGACCCGCGACGGTGTGTGCGAAGTCGGCCTCGTTCACGGCGAGGAACTCGTCGGCGCGCTGCTTCGGCATGATCGCGAACGCGATGCGCTCGGTGTCGGCCGGTGTGACTCCGTCGAAGCGGGTCGGCTCGAGCTTTCCGTCGATGCGCACGTATGGCGGTGACCCCACCTTGATGTGGAGGTCCGAGGCCCTCCGGTCGACGGTTTCGCGGAGCAGATCGTCCAGGTCCAGCACTGCGCCCTCCTCGTGGGCTCTATCGGCACGCCGGGTGGCCGAATTGAGGAGAGCGCGCCGTCAGTGCGTGAGTTCGGCCCAGAGCTGGGCCGCGGCCTCCACGACGACATGGCCGGGACCACCCGCGCTCGGAGCCTCTTCGCGCGGGGCGGCCTCTCCGACGAGGTTGGGGAGGGTCGTGGCCACCGAGCGGGTGAGCGCCTCGAGGTCGTAGCCGCCTTCGAGGAAGGCGATCCGCCTTCCGGGCTCGACCACGGGGGCGAGCCGGCCCGTGATCAGGCCGAAGTCGTCCGACGAGAGTGACAGACCGGTGAGCGGGTCGGCCCGGTGGGCGTCGAAGCCGGCCGACAGCAGCAGCCAGTCGGGCTCGAATCGCTCCACCAGAGGCAGGATCACCTCGTCCAGCGCGGCGAGGTACACGTCGCCGGTCGCCCCCGGCGGCAGGGGCAGGTTGCAGGTGGTTCCGGCCCCTGCGTCCCGGCCGGTCTCGTCGAGCGGACCGGTGCCGGGATAGAGCGGCCACTGGTGCAGCGAGACGTACAGCACCCTGGGATCGCGCAGGAACACGTCTTGGGTCCCGTTGCCGTGGTGCGCGTCGAAGTCGACGATCGCGACGTGCTCACCCGCCGCCGCCAGGGCGGCGGCGGTCACCGCGATGTTGTTCAGCAGGCAGAAACCCATGGCCCGATGGGGCGTGGCGTGATGACCGGGCGGCCGTAGCGCGAGAAATGCCGCGGCACCGTCGCCGCGGCGCAGCGCGTCGGCAGCCGCGAGACCGGCCCCCGCCGCGTTGAGCGCCGCGTCCCAGGAGCGGGAAGACACCACCGTGTCGGCGTCGATCGCGCCGCCTCCGTGCTCGCACAACGAGCGCACACGCTCCAGGTGGTCCGGCGGGTGCACGCGTTCGAGCTCTTCGGTGGTCGCGGCCCGTACCGCCAGCGGCACCACGGCGTCGCCGAGGCCGGCGCGCGGCACCCCGGCCATGACCGCGTCGAGTCGCGCGGGACGCTCGGGGTGGCCTCTACCGGTGTCGTGCTCGGCGAAGACAGGGTCGCTCGCGACGAGGAGCATCCGCCCGCAGGGTAGCGGCACCGTCGCCCGGTGCAGGCGGGGTCGTGGGGCGGCATGGCTACGTGTGCGCAGGTCCCGACCGGTACTGTCGCCGGTGATGGTCGGCGCCGAGAGCCGCGATCG
>CAZJSY010000289.1:0-3868 GCA_964548555.1 uncultured Burkholderiales bacterium
CCAGTGCGCCTGTACTCGATGAACTCCCGCCGGAGCTCATCGGCCGGTGCGGTGCGCACCGCCTCGTTCCGACTCATCCCGTGGCGTTCGCCTCTTGCGCAGTGCCGCGCTTCAACAACCGGAAACAGCGCGCACCCTCCCGCTGTCCGAGCTCGTGCTCGTCGACCACCGCCGCGACGATGGTGCGCGAGAGCTCGCTCTGCACCGGAGCGATGCCGGTGCCCGGGCACGAGCCGCTCACACTCACGGCGCCGGGGTGGATCTGGTACACGAGCGTGAGCGGCGCCACGACACCGTCGTCACCCATCACCGCGAAGCAGAGCTCGTCGACGGCGATCCGGAGGTCGTCGATCTCCTCGTAAGTGAGGCCCACCCGGCTCGCCGCATCGGCCGCGGCCATCCGGGCGAGGCGGAGGAACTCCGGCGTGCCCGGAATGGTGAGGACGATCTCGGTCGGCTCCATCAGGTCGGCTCCGTATGTTGTCGGTGGGCGCCACACGGCAGGGTAGCGGTGCTCGCGACGCCTGCAGTCTCCTCGCCCCGCGTCACACCCGACGCGAGCCGTGGTGCGGCACCATCATGCCCTTTCGGCCCAACGCCGACACGCGGCGCGCCCATCCGGGCGCGACGAGGAGCCCCACTGGGGGGCTCCTCTCGATGATGTGCTCGCGCTCCCACGGGAACGGCACGTCCCGTAGGGATGCTGTGTCAGGGAACTCGGCCCTCGCCTCGCTGGTGGGCGCCGCGCTCGGCCATCTCACGCTCGTGCTCCGCGACCTCGGGGTCGAGACGGATCTTCTCGGCAAGCCGCTCTTCCTCGGCTGTGGGCACCTCGGTGGCGCCGGGCGGCACACGCGCCTCGCGGGCCTCTTCTTCGCGGGTCCGTGCGTCTGGGTTCGTCCGGTCCGTCATCACACCTCCGGTCTCCGGGTCCTGCCCGGTGATACCCGCACAGCCCCCGCCAGTAACAGCGTCGCTGCCGGTGCCACGGCTCGTTTCAGGCTTCGAGGCGGCGATGACTGGGTACCCCGACAATGAACCAACGACCTGCGGCGGATGGAGCCATGACCGACAGCCAGTGTGTCGACCGGGTAGTGCAGCTGGTCCTGCCGCCCAACGACCGTCATGTACGGACCGCGCGTCTCGTCGCGGCCGACGTCGCGACACGCGCGGGACTCGACTGCGACGAGACCGACGATCTCCGCATCGCGGTCGACGAGGTCTGTCACGCGATGCTGCGCCGTGGCCAGGGTCCGTTGTCGTTCTCCTTCGTCGGTGATCCCACGTCCGGCGTGTCGATGACGGCGTCGGTCGAAGACAGTCGGACCGGCTCCGACGACGTCACGGAATTCGCGTCCGCCGTACTCGGTTGGGTCGCCGACGCGTTCGCCGTCACGACCGACGAAGGACGTCTCCGCTTCTCCCTGTCGAAGCGTCATGCGGAGGGTGCCGGGTGCAAGAAATGACCGTGAACCTCTCTGACGAGGTACACGATCGGTTCCTCGAGTACCGCCGCACCGGCAATCGCCGGCTACGCGACGAGCTCGTCGAGGAGCACGTGGGTCTCGCCGAGTACCTCGCGCGGCGCTTCTCCGACCGGGGCGAGTCGTTCGACGACCTGCGCCAGGTCGCGCTCGTCGGTCTGCTGAAGGCGGTCGAGCGGTTCGAACCGGATCGCGGGCTGCGGTTCTCGACGTTCGCGACGCCCACCATCGTTGGCGAGCTCAAACGACACTTCCGCGACCGGGGCTGGGCGGTCCGCGTTCCCCGTCGGGTCCAGGAGCTCCACCTGCAGTTGGTCAAGGTCGTCAGCAGCCTGAACCAGGAGCTCGGTCGCTCACCGACGCCGGAGGAGATTGCTCGACGTACCGGCACGAGGGTCGAAGACGTGCTCGAGGCGATGGAGGCCGGTGGCGTGTACCGCCTCGCGTCGCTCGACGCCGCACTCGCCAACGAGGAACGCAGCACGCTGGACCTCAGCGCGCGACTCGGTGAAGAGGACGGCGAGTTCGAAGGCGTCGAACGGCGTGAGGAGCTCGCCGCCCTCCTGAGCAGCCTGCCGCCACGGGAGCGCCGCATCGTGTTCCTCCGCTTCTTCGAAGGCTTGACGCAGTCGGAGATCGCGACCGAGATCGGCATCAGTCAGATGCACGTCTCGCGTCTGCTCGCGAAGAGCTTGGACACGCTCCGGGCCGAGGCAATTGCCTCGACACGCGCGTGATGGCGACCGGGCCCTCGCGCGTTCGGTGAACGACCGGCAGATCATCGACGCGTGAGGGGTCGGAAGGGGCCGGGGACGGTGGGGGACATGACGACGAGGGACCGTGTCACGACGGTCTTGCCGGCGATCCCGGAGAGCGTCGCGTCGGCGCGGCGGTTCGTGGCCGCGGCGATGCGCCGTCATCACGCGATGCCCGACACCATCGACATCGCGTGCTTGCTCACCAGCGAGCTGGTCACGAACGCCTTGGTTCACGCGGGTTCGCGCGTCAACTTGGCGGTGCTCGTCAGCGATTCGGGCTTCCGCGTGGAGGTGGGCGACACGAATCCGCAGGACGTTCGGCGCCGAGAGATCCAGCCCGACGATGCGAGCGGCCGCGGTCTGCACATCGTCGACGTGATGTCGTCACGGTGGGGCACCGCGCCCACGGGCGACGGGAAGCGCGTCTGGTTCGAGCTCGACGCGGCGCACCTCGCCTGACCGGTCCCTACGGACGCCTTTCTCCTACGATCCTGCCCGAGCCGGACGCGCCGGGGAGTGGGAGGGCGTGAGATGGACGACGGACACGACGCGTTCGACCTCAGCGTCGAGAGATTGTCACAGCTGTTGCTGACCGACGAGCCGGTCGACGACGCGCTGCAACGGGTGGCGGAGCTCGCGGTAGCGACCATCGCCGCATGTGAGATGGCCGACGTCACGTTGGTCGACGACAGCGACTCGCCGCAGCGGGCGCGCACCGATCCCGACGGCCCGTCGCTCGACCTCATCCAGCTCGAGTGCGGCGACGGTCCGGTGCTGGAGGCAGTGCGGACGTCGGAGCCCGTGCGCGTCGACTCGGTCCGGCGCGCCGGTCGGTGGGCCGAGTTCGCCGCCGCGGCGGCCGCCGCCGGGGTCGAGAGCTGCCTCGTCATGCCGTTGCTCGTCAGGGGAGCGTGCATCGGTGCGCTCAACCTCTACAGCCGCGGTCCGTCGGCGTTCGACGGTGACTCCGAGCGGGTCGGCGCGATGTTCGCGGCCCAGGCGGCCGTGGTGATCGCGAACGCCCAGCTGCACCAGGCGTGTGTGGATCTCACGTCCCAACTCGAGGAGGCGCTGATGTCGCGTGCCGTCATCGAGCAGGCGAAGGGCGTCGTCATGGCGCACGAGCACTGTGGCGCGCAGGAGGCGTTCGAACGACTGCGCTGGCGCTCGCAGCAGGAGAACCGCAAGGTGCGCGACCTTGCCCATGACCTGGTGGAACGGGCGGCGTCGGGCTCATCCGGGTGAACCTGTACGCGCGCAATGTGGTGCCCGGGGCCGAACCGGGGCGATACCGTTTCCCACACGGAGTCCCTGGGTACGCCCCAAGACTGGGCGAAGCGTGTGGTGGTGCGCGCCTGTACGCCCTTGACGAAGGAGCCAGATGAGCAACACGCCGGAATCCCGAGCCGTCGCCGAGGCGCAGGCCGAGTTCGTCCGTTCGGGTCCGGACGACGCGCCGCAGCTGGCGATCCGCGGTGAAGTCGACGTGTCGACGTCGGCGGCCCTACGCGAGGAGCTGTATCGGTTGATCGACCGCGGGGTGTCCCGGGTCGTGATTGACTGCGGCGAGATGGACTTCATCGACTCGTCGGGCCTCGGCGTGCTCGTCGGCGCGCTGAAGCGGGT
>CAZJSY010000290.1:0-3863 GCA_964548555.1 uncultured Burkholderiales bacterium
ACGAGCAGGTCCACGTGCTCGACATCGACAACGGCGCGCGCTTCGAGACGTATGCGATCGCCGGGCAACGGGGCGACGTCGTGCTCAACGGCGCCGCCGCGCGGCTCGTGCACCCGGGTGACCGCGTGATCGTCATCACGTACGCGCAGTACGAGGATGTGGAGCTCGACGACTACGAGCCGAAGGTCGTCCATGTCGACTCCCGTAATCGCCCGACCGACCCGTCGTTCCAGGCTCTCGATCGGGAGCTGCGCGGCCTGACGCCGTAGATGGTCCGGGCGCGCCATGACGTCCTGGTGCTCGGCAGCGGCGTCGCGGGTCTGTCGGCCGCGATCCATGCCGCGTCCGCAGGGCTTTCGGTGTTGGTCATCACGAAGGGCGAGCTCGAGCACAGCGCGACGCGCTACGCGCAGGGCGGTGTGGCGGCCGCGTTGGCGGCTCCCGACTCGCCCGACCTGCACTTCACCGACACGGTCACGGCTGGTGCAGGTCTGTGCGACCTCGATGCGGTGCGCGTGCTCGTGGACGAAGGACCTCGTCGGGTACGCGAGCTGATCCGGCTCGGCGCGGTCTTCGACCGCACCGGCGACGGTGAGGCCGCCGCGCTCGCACTTGCACGAGAAGGCGGCCATTCGTTGGCGCGCGTCGTGCACGCCGGTGGTGACGCGACCGGAGCGGAGATCGAGCGGGCGCTCGTCGCCGCGGTGCGCGAGAGCGGGGCACAGGTGAGCGAAGGAACGTTCACCGTCGATCTCCTCACGGTGAAGGGGCGGTGCGCGGGTGCCTCGGTGATCGATCACGACGGCACACCGTCCGACGTGTTCGCGGAGCACACCATCTTGGCCACCGGCGGTGCGGGGCAGCTGTTCTCGGTCACCACCAATCCGCCGCTGTCGACCGGTGACGGCATTGCGATGGCCCGGCGGGCCGGTGCGCGGCTCGCCGACATGGAGTTCATGCAGTTCCATCCGACTGCGTTGCATCACCCCTCGATGCCGCGTCCCTTGCTGTCCGAGGCATTGCGTGGCGAGGGCGCCGTCCTGCGCGACGAGCGCGGCGTCGCGTTCATGCAGGAGGAGCACCCCCTCGCAGATCTGGCCCCCCGCGACGTCGTGGCGCGCGCGATCGCACGACGACTGCGCGACCGCGGCCTTGATCACCTGTGGCTCGACGCGACCGGGATCGACGACTTCCCCCACCGGTTCCCGACGATCTGGCGGGCCTGCCGCAGTGCGCACCTCGATCCCGAACGCGACTGGCTCCCGGTCGCGCCGGCGGCGCATTACTTGTCGGGTGGCGTCGTGACGGACATCGACGGAGCGACGTCCTACCCGGGGCTCTGGGCGTGCGGAGAAGTGGCCTGCTCCGGGGTGCACGGCGCGAACCGCCTGGCGTCGAACTCGCTGCTCGACGGTCTCGTGTTCGCACCGCGCATCGTCGAGGCGATCGTGCGTGGGAAGGACGGACCCGACGACAGCGGGGCGCTACGGAGCGTCCTGCACGCGGACCTTCCCGACGAGCCCGCCGAAGAGGGAAAGGTGCACGACGGTGGCGACGTCGGCGCGATCAGAGATCGTCTCCAACGGGCGATGACGACCGACGCCGGCGTCCTCCGCGACGCCGAGACACTGGTCGACGCGCGAGACGCGCTGATGGAGGTCGACGGTGCGCGCCTCGCCCTCGCGGGAGACCGCGGCGTCGACGAGCTCGAGGTCGCCAACCTCTGCACCGTCGGTCGCGCGCTCGTGGCCGGCGCGACAGCCCGACGCGAGTCGCGGGGTACCCACACGCGCCTCGACTTCCCTGACACCCTCGACGACCGGCGCGGACGCTTCGTGCTGGGCGCGGGCGACGATCCGGTGTTCGTCCCGTTGCCGGGGAAGTCGTCGTGACGGGCGCGTCGGTCGACCCGCCGCGGCACGCGGTTCGCGAGGTGGTCGCGCGCGCGATCGCCGAGGACCTCGGCCCGTTGGGTGACCTCACGTCGGCACTGATCCCGGAGGATCGCATCGGCGTGGCCGATGTCGTGGCCCGTGCCGCGGGAGTTCTCGCCGGCACGCTGTGCGCGACCGAGGTGTACGTACAGATCGATCCCGCGGTTCACGTCGACTGGCTCGTCACCGACGGCGAGGCCCTGTCGCGGGGTGCCAAAGTGGGTCGCATCGAAGGCCCGATGCGATCGCTGCTCACGGGCGAACGCAGCGCGCTGAACTTCCTGTGTCATCTCTCGGGCGTGGCCACCATGACCCGCCGCTTCGTCGACGCCGCAGGCACGCGCACGAAGATCTGGGACACGCGCAAGACACTTCCCGGACTGCGCGCGCTGGAGAAGGCCGCCGTTCGCGCCGGCGGCGGCGTGAACCACCGTGGTTCGCTTTCCGACTTCGTGCTCGTGAAGGACAACCATCTCGGGGGCATCGGCATCGGCCCCGCGGTCGAGATCGCGCACACGCAATGGCCGGGCCGCGCGGTCGAGGTGGAGTGCGACCGCATCGAACAGGTTGCGGAAGCGCTCGACGCGGGCGCCGAGATGGTCCTGCTCGACAACATGGATCCCGACCAGGTGCGCACGTGCGTGGCCATGGTGCGCGAGCGGGCACGACGGCCGGTGCTCGTCGAAGTGTCGGGCGGCGTCACGCTCGACACCGTGGCGGCGTACGCGGCGGCCGGTGCCGACCTGATCTCATCGAGCGCGATCACGCAGTCGGCGCCAGCCCTCGACCTCGGACTCGACCTCGTCTCGGGCGGAGCGTGATGTTGCTCGCGATCGATGCCGGCAACACCGAGACCGTCATCGGCTTGTTCGACCGCGCCACGCTCGCCGACCACTGGCGCATCATGACGATCGCGGAACGCACGTCCGACGAGCTCGCGCTCATGATCCAGCAGTTCCTCGGGTTCCACGGATTCGCCTTCGACGCGCAGGTGACCGGTGTAGCGATCGCGTCGGGTGTCCCCCGTGTCACCGCGGCGTTGCGCGAGATGACGCGCAAGTACTTCGGCTACGACGCGCTGGTGATCGAGCCCGGTGTCCGAACCGGGATGCCGATCCTCTACGACAATCCGAAAGAGGTTGCCGCGGATCGGATCGCGAACGCTGTCGGCGCGTACGACCTCTACGGCGGCCCGTCCATCGTCGTCGACTTCGGGACCGCGATCACGATCGAGGCGGTCAGCGAGCGGGGCGAGTATCTCGGCGGCGCGATCGTCCCGGGCATCGAGATCGCGCTCGACGCGTTGTTCGGTCGTGCCGCGGCGCTGCGCCGCGTCGAGCTCGTCCCGCCCAAGAACGTGATCGGCAAGTCCACGGTCGAGTCGATCCAGTCGGGGGCGATCTATGGATTCGCCGGGCAGGTGGACGCGCTCGTCGACCGCTTCCAGAGCGAACTCGGTGAGTGCGCCGTGGTGGCAACGGGTGCACAGGCGGAGCACGTCATGCCGTACTCCCGCACGATGCAGCACTATGAACCGTGGTTGACCCTCCAGGGCGTCCGTATCGTCTGGGAGCGGAACCAGGGCTAGCGTTTGGGTGTGCGTGTCCTCGTCACCGGTATGGGCGGAGAGCTGGGCACGCGCGTCGCGCAGGTGCTCGAGGAGCGCGACGACGTCGACGACATCATCGGGGTCGACTTCGTGCCGCCGCGCCGCCGGTTGCGGCGCAGTGAATTCCATCTGATCGACCCACGTGACCGTGAGCGCCTGGCCGACTTCGTCACGGCCGTGGCGCCCGAAGCCGTCGTCCACGTCGGCGTGTACGAGCCCTACGCGCGGCTCGACCCTCCGACGGCGCAGCGGTACACGGAGGCGTGCACGGTCA
Organism: uncultured Burkholderiales bacterium; assembly: GCA_964548555.1. Classification (GTDB taxonomy): domain Bacteria; phylum Actinomycetota; class Acidimicrobiia; order IMCC26256; family JAMXLJ01; genus JAMXLJ01. The sequence continues at coordinate 3,818 of CAZJSY010000290.1, forward strand.
CCGCGCTCGGTGCTGCGGCCCGCGCAGGAGGTCTCCGGCACATCGT
>CAZJSY010000291.1:0-3847 GCA_964548555.1 uncultured Burkholderiales bacterium
CGGATCGACGATCCGCCGTCGGCCGCGAGGACCTGACCCGTGACGAACGACGCGAGATCGGAAAGCAGGAACAGCACGGGTCCCGCGATCTCGTCGGTGCGGCCACGCCGGCCGAGCGGGAGCGCGGCGCGCTCCTCGGGCGTGTCCTCGACCGGGCTCGTCGACGCGTTCTTCGGCGTTCGAATGGTGCCGGCCGCGACGGCGTTGACGCGGATGCCGTACCTCCCCCACTCGAGTGCGGCCGTGCGCGTCAACGCGAGGAGCCCCGCCTTCGCGACCGGGTACGGCGCTCCGAACGGCATCCCGGCGAGCGCCGCCACCGATGCGATGTTGACGATGCTTCCCGACGTGGCGTGTTCCACGAGACGGCGCGCGACGGCGCGGGAGGTCAGGAATCCGGAGCGCAGGTTCAGCTCGAGCACCGCGTCGAAGGTCTCCGGATCGATGTCGAGGAGCGAGCCCCACTGGTCGTATCCGAGCCCGCCGGCCACGTGCACCAGCCCGTCGAGGCCGCCCAGCGTCGCCGCGCCCTCGGCAACGGCGCGCTCCACGTCGCCGGGATCCCGCACGTCGGCGAGGATCGCGCACCGCTTCCCGCCGGCCTCGTCGATCGCTTCCTCGGCGAGCGCGAGCCGCTCCGCGTCGACGTCGACCGCGATCACCGACGCGCCCGCCTCGGCCAGCAGCCGGCAGATCGCGGTGCCGATGCCGCCGCCGCCCGCCCCCGCGACCAACACGACCCGTCCCGACATGTCCAACCGGTCGCGCGTCATGGCTTCACCGTCTCTGCGTCTGCACTGCTGAGCACGTCGAGCAGCCGGCGTACCGCAGTGTCGATGCCGTCGATCTCGTCGGGCGCCAGCTCGCGCAACAAGCGTTCCCGCTCGCTCGCGTATGCCGTGTAGACGCGTTCCACCGTGCGGAGTCCTTTGCGGGTCAGGCCCACGACAACCCGGCGCCGGTCGATCGGATCAGCAGCGCGTTCCACGAGGCCTGCCTTCTCGAGCCGGTCGACGATCTGCGTCATCCCACCGCTCGACCGCACCACGACCTCGCTGAGCTCGGTGGGTGACATGCGGTAGGGCGCACCCGCGAGCAACAACACGCGCAGCACCGAGTAGTCGACGAAGAGGAGCCCGAAACGATCGAACACCCGGTGCTGGAACGCGTCGACCAACAAGCCGACGCGCGTCAACCGGGTGAAGAGCCCGACCGGTCCGGGTTCGGACAGGTAGCGGGCCGAGATGTCGACGTGCGAGTCGTTCACGTGGGGCCGCCGATCGTGACGCGGTGCATCTCGCGTACCTCGGTGTAATCCGGTACCGCGAAGTGCTGCACGCTGCGGTTGTCCCAGAACACCAGGGAATCGGGCTCCCACCGGAAGCGGCACTGGAAGTCGGGCGATCGCACGTGGTCGAAGAGGAACGGCAGGAGCACGTCGTTCTCGCGATCGGTCACGCCCACGAGGTGACTGGTGGAGTTGCGGTTCACGAACAGGGCTCTGCGTCCGGTCTCGGGGTGGACCTTCGCGACGGGATGGCGCACCGGCGGACACCGTCGCTGCATCTCCGCGAGGTCGAGCGCGGTGTGTCCCGCCTCGATCGCCTTGCGCATCACCTTGGTGATGTCGTGGACGGCTTCGAGCTCGTCGAGGAGTGCGCGCATCGGCGCTGACAGCGCCTCGTACGCGGCATACATGCTCGCGAAGCAGGTGTCGCCGCCGATCGCTGGGAGCTTGACGGCGCGCAGGATCGACGCGACGGGCGGCTCGGCGAGGAAGGTGTTGTCGCTGTGCCATTCGTCGGCGCCTTCACCCCGCGGACCGACCTGGCTGAGAACGGTGACGGCGGGCGACTCCTGGTAGCGCGTGGCGAGCGGGGAGATGTGGAGCGCGCCGAACCGCAGCGCGAACGCGAGATGCTCGTCGTCGTCGATTGGCTGGTCACGGAAGAACAGCACGAGGTGATCGAGCAGGGCCTGCCGGATCGTCGCGACGACGTCGTCGCTCAGGGTGTCGCGGAGGTCGACACCCCGGATCTCCGCGCCGATGGCCGACGTCAGCGGGACGATCTCGATGCCGCTCATCCTCGACGTCCCCCTTCGACACGTACCCGTGCACGTGCGCGTCTGCGCCGCTACTGTCTCGGGCACAAGAATCTTAGGCCCAAGAGAAGTCCCGCTGAAGGGGCTCGGGGCCGGGGGGAGCGCCCATGGCCGGCAGCCCGCGGTTCGTGCACCTCGAAGATCTTCCCTGGCAGGAGGTCAGGCGTCAGCAACACGGCGATCGCACCGCGTCGGTACACGAGAAATGGCTCGAGTTCTCGCCCCGTTACCTCTCGCTGTACGCGCGGTGGGACCCCGGCATGATCGTGCACGCGCACGGCCACAACAGCGACCATGTCGTTTTCGTGATCGAGGGTGAGATGACGTGCGGTGACGTGCGATGCACCCCGGGAACGCATATCGCGCTCGACCAGGGCGATCCATTCGGCCCCTTCATCGCCGGCTCCGAGGGCGTGGTGCTGTTCGAGGTGATGATGGGAGACCCGCGCTCGTTCCCCGCGGATCCGGAGGGCTACGCCGCGCTGCTCGCGCAGCGGGGTGTGCAGCAGTTGCCGAACCCGCCGATCGACATGCCGGCCTGGCTGCAGGACACGCGCAGTTGAGCCCTACAGCGCCCTTCGCGCCCGGCACGGTGTCGTTGCGCCTCTACCCGCACAACGACCTGCCCGCGCCGGAGGTCGTCGAAGAATTGCGCGCGCAGGCCGCGCTGGGGGTGGAACACGGCTTCGACGGTGTGATGACCGCCGAGCATCACGGCGGGTTCGCGGGCTACCTGCCGAATCCCCTCCAGACCGCGGGCTGGCTGCTCGAGGCCATGCCGGACGGGTGGGCCGCGCCCTGCCCGATGCTGCTGCCGCTGCGGCCTGCGGCGTTGATCGCGGAGGAGATCGCGTGGTTGGCGGCCCGGTTCCCGGGCCGGGTCGGGCTCGGCGTGGCTGCCGGCGCCTTGCGCGACGACTTCGAGATCATGGACTCGACGCTCGACGACCTCCCGGCGCGCTTCGCGGCGGGTCTCGAGGCCGTCGCCGGCATGCTGAGTGGTCGCGACCCCGGACGGCTCGCCGACGATCCCGCGATCCGTCGGTGTCGAGAGCATCCGGTGCCGGTGCTGAGCGCGGCGATGGGTTTCACCGCGGTGCGGCGCGCGGCGCGCAACGAGGTCGGCCTGGTCTTCGATTCGTTGTCCGCGCCTTCACGAGCACGCGAGCTGTCCGACGCGTACCGCGAGGCCGGTGGCGCCGATCCGTGTGTCATCATCCGGCGCGCCTGGGTTGGTGAGCCGCCGCGCGACCGCATCGAGCAGCAGCTCGACGTGTATCGCGGCTACTCGTCGACCGCGGCGCAGACGCACTGGCAGGGCGACCAGCTCGCGGGCGACACCGATGCGGCCGCGGTTGCGGATGCGCTCGCCGAAGCGGTGCTCGCCGCCGGGGCCGACAGCGTGAACCTGCGTGTGCACGTGCCAGGTGTCTCGCCCGGCGAGGCTCGCGACCAGATCGTGAAGCTGGGTGACGAGGTGGTGCCGCGCCTGCGCGCCGCGCTCGCGCCGGCCGTGAGGAGCTGAGATGGAGATCTACAACCTCGACGACTCCGGATGGCACGTTGCCACTGCGAAGGGCACCGACCCGCAGCGCGCGGTCGAAGCCGCGTGGAAGGGCGCGGGGCGCAAGCTCCTCGCGCAGGGGGACGGGGGCTTCTACACCCAGGCGGTGCGGATACCGCCCGGCTTCGAGGCGCCGGAGCACAGCCACGACCATGCCGAGGTGTTCATGGTGCTCGAGGG
>CAZJSY010000292.1:0-3822 GCA_964548555.1 uncultured Burkholderiales bacterium
ATCGTGTCGCTGGCGCCGGAGGTTCTGTGATGGCCCAAGATCGCAACAAGCTCAAGATCCGCAAGGGCGACCGCGTCGTCGTCCTGAAGGGCAAGGACGTCGGCAAGCAGGGCGAGGTCACACGCGTCCTCACCGAGAAGCGACGCGTGATCGTCGACGGCATCAACATCGCACGCCGTCACCAGAAGGCGACGCGGGCGACGATGCAGGGCGGGATCATCGACAAGGACATGCCCATCGACGTCTCCAACGTCGCGCTCGTGTGCCCCAGCTGCGGCCCGACCCGTATCGGCTACCGCTTCGACGACGAGGGCAAGAAGGTGCGCGTCTGTCGCAAGTGCGGGGGTGACGTCTGATGCCCGCACAGGTGAAGGAGGCCCCGCGGCTCAAGCGGCGCTTCAACGAAGAGCTGCGCGGCCAGCTGCAGTCGGAGCTGGGCCTCTCGAACGTGATGCAGGTACCGCGGCTGGAGAAGATCGTGTTGAACTGTGGCGTCGGCCGGGCCACGCAGCAGTCGTCGTTGCTCGACGGCGCGCTCAACGACCTGACGGTCATCACGGGTCAGAAGCCCGCGGTCACCCGTGCGAGGAAGTCGATCGCCGGGTTCAAGCTCCGTGAGGGCAACGCCATCGGAGCGAAGGTGACGTTGCGAGGCGACCGAATGTGGGAGTTCTACGACCGTCTCGTGAGCGTTGCGATCCCCCGCATCCGTGACTTCCGCGGCATGAATCCCGACTCGTTCGACGGCCGGGGCAACTACACGTTCGGCATCACCGAGCAGTTGATCTTCCCGGAGATCGACTACGACAAGATCGACACGGTGCGCGGGATGGACATCACCATCGCGACCACCGCCCGTACTGATGACGAGGGCCGCGCGCTCCTGCGGGCGCTCGGCTTCCCGTTCCGTCGTCCCGGCCAGACGCAGGGGTAGAGAGAGCATTGGCGAAGAAGGCATTGATCGAGAAGTCGCGGCGTCCGGCGAAGTTCAAGGTCCGGATGTACACACGGTGCCGCCGCTGCGGACGGGCGCGCTCGGTGTACCGGAAATTCGGCCTCTGCCGTATCTGTTTGCGCGAGCTGTCGCACGCGGGCGAGGTGCCCGGTGTCACGAAGGCGTCGTGGTGAGGGGGTGAGGCCATGACGATGACCGACCCGATCGCCGACATGCTCACCCGGCTCCGCAACGCGAACGTCGCGTTCCACGACGACTGCGTGATGCCGTCCTCGAAGCTGAAGGAGGCGCTGGCCCGCATCCTGAAGAGCGAGGGCTACATCGAGGACTACCGGGTGGAGGACGACCCCACGCGTCCGGGGCGGCGACTCATCGTGCAGCTCAAGTACACACCGGACCGCCGGCGCACCATCTCGGGCATCCGGCGGGTGTCGAAGCCGGGCCTGCGCGTCTACACGAAGGCCGACGGAGTGCCGCGCGTGATCGGCGGTATGGGCATCGCGGTGCTCTCCACGAACCAGGGCCTCATGACCGACCGCGAGGCGCGCAAGCGCCGGGTCGGCGGCGAGGTTCTCTGCCAGGTCTGGTAACGGAGCCAACCATGTCCCGCATCGGAAAGAAGCCGATTCCCATCCCGTCGAGCGTCGAGGTGACAGTCGTCGGCGGGAGTATCGCGGTGAAGGGCCCGAAGGGCACGCTGCAGATGCGCGCGCCCGAGGGCATCACGGTCACACGCGAGGGCGACGAGCTGCTCGTCGCGCGCCCCGACGACGAGCGCGAGCACCGCGCGCTGCACGGTCTCACGCGTTCGTTGGTCAACAACATGGTGGTCGGCGTGTCCGAGGGGTTCGTGCGCGAGCTCGAGATCGTGGGCGTCGGTTACCGCGCCACGAGCCAGGGCCCCGATCGCATCGAGCTGCAGGTCGGCTACTCGCACCCCGTGCCCGTGCGGGCACCGGAAGGGATCACGTTCGAGGTTCCCGCCCCGACGCGTATCGCGGTGCGCGGTTTCGACAAGCAGCTCGTCGGTCAGGTGGCGGCCGACATCCGAAAGATCCGCAAGCCCGAGCCCTACAAGGGCAAGGGCATCCGCTATGCCGGTGAGCGCGTGCTGCGCAAGGCCGGCAAGTCGGCGAAGTAGGGAAGACGAAGAGATGAGTACGAGCCGGCAACTGGGACGGGAACGTCGCCACCGCCGCGTGCGCAAGAAGGTGCGCGGCACGGCCGAACGACCGCGCCTCGCGGTGTTCCGGTCGAACCGTCACATCTATGCGCAGATCATCGACGATGTGAGCGGTCGGACGATCTCGGCCGCGTCCACCGTCGAGAGCGACGCGGGCTCCTCGGCGACCGGCACCGTCGAAGCCGCCAAGTCGGTCGGCAAGCGCGTCGCCGAGCGCGCCCGGGCCCAGGGAGTGTCCACGGTCGTGTTCGACCGCGGCGGCTTCCGCTATCACGGCCGCGTGGCCGGGGTGGCCGACGGGGCCCGCGAAGCCGGCCTCGAGTTCTAGGGAGTTCGTCGGGTATGGCCGAAGGTCAGTACGAAGAGCGAGTCATCGCAATCAACCGTGTGGCGAAGGTCGTCAAGGGCGGCCGGCGCTTCTCCTTCACCGCGCTCGTGGTGGTGGGCGATGGCACCGGCAACGTGGGCCTCGGCTACGGCAAGGCCAAGGAGGTGCCGGCCGCGATCCAGAAGGGCATGGAGGAGGCGCGCAAGAACCTCTTCGCGGTGCCCCTTGCAGGATCGACGATCACCCACCAGATCCTCGGTATCCACGATGCGGCACGTGTGCTGCTCAAGCCGGCGGCGCCGGGAACCGGTGTGATCGCAGGCGGCGCGGCACGGGCGATCCTCGAGGCGGCAGGCGTGCACGACGTCCTCGCCAAGTCGCTCGGCTCGTCGAACGCGATCAACGTGTCGCGCGCGACGATCGAAGGCCTGCGCGGCCTGCGTCGTCCCGACGAGGTCGCGAAGCTGCGCGGCAAGTCGGCCGAGGAGGTGTCGACCACGGGGATGCTGCGCGCGTACCGCGAGGCGTCGACCCGTAAGCCCGAGCCGACCGAGGTTCCGTGATGGCCACCCGTCTACGCGTCACCCTCGTCCGGTCGTCGATCGGCAAGAAGCCGAAGCAGCGCGGCACGTTGCGGGCCCTCGGCCTCCGGCGCATCAACCAGTCGGTGGAGCATGCCGACCGTCCGGAGATCCGTGGAATGCTCGCCCGCGTGCCGCATCTTGTCCGCATCGAGGAGATCTCGTGAAGCTGCACGACTTGAAGCCGCCCGAAGGATCGCGCCGGCCCCGCCGGCGGGTCGGGCGCGGCATCGCCGGCAAGGGCGGCAAGACCGCGGGCCGGGGCATGAAGGGCCAGGGCGCACGCGACACGGTGAAGCCGGGCTTCGAGGGCGGTCAGACTCCGCTCATGCGCCGCACACCGAAGGCCAAGGGGTTCAAGAACCCGTTCCGGGTCGAGTACGTCGTGGTCAACCTCGACACTCTCGCGACGTTCGACGCCGGCGCCGAGATCGACCCCGGACTCCTGCGTACACGCGGGCTCGTCCACAAGCACGGCCTGGTGAAGGTGCTCGCTCGGGGTGAGCTGGACAAGGCGCTCACGGTCCGGGCCCACGCCTTCTCGGCCGCGGCGGTGCGGGCCATCGAGGCCGCGGGGGGTCGCACCGAGACGCTGCCTTCTCCCTACCGCGTTCGTCCCCCCGCCCGCGGGAACGCGCTGACGAACCGGTAATCTGGGGCACCCCCCGACCGAGGAGGACGGCGCACCCCATGCTCTCCCGTCTCCGGAACATGTTCCGGGTGCCCGACCTGCGGAACAAGATCCTGTTCACGCTGGCGATCGTGGCGGTGTACC
>CAZJSY010000293.1:0-3803 GCA_964548555.1 uncultured Burkholderiales bacterium
CAAACCTCAGCCAGACCGATCCCGCGCTGGTGCAGCAGGTGTCCGAGACGACGCTGTACCGTCACTCGGCCCGCGTCATCAAGTGGGCAGCCGTCGGGTTTCTCGCAGGCCTTGCCTTGCTGTTGTTCACCTTCACCAAGCTGCTCGTTCTCGGTGTCGTCGGCTTTCTCGTCATGCTCGGCTGCCTGCTCGTCATCGAGCGGAACGTGCGAAAGCTGGGCAAAGCCGGACTGGAGAGTCTCACCAGCTCCATGCGGACGGGGGCGCTGCGCGGTGTCTTCGGTAACACCGGCAAGAAGTTCCGCGACCGCTGGCGGCGCGACGACCAGTAGCTGAGCGCGGCCGCCGTCAGCGCGCCGCCGAGCCCGTCCGCAGCGTCCGGGGATCGAGACGCCGGATCCACCGCCGACGCCACCCCGCCTCCCGCTCGAGCACGCCCTCGACCGCCACGAGGGACTCCCAGGCCTCCACCGCGCGGGTGGAGTCGAACTCCCGGGGCGAATACGTCGCGACGGTGTAGGTGCCGGCCAGGTCGCGCAACGGTGCCGCAGCCCGGGCCGGCACGCCCCGCGCGGGGGCGAAGTCCGCCAGCTCGAGCGGCGTCAACGCGGGGCGCCGACCGATTCCCGCCTCGTCGAGACGGTCGAGGACCTCCTCCCACGCGCCCGTCACGGCGGTGCGTGGCTCAACGGCGGACCGGCGGCGCCGTCTGCGGCGGGCCTTCGCGACGAGTACCACCGTGGGGAAGGCGGCCGCCGCCGCGACGAGCAGCGCCCCGAGCGCGAGAGCGGCGAGCCAGCCCGACCCCGATCCGTGGTGCGAGGCCACCGACGATCCCGGCGTCGTCTTGATGTCGCCGAGTCCGTTCGCACCGCCCCCGCGTCCCGGGTTGTTCTGGGCGGATGCCGGGGCCGTGGTCGGCGTGGGTGGGAGTGTGGTCGCCGTCGTGCCGTTGTCGGGGCCGGCCTGCGGCTGCCCGGGTTGGTCGCCCGCCGGGGTTGGCTCGAACTGCACCCACTTGCCGTTCAGGTACACCTCGGGCCACGCATGGGCATTGCGTCCGGAGACGTGGTACAGGCCGTCGGGTTCCAAGGTGCCCTGCGTGAAGCCGACCGCGACACGGGACGGGAGACCGACGACCCGTGCCATCGCGGCGTACGTGCCCGCGAACTGCTCGCAGAAGCCCGCCTTGTCGGTGAGGAAGGTCTGCATCGCGTTCTCGTTGTGGCCGCGGGGCACATCGAGGCTGTACCGGAAGTTGGCGAGGAAGAACTCCTGGAGGGCGAGTGCCCTCTCGAGGGGTGTGGACGCGCCCTCGGTGGCCTGTCGTGCCGCGACGGCGACCGAGTCGGGAAAGTTCTGGGGGAGCACGCCGTAACGGTCCGTGATGTTGCTCGGGGCGGGAATCCACGACCCGGTATCGGTGAGCGAAGGACGAACCGGTGCCTGTGACACGACGGTGTACTGCTTGCCGACGATGGTGGAGCTGTCGGAGATGATCGTCCCCGACTCCGGCACGATGCGTGCCGCGTCGAGGTCGATGGCCTTCGGCGAGAACGCGGCCGGGAGGAACTGCTGGTCCAGCGCCTTGATCACGTACGACTGTGCGAACGCATCCGGTGACGAGTCGCGCTGCGGCAACACCGCGCGCACGTCCTGCACCTTGCTGTTGATTCCCCAGACTTCGCCGTCGAACGTGTCCAGCGCGGCGAGACGCCAGTACGCGCTGCGCGGCGAGCTCACCGTGAACAGCTCGAGTCTCGAGTTCGGCCCGTCGAGACGATCCTTGATGTCGACGAGCGGGCTGATCGTGTCGTAACGACCCGGTCCACCCGAGCCGGACTGACCGAGCTTGCGGTAGTTGAACCACGCCCGCGCGTCGGAGCCGGGGAGCGCAGGGGCGATGACGAGACCGCCGAGCACGGTCAGCACACCCACGACCGAGCCCACCCGCAGCAGACTGGCACGCGAGCCGAGAGACCTTCCCGTGAACCACGCGCGTCGCCGCTCGAGCAACACCTGCTGTTGGAACAGGAGGAAGACGACGGCCGCAGCGCCGAACGCGAGCGTGACGGGCGAACGAAGGGTCGACGTGCCGAGCGTCGCGGCGAAGATGAACAGAACGAGCTCGGGCACGATGGCGCCGACCGTCGCGTCGTGACGGAAGGCGAGCCAGTCGGCCACTTGCGCCGCGAGCCATGTCGCGACGACGCAGAGCAGGACGGGTCCTCCGGTGACCGGGACGGGCGCGTGACCGGTGCGGTACACGTGCCAGCCTTCCGAGAGCCGGTGGCCGATCTCGTGCCAGGTCGCGGACCCCGGGACACCGAACGTCGTCGTCGCGGGCACGAGGAACCAGCTGATGAAGAGGCCGAGTGCCGCGGCCGACAGCGCGAGTGTCGCGATGGCCGACAGTCGCCGCCGGCGCGCGAACACACCAAGTCCGTGCACGAGCAGTGCGGCGGCGACCACCGTGGTCGCGAAGCGGCCATCGCTGAACACGCGTCCGAAGCTCAGCGCCGCGGCGCTGCTCAGGATTGCGAGAGCAAGTGCCGGGGCGTCGCGGCGAGATGCCATTGGAGGATGGTCCGATTCCAGACGTTGGGGAACGGTTCTGACGAGGCGTCGATGGTGAGGAACGCGCGGGAGCCGCGAGCGGGCGACGCGACGGCGCCGCCGGCGCGCGTGCCGACCAGGATCGTCATGCCGAAGCCCGACGCGGCCTGCCGGAACGCTTCCGCCGTCGCGGGTTCGATGCGGCCGGTGACCGCGACGAGCGCGCCGGTAGGGCGCCTCGTTCCGAACCCCTCGACGATGCCTCCGAGCCGGTCGAACTCCTCCGGCTCGATGATGGCGAGCTGGTCCATCAGCACCACGAGATCGCGGGGTGACGCGGTCGCGAGCCGCAGACCCGACGTGGTGAGCACGTCGACGCGACGCCCGATGCGCACCATCGCGGTCGCCACCGAGGCCACCGCTTCGACGGCGAGCTCGAACGACGCGTGGTCGTAGACGCTCGCGCGTGTGTCGAGCACGACCGTGATCTCCGGCCGTCGCTGCGCTTCCTCCTGGCGGACCATGAGGTCGTCGGTGTGCGCCGTGGATCTCCAGTGCACGCGACGGAGGTCGTCGCCGACCTCGTATTCGCGCAGCGTCAGGAATTCCTCACCGACGTCGGAGGGAGTGATGCGTGTCGGTCCGCGCGACGGGACCCGGAGGGGAGAGCCCGTCACGTCACCGAGCGCGACGATGTTGTGGACGCGCGGCGCCACGACGACCTCGTCGAGTTCACCTGCGTCCCACGAACGGCGGACAAGACCGAACGGGTCGGTCAGCGCGATCGTGAGCGGACCGAGCGTGAACCGTCCGCGTCGTGTCGTCGGTACGCGGTATGCCCCGCGTCCCGTCTGACCGGGTGGCAACGGAGCGACGAGGAAACGCGCCGCGCGGCGGCCGTCTTCGAACGTGTCGGTGACGGCCAGCACGTTGCTCGGTCGCGCGCCGATGTTGGTCAGCGCGAGGTCGACGCGGCCTTCGTCGTCGACGTGGAGCCGCGCCGGCCGCAGCAGCCGTTCGAGCTCCACACGTGCGGGCTGGCGTCGGGTCCACCACGTGCCGAAGGCGAGGAGACCGAATCCGGCGATCGCGAGCGCGGGGAGCTCCATCGTGCCGAGGAGCCGGCCCGCGACGAGCAGTCCGACCGATGCCCCGAGCAGCGACCATCCCCTGCGCGTGAGCACCCTGACGTGCTACCCGCGTGCGCCCGTCGCTCCGGGCACGGGAACCGATGCGAGGACGCTCTG
>CAZJSY010000294.1:0-3796 GCA_964548555.1 uncultured Burkholderiales bacterium
CCTCAGATTCGCACAGTGCGGACGGAGCCGCGCGCTGGGCGGAGCCCGGGAGCGCGCCGCGGAGGGAGCCATGTGACAGTGCGGACGGAGCCGCGCCTTGGGCGGAGCCCGGGAGCGCGCCGCCGGGGGGAGCCATGTGACAGTGCGGACGGAGCCGCGCGCTGGGCGGAGCCCGGGAGCGCGCGCCCCCTACGGTTACTGCAGGTGCTGGAGCGTGCCCGGCTCGCTGTCCGGGCGAACGCCCGATGCCAGGCCCACCAGCCACGTCAACACCGCAACCATGGTGTACGCCAAGGCCAACGCGGCCGAGGCCACCAGCGGATCGACGATGCACATCCACAGAACGCCGACGCCGGCACCGCCTGCGATCCGCCAGCGGGTCAGTGGGATCGTGCCGCCCGTGAAGGCCACCACGGTCGACCAGGTGACGTAGGCCGCCGCGGCCAGCGCCATGATGTTGCCGCACAGCTCGCCGAGTGCCTGTGCCTCGGCCGCGGTTCGTGAGCGCACAGCCTGCCCCCTCGTTCGCTCCAGGCATCCTTACCCGGGATCACGGCGGCCTTGCAACAACAACGCGACAACTCGGCGACACGCCGGTGGACACCTGCAGAGGGTGCGACCGCCGTCGAACGGTCGACGCGCCGCCCTCAGGCGCTCCGAGCCGGCTGACGCGGTTCCAGCACCGCGACGGCGGCCATGAGTCCCGGGGAACGGCCCAATCGCACGTTGCGACGTACGCGACGAACGAGGCTCTTGCGCTCGCGTTCGTTCAGACCGCCCCGGATTCCCTGGGTCTCGCGCGCGAGGAGCGCGTCGATCAGGCAATCGGTGCGCACGGCACACGACGCGCACACCGCTTTGGGTTCCGCGTCCTCGCTCTCGTCGAGCGGGAAGAACATCGCGGGCGGACACCCGCGGCACTCCGCCTGCTCGCGCCAGTCACCTTCCGGTCTCGGCACCTCGGCAAACATGTCATGACCTCGTTGTCAGCTCGTTCGGTACGGAGTGCTCACGGCGCCTGCCGTCGCTTCGTCGCGTCGCAGGCGCGGGTGCTCGTTACGGTTCGCCGGCCGCGGTGACGGGCTCCGGCTTCCCGAAGAGATATCCCTGCGCGTAGTCGAGACCGAGGTCCAGCAACGCGATCGCTTCCCCGGGCGTCTCGACACCCTCCGCGATCAGCGTCATGTCGGACTCGGCCGCGAACAGCTGCAGACCGGCGATGAGCGCCTGACGCGCGGGATCCGAGTCGATGCCCTGCACCCACGTCGAGTCCAGCTTGATGAACTCCGGATGCAGTTGGAGGATGTGGCGGAGGCTCGCGTACCCCGCGCCGGCGTCGTCGATCGCGAGCTTCGGTTCGCCGGGCAACGACGCCAGCATGGAGCGCAGCGCGTCGTAGTCGTCGATCGCCTCCCGCTCCGTGAGCTCCAGCACGATCGGTCGATCGAGATCCTGGACCTCCTGCGCCAAGAGGCCAGGATTCCGCAACAGCGTCGGCGACACGTTGAGCGACAACCATGCGTCGCCGTCGAGACAGGCGGCGTCCGCGCACGCGCGCCGCATCGTCGCGATCTCGAGTTGTGTCCCGCGTCCGACACGGGCCGCCTCTCCGAACCGCAGGTCGGGCCGTGATCCGTCGTCGAAGCGCGTCAGGGCCTCGAAACCCGTCGGCGAGCGGTCGACGAGGTTCACCACCGGCTGGAAGACCGGATGGAAGCGACCCGACGCGAGCAGTTCATCGATCTCGGCACGCGCGGTTGCATCTGCCGCGTTCCCCGCGAGCTCTCCGGCGAGCAGCGCCGCCACCGGTGCAGCGAGGTCGATCGCCGTCGCGAGGCCGGCGCCCGCCCAGTCGTTGATGCGTACCGCGAGGAATCCGAAGCACGTACCGCTCCTGCGCAACGGCGCGAACGCGTTGGGCGGATCGACCCAGCTGGTCTCCTCCGCGAGGACATCGGCCACGCAGGGCTCCATGCGCGACGCGACATCGAGCATCCTCGCCACACTGCCCGGCAACGGGCCCGGCTCCGGCGCCACGCGGCGGGGTGCGCCGGCCAGCAGACGAGCGTGGCCGTCGAGGAGACCGATGACCGCGATCGATTCGATGCCCCCGACCCGGCAGAGCGCGTCGACGACGCGCACGGCGGTCTCCTCCGGCGACCCGGCCGGCTCCACCTGACCGAGCGCGTCGAGCTGAGCCGAGCGGGCGGCCATCCGCTGATGGATCTCCGTGCGCCACGCGTTCTGCTTGCGCAGCAGCGACTGCACGCGCGCCACGAGCTCCTCGGGACGGAACGGCTCACGCAGGATGTCGTCGGCGCCGGCGCGCAGCGCGGCGGCTGCCTCGTCGTGGCGCGTGACGAGCAGCACCGGAAGCGTCGCCATCGCCGGGTCCTCGCGCAGCGTCGCGAGGAGGTTGTAACCATCGGACGCCGATCGGCTCGCGTCCAACACGACAACACCGGGACGTGAGCGCGAGATGACGTCGAGGGCACCGCGCCCGTCGGACACTTCGCGGACCTGCACGCCGACCGCCTCGAGCCCGCGGCGGTACACGGCGCGCACGGCATGGAAGTCGTCGACGACGAGGACCGTGTCGCGGTGCTCGACGGCGATGTGCGCAGACGACGGTTCGTTCGACGACGGTTCGTTCATCGGGCATCCCCCGCTCGGAAGACGCCCTCACCCCACGAGAACCGTAACCCGCGGACCGTGAGATGTCCATCTCCGCCACGTTCCGTCGCCTCTGGGCACGTCCGTCCCATTACGGAGCGTGAGGGACCTCGGTCATTTGTCGTGTCGCGGGCTCAAGAACGGCCTCCGTCTCGGTCGACAAAGAGTGACGGAGGGCAGCACCACAACCACGGAAAGAGGTCGTTCCGGTGTTGAAGACACTGCATCGAATCACGAAGATCCCGTTTGTCCTCCTTGCTCTCGCCCTCGCGGTCCTTGCCACGGGCTGTGGTTTCGAGGTGGGGACCGGTGGCGGCGCAAGCCCGCTCGCCGGAGGGAACAGGGTCGGCTTCTCCCCTGGCGGCGGCCTCGTCTGGGAGAGCGACGCCGATCAGGCGCGTGACCTCGACAACGCCGCCTCCACCGGCGCCAAGTGGATCCGACTCGACGTCAACTGGACCGGCGTCGAGTCGACGCAGGGCCAGTTCCGCTGGAGCTACGTGGACCGGGCCGTCGACGCGATCCAGGCCCGCGGCATGAACGTGCTGATGACGCTCGACTACACGCCGACGTGGGCACGCAAGGCGAGTTGCTCTTCCAGCATGTTCTGCCCGCCCGCCAACCCGAACACCTACGCCAACTTCGCAGCGCAGGCCGCGGCCCGTTACGCGCCGCGTGGTGTGCACGGCTACGAGATCTGGAACGAGGCCAACCTGAACCAGTGGTGGGTCGGCGCACCGGACGCTCCTGCGTACGTCACGCTGCTCAAGGCCGCGTACCCGGCCATCCACGCCGCAGACCCGTCCGCCATCGTCGTCACGGCCGGACTCGCGCCGCACGGTGACCTCGGCGCCAACCCGACCGACCCGATCAGCCCGGTGAACTTCCTCAAGGCGATGTACGCCGCCGGCGCACAGGGCTCGTTCGACGCCTTCGGTACGCACCCGTACCCGCCGATGCCGCACGACCCGCTGAGCGGCAAGGTCGGCTGGAACGCACTGCTCCAGTCGTCACTCGAGCACGACATCATGGTTGCGAACGGCGACGGCAACAAGCAGATCTGGGGCACCGAGTACGGCCAGCCGACCGGCACGAGCAGCATGGCGGTCGACGAGGCGACCCA
>CAZJSY010000295.1:0-3789 GCA_964548555.1 uncultured Burkholderiales bacterium
GATCGACCTCGTCACGCTCGAGCTTGTCGATCATCCGGATCTGGCGGTCGAGAAGGCTCTGGTTGCGCCGCGCGAGGTTGACGTACAGGTCGCTTACGCCACGTTGCAGGAGCACGCTCTGCTCCTGTGCAACCTCGACGACTGCCTGCTCCATCGCGTTGAACGCCCGAGCGAGCGCACCGATCTCGTCGCGCGACTTCACCGGGATCGGCGAAATCTCTTCGATTGCGGTCGGGACACCACCCGTTCGCAGCGTGTCGAGCAGCTGCGGTAGTCCACGAGTGGTCATGTCGTCGGCGGCACTGGTCAATCGGCGCAGCGAACGCGTCGCCGAACGTCCGATAACGAACGCGAGACCCACCGCTACGAGCAGGGCTGCGAGCGCGCCGGCGCCGTACAGCAGCATCTCGCGTTCGGCGGTGCTCTTGCGGGCCGTGCCGAACTCGTCCGACTGAGCGAGTACGCCGTGAGCGGCTGCGAAGAGCATCTCGGTCTGTTGTGTGCTGGCGTCGTACCAATTCTGCGCGGCGGCCGGGTCGTCCGCGAGGCGCCCGGCGAGCGCATCGGTTCGTAACGCGTGTACCCGGTCGGCAACCACGCCGCCTGAACGCATGCGGTTCTCGAACGCCGCGCGCAGCGCGGGTGATGCCTGGCCTTCGAAGGACGCGCGGTAGGCGTCTTGCGCGGCAACGGCCCCCGCGACCTGCTGCGCGAGGGACTGCGACAGCAGTCCCGGCGCGAACCCACCGGTCACCACGGCTCGTTCCTGGCCCGCAGCTGCAGCGAGGCGCAGCACGCTGGCGAAGTCACGCAGGTTCGCAACTTCGTTCGCGTCACGAAGCGGCGCGCCCATGGCGTCAACGACTGCGAGCACCTGGCCGACCGAGTCCTGGAAGTACGCGTTCAGGCCGTCGAGTTGTGTGGCACGTGAATCGACGCCCTGGCGCAGCTTGGGGAGGCGCTGCAGCCGGGCGAGCAGCTTGGTCACCCCGTCGGCGGCCGCACCGGCGTGCGCATTACGCAGCTGCTCGACCAGAGGCCGCACGCCGGCGATCTCACGGTCGGTCTGGGTCCGCGCCTTCTTCAACTGTGCCTGCACCCGTGCGTCGCCGCCGGCCACGTACCAGTCCGACAGCGCGTTCTCGTTGTCGAGCGCCTGGACGAGCCGCGTGAGTGTCGCCGACGGGGCCTGCAGTTGTTGGGCGCGCGTCTCGGCGCGCACCACCGACAAGCGGCTCGTGAGCCCCGGCACGGTGACCGCGACCAGCGCGCAGAGCGGCAGCGCGACGAGCAGGATCAGCTTGGAACGGAACTTCAGGTTGCGGATCACCATGTCCCCCTGTCGGCGCCGACGACGCCCTCTGCTTCGGCGACGATCTGAACCGCGCCACGCTCGAGGAGACGCAGCAACGAACGGCACGCGCAGAGTGCGCCGATCCCCGCTTCGCGCACCACGTGCGCGACCGTCGCGGGATCGCGGAGTGCGAGCAGGACGCGCCAGTCGTCGCTGTCGAGCGACATCTCCCCCGGCGGCAGATTCGCGGCGAGACGCAGCGATGCGTCCGCGGGCGGCATATGGGAAGCGATCTGCTTCCACTCGCGCAGGCGAGCGTGTTTCGCTTCCAAGACGTCCGCGACGTCGAGTCGGGCGCGGTGGCGCGCGGGCACGGGCGCGGGCGCGGGCGGCGCGCTCACGAGCTCCAGGGTCGTCGTGCCGCTGGTGGCGAGCTCGAGCTGGAGGAGCACCTCGACGGCGTGCTCGAGCACCGCGTCCGCGACCGCGGTGTCCGACCGGTCCTCGCCGACGCGCCGGGTCAACACATCGCCGAGCTCCACACCGCCCGAGAGCCGTGCCCCGATGACCTGGCCCTCGTCGATCTCGAGCTCTCCGGTAGTGGAACCGTCGACGCGAAGCAGCCCCGAGTACGAGCTCCCGGCAGCGAAGCGAAGCATGTCGTCGATCGTGAGCGTGCGGTCGGTGATGCGCAGGACGCGTCCTTCGCCGGTTGACGGCGGCATCGCGGGTACCGACGGATCGAAGAAGACCGGCGCGCTCGTCATGACGACCGACCGGCCGTCATGGTGAGCGTCGTGTCGCGCCTCGGCGCCACCCGGAAGGTCACGACCATCCGACCGTCCATCCAGTCTCCTCGTGCGGACCGCGCGGTGTACGAAGCCGTCGGCTCTCGACGCGCCATCGATTGGTCATCGGCGTCCAGCTACGCCCTCCTTGAGTACGGACGGTGAGATCCGGCACAAAGTCACCCGCTCGGGTGGCGAAAACCGCGGGCCGGTAGGGTCCCAGCCATGCCCCGCGCCACCCCTCACGACGTGGTCGTCGTCGGCGCCGGTCCGGCGGGTATCGCCGCCGCCGCCCGCTCCCACGAGGCCGGCCTCGACGTCGTCGTCGTCGACAAGGCGACCTTCCCACGCGACAAGACGTGCGGCGACGGGCTCACGACGGCTGCCCTACGGCGACTGGAACACCTGGGATTGTCGTTCGACGCGCTGCCGTCGTTCACCTCCGTGTCAGAGACGGTGCTGGTGTCCCCCGGCGGCCGGCGCGTCGTGCTGCCCATGTCCTCCGACGGCACCGCGGCGGCCGTCGTGCCGAGGATGGAGCTCGACGCGGCGCTCGTCGATCTCGCCCGCCGGCGCGGCGTCGACGTGCGGGAAGGCGCCGCGCTCGAGAGCGTCGAGCGCGGCAACGACGGCAACGACACCGGGGACGGCACCGTCACGGTCCGTCTCGCGGGCGGCGACGTGCTCGAGACCCGCTGGGTCGTCGCGGCCGACGGGCACTACTCGCCTACCCGTCGTGCGGTCGGGGCCGGCGGCGCGCCGGACCTCGGCACGTGGCATGCCGTCCGCCAGTACTTCGACGGTGTGACCGACCGGCGGTTGTGGGTCGTGTTCGAGCCCGACCTGTTGCCTGGCTACGCGTGGGTCTTTCCGCTGCCCGATGGGCGGGCCAACGTCGGATTCGGTGTGCTGCGCCGGCCGGGCGGGGGAAAACAGCTCAAGGCACTGTGGCCCGACCTGCTCACGCGAACCGGTCTGCGAACGATCCTGGGTGAAACGGCGTGTCCCGAGGGACCGCACCGCGCGTGGCCGATACCGAGCGCGTTCGAAGGAGGGCGTCTCACACACGGTCCGGTCCTGTTCGTGGGCGACGCGGCGTCGGTCGTCGATCCCCTCACGGGCGAGGGCATCGCGCAGGCACTCGAGACGGGCGAGCTGGCAGCCGACGCGATCGCACGGGGCGGGACGCGCGCCGACGTCGCCCGTCGATACCGCCGAAATGTGCTGCGCGCGCTCGGAACCGATCTCCGTCTCGCCGCGATCTTGCAGCGCGTCATGGGATCACCTGTTCGCGCGCGCGCGGCGATCCGCGCGGTGTCGCTCACACCGTGGACGCGTCGCAACTTCGCGCGCTGGATGTTCGAGGACTATCCCCGCGCGACTCTCGGCACACCGGCCCGGTGGTCGCGCGGGATGTTCACAACGGCCGGCGCGTACCGGCACCGCTGAGTTCTGACGCCGTTTTGAAACCGAGGCGGTACGAAAACGACGCCGGAGTGTCGGGTTACACCGCGGTCGGGAATGCGGGCCCGCCCGGCTCGACGAGGATCTTGACGTGGTCCTCCGGATTCGCGAGCGCGTCGAACGCCGCGGGAACCCCTTCGACACCGACCACACCGGTGATGAGCGGATCGACGTTCAACGCGCCCTCGGCGATCGCCTCCAGCGTTCCCTGGAACTCGAGCGGGTCGTAGCCGAAGACGAAGA
>CAZJSY010000296.1:0-3771 GCA_964548555.1 uncultured Burkholderiales bacterium
CGTTCAAGATCATCCGCAAGCCGCCGACGGCCGAGGCGTTCCACCAGATCGAGCGTGAGGTCGACGACGCCGTCGCGATGTTCGGTGAGCGAGGCTGGCTCGAGGACCCGGCGTCGTACATCGGAGAGCCTCCGCCGCTCGTCGAGACGACGCCGTGCCGAAGTGTCGACTGGCCGGTGCGCATGCACGGCTTCACGTTCGCGAGCGAGTGGGAGCCGCACGAAGGCGAGCCGGGCCGCGACCGGTGGCTGTCGTACGAGGCAAACCGCACCGCGCGTGCCTACGTGCTCCGGCACGGCGACGACCGGCCCCGACCGTGGGTCGTCTCCGTGCACGGCACCGCGATGGGTCGTCCCGAAGTGGACCCGTGGGTGCTTCGCGTCAAACACCTGTACGAAGACCTGGGTCTCAACGTGGTGCTACCGATCCTGCCGCTGCACGGTGCACGCGGTGGTCCGCGTTCATGGGACGTGCAGTTCCCGACCGTCGACGTGCTCGACAACGTGCACGGGCTCGCGCAGGCGGCGTGGGACGTCCGACGCATCCTGTCCTGGGTCCGCGCCCAAGATCCCTCGGGTGTCGCGATCACCGGGCTCTCACTCGGCGGGTACGTCGCCGCGCTGGTGGCCGGGTTGGAGCAACCGCTCGACGGCGTGATCGCGGGGATGCCCGCGGTCGACTTCCCGCGCGTGCTGCGGCGCCACACGCCCCGCGAGATCCGCCGGCTCGAGGACTTCCGGCTGCTCGGTGAGAAGGCCGACCTGCTGCACCGCGCGGTGTCGCCGCTCGTGCCCGCGCCGGCGACCGCGCACGACCGCCGGTTCATCTACGCGGGCACGGCCGATCGCCTCGTCGACCCGGTCGAGCAGATCGTCGCGTTGTGGGAGCACTGGGACCGACCGTCGATCAAGTGGGTGCACGCGGGCCACGTCGGGCATCTCGTGACAGGCGCGGGCACGGGGGGCTTCGTCGACGAGGCCCTCAGGCGGTGCCTCATCATCCCGCGTTGACGGCCTTCAGCGCCCGTCGATGTGACGCGCGAGCCGCGCCAGGAACTCGCGGCGCTCTTCCAGGAAGCGTGGGTCGTTCGGCGCGCGCCCGGTGACCAGCCGCGTCAGTTGCGGGAACGCGAGCGGAAGGAGGGTCAGCGCGAGCTCCGACAGTACGAGCTGCGCGGGGTCGAGGTCGTCGGGTAGCCGGCCGTCGCGCTGTGCGGCTCGTACCTGGTCGATCCAGCGCTCGAGCCCTTGACGGCGAAGCTCCTCGTCCTCGATCCTGCGTCGCGTCCCGCGCTCGATGGCCTCCCACGTGAGCAGTCGGATGTACTCACGCTCCCGGGGACGGGTGAGCCGGTCCTGCAGCTCGGCGAGGCGGTCGGGCCCGACGTGGTCGGCCGCGGCGGCGGTGGGCGGGCGATCCCCCAGGCGGTTGCGCAGCACGGCGCGATACAGGTCGTCCTTCGAGCCGAAGTAGTAGTAGAGCATCCGCTTGTTCACGCCGGCGCGGGCCGCGATCGCGTCGACCCGGGCGCCGTCGAGACCCTTGGCTGCGAATTCGTCCAGCGCGGCGTCGAGGATCCGTCGCCTCGTCCCCTCCGGGTCCCGGGTCACCCGGGCCGGCGGTGTGGGCTCGGCCGTGCCCTTCACTCGTCTCGACGCCACGCTGGTATCCTGGTGCTTTTAACCGGTCAGTTACAAGCGCAGTTCCATGCGCAGTGACAGGTCCGTGACCGATCCGTGACGAGTAGGGGCGGTTCAAGGGGATGGTCTCCAGCGCGCCGGTCGAAGCGCTCGGTACCGAGGACCAAGTTCACGCGCGCCGGTGGTGGATCCTCGGCACGTTGTGCGTCTGCCTGATCGTCATCGGGGTCGACAACACCATCCTCAACGTCGCGTTGCCTTCCATCGTGCGCGATCTCGGCGCGTCGGGCTCGCAGCTGCAGTGGATGGTCGACGCGTACACGATCGTGTTCGCGTGCCTGCTGCTCACCGCCGGATCGCTCGGCGACCGGTATGGGCGCAAGTATGCGCTCACCTTCGGACTCGTGTGGTTCGGCTCGTGCTCGGCATTGGCGTCGGCCGCGTCGTCGCCCGGCATGTTGATCGCGGCGCGCGCGTTGATGGGCATCGGCGGCGCCTTCATCTTCCCGACGACGTTGTCCATCCTCACCAACACGTTCCGCGATCCGGGCGAGCGATCGCGCGCGATCGGGATCTGGGCCGGAGTCTCGGGGATCGGGATCGCGGTAGGGCCGCTTGTCGGCGGTCTTCTCGTCGAGCACTTCGGGTGGTCGTCCGTGTTCCTCATCAACGTTCCGATCTGCGCGGCCGCCCTGGTGCTGACGCAGCTGCTCATCCCGAACTCGGGGAGCCGTGCGGAGAGCCCGCTCGACCCGATCGGTGCGTTGTTGTCGATCGGCGCGTTGGTGTGCCTGCTCTACGGGATCATCGAGGGCCCGAACGTCGGATGGACCGGGCCGGATGTGCTCGGCGGTTTCGTCCTCGGCACCGCGTTCCTCGTCGCGTTCGCCTGGTGGGAGTCACACACGCCGCACCCGATGCTCGATGTCCGGTTCTTCAAGAATCCGCGGTTCTCGGCCGCGTCCGGCACGATCACGCTCACGTTCTTCGCCCTGTTCGCGTCCACGTTCCTGCTCACGCAGTACTTCCAGTTCATCCTCGGCTACAGCCCCCTCAAGTCGGGGCTGATGCTCACACCCGTCGCGTTGGGGCTCATGGTCGGTTCGCCGACCGCGCCCCGACTCGTCGCCCGGTACGGCACCAAGCGCGTCGTGGTCGGAGGCTTGCTGATCGTCGCGGCGTGCATGGGCTGTTACGGCTCCAACACGATCATGTCGTCGTTCACCATCGGCTTCGTCGTCCGGTTGATCTACGGGTTCGGTATGGGAACGACCTCGGTCCCGGTCACCGAGTCGATCATGGGCTCCCTGCCGCCGTCGCGTGCGGGCGTCGGCTCCGCCGTGAACGACACCACCAGGCAGACGGGTGGCGCGCTGGGCGTGGCGCTGCTCGGCAGCATCTTCGCGGCGCGCTATCACCAGGTCATCGACACCGCGAGATCGGTCCCGCCGGCACTCCTTCGCGCCGGGCGCGACTCGATCGGCCACTCACTCCAGGTCGCAGCCGCGCATCCCGACACCGCGGGCGCCGCGCTTCGCGCCGCGGCGCATCGCGCGTTCCTGTCGTCGATGCGGGTTACATACGCGCTCGCGGTCGTCATCGTGCTCGGCGCGGCCACGTTCGCGGCCAAGTTCCTGCCTGCCCGTGCGCCGGCGGAAGCACCGATCGAAACCGACGACACGACGGCCGCGCTGCTCGTCGGGGCCGAGGACGCCGTCACCTGAGTCGAGTGACGGCGCCGCTCGTCACGACGAGCGAACGCGCGTCTCCGCGATGTGCTTGAGGCGTCGCAGTGACCACCAATTGCGAGCGGCCAGCAGCGGGTCGGCGACGAGCTGAGCCACCCGGTTGTTCAAGATCGCCGGACCGCGTAGCGAGTGCTCCAGCATCGTGAGGCGCGTCCGGTCGGGTTCGAGCGCTTCGAGGTCGAACTCCACGGTGGCGACTCCCGGCGGACGGAAATGCGCTTCGAGGACGAGTCGCCGGGGCGGTTCGATCTCCACGACCGTCGTCGCGTCCCGCACCTCGGTCGGCCCCGCACCCACCGCGTGATGGAAGCTCGACCTCGGCGCGGGCCACGACTCGTCGACCTCGCGGATGCGCTTCGCGCCGACCACCCAACGTGGATACG
>CAZJSY010000297.1:0-3756 GCA_964548555.1 uncultured Burkholderiales bacterium
AGTTGCAGTGTTGCCCGCTCGAGCGTGCCCTTCGGCAGCACCAGTCGAAGCACGGATCAGTCTCCTCCGGTGACGGGGGGTGGGAGCCGGCGCAGGAGCGCGGCCATCTCGATCGCGGTGTGCGCGGCCTCGCAGCCCTTGTTGCCCTCGGAGCCGCCGGCGCGCGCCTGCGCCTGCTCGAGATCGTCGGTCGTGAGCACACCGAACACGCATGGGACGCCGGTCGTGAGAGCGACGTGTCCGATGCCGGATGCGCACGCTCCGGCGACGTAGTCGAAATGCGGTGTGTCGCCGCGGATCACCGCACCGAGACAGACGACCGCGTCGTACTGTGCAGACGATGCGAGTCGCATCGCGACGAGCGGGATCTCGAACGCTCCGGGAACCCAGTACACGGGAACGTCGCCGCGGATTCCGCATCGGTGCAGCGTGTCGAGCGCGCCCGCGAGCAGCGGCTTCGTGATGTGCTCGTTGAAGCGCGCCGCGATGACGGCGATGCGCATGCCGCTCGCGTCGAGCTCCTCCTCGCCAGCGCTGTACTCACCCATGATCAGCTCGTGCCGAGGCCTTCGTCGTCGAGGTCGAGGAGGTGTCCGAGCTTGGCCTGCTTGGCACGAAGGTAGGCGATGTTCTCGTCGTTCGGCGTCGTCCGCAGCGGGACGCGCTCCACGATCTGCAGGCCGTATCCGTCGAGTCCTCCGTACTTCGCAGGATTGTTCGTCATGAGTCGCATGGTGGAGATACCGAGGTCGACGAGGATCTGTGACCCGATGCCGTACTCCCGGCTGTCGACCGGGAATCCGAGCTCGACGTTCGCCTCGACCGTGTCGCGCCCCTTGTCCTGAAGGCTGTAGGCCCGCATCTTGTGACCGAGACCGATGCCGCGGCCTTCGTGACCTCTCAAGTACACAACGACGCCCTGACCCGCCTCGGCGATCTGCTCGAGCGCGACGTCGAGCTGCACACCGCAGTCGCAGCGCATCGAGCCGAACACGTCTCCGGTGAGGCACTCGCTGTGGACGCGCACGAGCACGTTGGGCTTCCCGGCCACCTCGCCACGCACGAACGCCATGTGCTCCACGCCGTCGAGGAGTGACTCGTAGACGTAAGCGCTGAAGTCGCCGTAGCGCGTCGGGATGCGCGCCTCCGACACGCGACGCACCAGCTTCTCCTTGTGCCGGCGATAGCGGATCAGGTCCGCGATGGAGATCATCAACAGGTTGTGCTCGGCGGCGAACCGTTCCAGCTCGGGGAGTCGCGCCATCGTGCCGTCGTCGTTGACGACCTCGGCGAGCACACCGGCCGGGTAGCAACCGGCCAGACCGGCCAGGTCGATCGCGGCCTCGGTGTGACCGGCGCGTTTCAGCACACCGCCGTCCCGGTACCGCAGCGGGAAGATGTGCCCGGGGCGCATGAGGTCGTCGGGCTTCGTGCGGCGCTCGATGAGGGCGTGCACCGTCGTGGCCCGGTCAGCGGCGGAGATGCCGGTGGTGGTTCCGGCACGCGCGTCCACCGAGATGGTGAACGCAGTGCGATGGTGCTCGGTGTTGTTCGCCACCATCAAGGGAAGCTGTAGCTCGTCCAGGCGTTCGCCGAGCATCGGCATACAGATGACACCACTGGTGTGACGCACCATGAATCCCATGGCCTCGGTCGTCATTCGGTCCGCGGCCATGATCAGGTCGCCCTCGTTCTCGCGGTCCGCGTCGTCCACCACGATGACCATCTCGCCCGCGCGGATGGCTCCGACAGCGTCCTCGATCTTGCTGAACGGCATCGTGTGTTCCCTTCCTCAGGACGCTTGGAGCAGTCGTTCGACGTACTTCGCGAGGACGTCGACTTCGAGGTTCACGGCCGCGCCCGGCTGCTTCCTGCCGAGCGTCGTGACCGCGAGTGTGTGCGGGATGACGGCGACCTCGAACCCGTCGCCGCGCACCGCCGCAACCGTGAGGCTGATGCCGTCGACGGTGATGGAGCCCTTCTCGACGATGTAGCGCAGCAGATCCTGCGGCGCCCGGATCGCGACGCGGGTGGAGCCGTCGGCCAACGGTTCCCGCAGCGCGATCGTGCCGACCCCGTCGACGTGTCCCTGCACGAGATGTCCGCCGAGACGATCGGCGAGTCGCACCGGACGTTCGAGGTTTACCGGGTCGCCGTCGTGGAGCGATCCGAGAGAGGTCCGCTCCAGCGTCTCGGTGACGGCGTCGGCCGCCCACCAGCCGTCGCCGAGCTCGACGACCGTCAGGCAGCAGCCGTTGACCGCGATCGACGCGCCGATGACGGCGTCGGACAGGACGGTCGTCGCCGCGATCTCGAGGCGCGCCCCGCCCTCGCGTGGCATGACCTCACGCACACAGCCGAGCTCCTCGACGATTCCCGTGAACATCAGGCCGCGACCTCACGTCGGGCCACGAGTTCCAGGCGCGCGTCGGATCCGAGCCGCGTCGCGTCGAGGAGCTCGAACCGGGAGGCTTCGCCGATGCTGTCGGGACCGGGCGACGGGATCGACGGGAGACCTCGTTCGCCCAACAGCGTCGCGCCGACGTAGACGACCAGCGCGTCGGCCAGGTCTTCGTCGACGAACGCGGCGTGCAACGTGGGACCGCCCTCCACCATCGCCTGCACGACTCCGTGCCCGCCCAGGATCTCGAGTGTGGCCCGAAGATCGACACCGAGGCCGCCGGCACCCCGATCCACCGTCTCGACCTTCGCACCCGCCGCACGCCACGCATCCACGGCGCTCGGGTCGGCCTGCTCCGTGGTGACGACCAGCGTGGGCGCGAGACCCGTGTCGAACAGGTCACCCGATGCGGGAACCCGGCCCGACCCGTCGAGCACCACACGCAACGGCTGTGGATCGGCAGGCGGGTCGACCTCGCGTGCCGTCAGCGTGGGCCGGTCGATGATGGCGGTACCGGCACCGACCACGACGGCCTGGCTCTCGGCGCGCAGCCGGTGCACGTCGGCGCGCGCTTCCGGGCCGGTGATCCAACGCGACGTGCCGTCCGCGGCCGCCACGCGACCGTCGAGGCTCACGGCCGTCTTCAGGAGCGCGTAGGCACGGCCGGTGCGGCGGTGGTGGAGATACGGCGCGAGCAGCCGCTGTGCGTCGTGTGCGCCGACACCGACGTCGACGGCGATGCCGGCTGCGCGCAGCGCGCTGATACCGCGGCCCTCGACGCGCGAGTCGGGATCGGGCAGTGCGACGACGACACGCTCGATGCCCGCGGCGAGCAGCGCGTCGGTGCACGGTGGGGTTCGGCCATGGTGTGAACAGGGCTCGAGCGACACGTACAGCGTCGCGCCCTGTGCCCGGGCCCCCGCAGCGTGGAGCGCGTGCACCTCGGCGTGCGGACCGCCGGGCGGCGAGGTGGCACCCTCGCCGACGATCGCGCCGGCGCGAACCACCAGGGCGCCGACCCACGGATTCGGAGCGGTGAACCGACGCACGCTGCGCGCGAGATCGATTGCCCGCTGCATCAGCGCCTCGTCAGCGACCGTTCCGGCCACGCTCACCCGTACGTCCCTTCGACCCACGGGGCGCGGCAACGACGCGTCGCGGCCGCAACTCGCGGCCACGTTGCGCCCTCTCCCATCCGGACTCTGACCGTCGGCCCAGGCCTTCGGCACCGCGGTGCGGTACCGGCACCTGGTCAACCCACGACTGGCTGCCGTGGGCTCGCGGGCTCCCGCGTCGATCTCGACGCGGCCACCGCCGGTCGGGACTTTCACCCAAACCCCGAGGGCTGTTCGACT